>CALXAF010000092.1 GCA_944386185.1 uncultured Oscillospiraceae bacterium
GACCCCCGCATATCAAAGCGCACAGTCACAATAAAGGACGTAGTGCGGCTGGTGCTCAAGTCCTCCGTGGAGACTGGCACCCCCTTCACCTTCAACCGGGACACGGTGAACCGGGCCAACCCCAACGGCCACAAGGGCATCATCTACTGCTCCAACCTGTGCACTGAGATCGCCCAAAACATGGCTCCCATCGAGAGCGTATCCACCGAGATCCAGACCCGGGACGGGGACACGGTGGTGGTCACCACCACACGCCCTGGTGAGCTGGTGGTGTGCAACCTGGCCTCACTGGTGCTGGGCAATATCCCGGTGGAGGATGACGCCTACCTGCGTGACCTGGTGGCCACAGTGGTGCGGGCGCTGGACAATGTGATAGACCTGAATTTCTATCCCCTGCCCTACGCCAAGCTCACAAACCACCGCTACCGCAGCATCGGCCTGGGGGTCAGCGGCTACCACCACATGCTGGCAAAGCGGGGTATACAGTGGGAGAGCCAGGAGCACCTTGACTTTGTGGACGATGTTTTTGAGCGGATAAACTACGCTGCCATATCTGCCTCCGCCGCCCTGGCCGCCGAAAAGGGCAGCTATGAGTTCTTTGCCGGCAGCGACTGGCAGACGGGTGCCTACTTTGAAAAGCGCAATTATAATTCCCCTGAGTGGCGGGAGCTGGCCGAAACTGTGGCTCGGCAGGGTATGCGCAACGCCTACCTGCTGGCCATCGCTCCCACCTCCAGCACCAGCATCCTAGCGGGCACCACCGCCGGGCTGGACCCGGTGATGAACCGCTTCTTCCTGGAGGAAAAGAAGGGCAGCATGCTCCCCCGTGTGGCTCCGGAGCTCAGCCCCGCCACCTACTGGTACTACAAGAACGCCCACCTCATCGATCAGAGTTGGAGCGTGCGGGCCTGCGGCGTGCGCCAGCGCCACGTGGATCAGGCTCAGAGCATGAATCTCTATATCACAAACGACTTCACAATGCGCCAGGTGCTGGAGCTCTATCTTCTGGCCTGGGAAAAGGGAGTCAAGACAATATACTATGTGCGCTCCAAGTCCCTTGAGGTTGAGGAGTGCGAGAGCTGCGCCTCCTGAGCGCGGGAAAGGAGAGAAAGACCCATGGCAGAACTTAAGAGAAAGCCTCTTTTTAACCCCACTGGCGACACCGAGGTGCGCCTTCGCCGGATGATCGGCGGCAACACCACAAACCTTAACGACTTCAACAACATGCGCTACCCTTGGGTCAGCGACTGGTACCGCCAGGCCATGAACAACTTCTGGATCCCGGAGGAGATAAACCTGGCACAGGACGTGAAGGACTACCCAAACCTGTCCGTCCCAGAGCGCACAGCATACGACAAGATCCTCAGCTTCCTTGTGTTCCTGGACTCTATCCAGACGGCTAACCTGCCCTGTATCGGCGAGTATGTCACCGCCAACGAGGTGAACCTGTGCCTTAACATCCAGACCTTCCAGGAGTGCGTACACAGCCAGAGCTACAGCTACATGCTGGACACCATCTGCTCCCCCACAGAGCGTGACGACATCCTCTACCAGTGGAAGACGGATGAGCACCTGCTGCGCCGCAACACCTTCATCGGCGACCTCTATAACGAGTTCCAGCTCCACAAGGACGCCGTCACCCTGCTGAAGGTTATGATGGCAAACTACATCCTGGAGGGGATCTACTTCTATTCCGGCTTTATGTTCTTCTACAACCTGGCCCGCATGGGTAAGATGCCCGGTTCCGCCCAGGAGATACGCTATATAAACCGGGACGAGAACACCCACCTGTGGCTCTTCCGGAATATCATCCACGAGCTGCAAAAGGAGAACCCGGAGCTGTTCACCCCCGAGAATATCCAGACCCTGCGGGAGATGCTGGATGAGGGTGTGCGCCAGGAGATCGCCTGGGGCCACTATGTCATCGGGGACGACATCCCCGGCCTCACTCGGGACATGGTCGCCGACTACATAAAGTACCTGGGCAACCTGCGCTGGTCCGGCCTGGGCTACGGTACGCTCTATGAGGGATACGACAAGGAGCCTGAGAACATGGCATGGGTCAGCCAGTATTCCAACGCCAATATGGTAAAGACAGACTTCTTTGAAGCTAAGAGTACTGCCTACGCCAAGAGCACGGCTCTGGTGGACGACCTTTGATTTTGCCGCCTGCCGGTGACACCGCCCCATTGACCTATAGTCCAAAAAATCAGCTTCTTTGAGCGGGAGGGACAGCGCAGTTTCCTCATGGCCTTGGCCTCTATCTGCCGTATCCTCCGGCCGAGCCGATATGTTAAATTTTCTTCTCCATCCAGATGTGAGGGCGGCCCTGCTCTGGCTCCACATCCCCGTATGGCGTATACCCCTGCTTTTTATAAAACGGCTCCGCCTGCAGCTGGGAATGGAGGCGTATCACCCTGCCTCCGCGGCGGCGGGCCTCGCCCTCTGCCCCGGCTATAAGTGCCGCTCCCAGGCCGGATCCCCGCTGATCCTTTAAAACGGCCAGCCGCCCAAGGATGAACTCTCCCGGCTCGCTGCCGGCAAAAATTCGGCATGTGCCGGCGGCTATCCCATTCACATAGGCTATAAGGTGTGCGGCTCTGCCGTCTATCTCGTCAAACTCGTCATCAAACCCCTGCTCTGTCACAAATACATCCTCACGGATGCGCTTTGCTTCCTCTGGCAGGTAGTCATAGGCCCTGATCTCCATGCTGCCCTCCATACGCCAATAAAATATTGGCAGAAATTTTCTCTATCGGCTTCAAATTCAAGTTATATCAGCTCACCATACGGAAAAAATATTTTCGGGGTGATCTGCGTGTCAAAAAAGAAGAATAAAGCTCCCATCCCATCCCCAACGCCGCGAGGCATGGATATGGCTGAGAGCCTGCGACTTGACCCTGAAAAGCGGCTGTGCCCCAGGTACGACTCCACAGGCATAGCCAAGTACCGTGTGGGATCACAGAAGAAGATGGGTATGCGTGTCCTGGACGACTGCGTCGAGGAACACATCATGTAGTCCCCTCTCCCTTCACAAAGCCCCACAGCCTGAAAATGCCTCCGGCTCTGCCGGAGGCATTCAGTGTATCAAACAAAATCTGCGATAGGGCTTTACTCACCCATAAGCCTGCGCATTACCTCCTGGTAGGCATCCTCAGCGCCGCCCAGATCCCTTCTGAAGCGGTCCTTGTCAAGCTTCTCATGGGTCTTCTCATCCCAGAAGCGGCAAGTGTCTGGGGATATCTCGTCTGCCAGGATAATTGTCCCGTCAGAGGTCTTTCCGAACTCCAGCTTGAAGTCCACCAGATCTATACCTATCTCCTTCATGAATCCTTTCAGCAGGTCGTTTACCTTGAAGGCGTACTTTTTGATGAGCTCTATCTCCTCCCAGGTGGCCAGCTTCAGGGCCACAGCGTGGTAGTCGTTGATAAGCGGGTCACCCAAGTCGTCGTTCTTATAGGAGAACTCAATGGTCGGCTCGTCAAATACGATGCCCTCATCCACTCCGTAGCGCTTTGCGAATGAACCGGCGGAGATATTGCGGATTATCACCTCAAGCGGCACTATAGAGACTTTTTTTACCACGGTCTCCCTGTCGCTCAGCTCCTCCACATAGTGGGTCGGCACCCCGGCCTCCTCCAGGCGGCGCATGATGTTGTTTGTCATACGGTTATTTATGGCGCCTTTTCCGGCTATCGTCCCCTTTTTCAGGCCGTTGAAAGCCGTGGCGTCGTCCTTATAAGAGACTATAAGGAGTTCGGGATCGTCGGTGGAATAGACCTTTTTGGCCTTACCCTCATAGAGCTGCTCGCGTTTTTCCATATCTTTGCCCTCACATTTCAAAGTATTCTTCCCTGCCGGCTCCGACAGAGACATATTTTATATGGCATCCGGTGACTTCACCGATGTACTTCACATAGTCCTGGGCGGCCTTTGGCAGCTCCTCAAAGCTCCTGCAGCCGGAGATATCCTGCTTCCAGCCGGGCAGATACTCGTATACCGGCTTTGCGGCGTCAAGCTCTACGCCCGTTGGGAAGTCGTCACGGAGCTGGCCGTTCACATCGTACTTTACGCAGACTGGTATCTTGTCCAGATAGCTCAGCACGTCCAGCTTTGTGAGGGCGATCTCAGTGGCGCCCTGGACCAGCACGCCGTAGCGGGAGGCCACCACGTCAAATCCCCCCACCCTTCTGGGACGGCCTGTAGCGGCGCCGTACTCGCCGCCGGCGGCCCTCAGGGCCTCCGCCTCTTCCCCAAACATCTCGCAGGTGAATGGGCCCTCTCCAACACAGCTGGAGTATGCTTTCATTATTCACACTATGTTATCAAGCTTCTGGGCCGGTATCCCGGCGCCAATGGGCGCGTAGGCGGCTATAACGGAGGATGATGAGGTGTATGGGTAAATTCCGAAATCTATATCCCGGAGGGCCCCCAGCTGGGCCTCAAACATCACACTCTTTCCGGCCTTTATGGCGTTGGTGAGATATGTGGTGGTGTCCTTGATATAATCACTGAAGTGCTCGCCGTACTCCATGACCCAGTTATACATTTCCTCTGGGTCCACCGCCTCATGCTTGTATCCGCCCGTCACAGTCAGGTTCTTCCACTCCACTATGTCTGCTATCTTGTCCCTGAGCGCCTCCGGATGGAGAAGATCTCCCATTCGCAGTGTCTTCTTCATATACTTATCCGCGTAGACAGGCGCTATACCGCGGCGTGTAGAGCCGAATTTCTTATCCGCAAGCCGCTCCTCCTCCAGGATATCCATCATCTTGTGGTACGGCATGCATATTGTGGCCCTGTCGCTTATCACGAGGCGTGATGGATCTATGCGTATGCCCTTCTCACGCAGGGACTCAATCTCATGGGTCAGGTGCTCTATATCTATGACCATCCCCGGGCCCATCACGTTCACTGTCTCGTCCCGGAGTATTCCGGAGGGCAGCAGGTTGAGTATAAACTTGCCCTTGTCATTCACAACGGTGTGGCCCGCGTTGTTGCCGCCCTGGTAGCGGCTGACTATATCGTATCTGGCGCTGAGAAGGTCCACCATGCGGCCCTTTCCCTCATCGCCCCAGTTTATACCTACGACAGCAGTTAGCATTTTTATCCTCCTTAAACCTGTACCTGGGCGTCGACTCCCAGAAGTTCTCTGTTATCATCAATGACCGGCTTCACATACTGCTCAAGGAAATCCTCAGTCTGCCACGGGGCGCACCCTACAAACTTACGCACATCCAGTGTCTCCTCAAGTGACTCCCTGGTGAGGCCGAAGCGCTCGTCCTCCAGAAGCATGTCCAACAGGTTATTGTCCCCGCCCTCCAGCTTCACTCTGGCGGCTGCCTTCTGTGAATACTGGCGTATGGCCTCGTGCAACTCCTGCCTGTCACCGCCGCGGCTGACGGCATCCATCAGTATGTTCTCACTGGCGATAAACGGCAGCTCCTCGCGCAGATGTTTCTCCATGACCTTCGGGTATATCCTGCCTCCTGAGATGACATTTATAATGAGTGTCAGTATGGCGTCGGTGGCCAGGAAAGCCTCCGGTATGGAGATGCGCCTGTTGGCTGAGTCATCCAAAGTCCGCTCAAGCCACTGGGCGGCGGCCGTGTCGGCCGCGTTCTTGGCATCGTTCATGATATATCTGGCCAGGCTCACTACACGCTCACAGCGCATTGGGTTGCGCTTGTAAGCCATGGCAGAGGAACCTATCTGATTAGTCTCAAAGGGCTCATCAAACTCCTTCATGTGTGCCAGCAGCCTTATGTCTGTTGCCATCTTGGCGGCGCTCTGTGCAATTCCTGCCAGGACGTTCAGCACAAAGGAGTCCACTTTTCTGGAGTAAGTCTGTCCGGATACTGGCATACAGCTGTCAAAGCCCATCTTCTGGGCGATCTTTTCCTCAACGGCCTTTACCTTCTCCCTGTCGCCCTTGAAGAGTTCTAAGAAGCTTGCCCCTGTGCCGGTGGTGCCCTTGCAGCCCAGGAGCCTCAAGTGGCTAAGTTCATACTCCAGCCTCTCATAGTCCATCAGCAAATCCTGTATCCACAGTGTGGCACGCTTTCCAACTGTTGTGGGCTGTGCCGCCTGGAAATGGGTGTAGGCAAGGGTTGGCACATCCTTGTTCTCACGGGCGAATTTTTGGAGCGAGTCAATAGCGTTCACCAGGAGCGTCTTTATCTGGATGAGGCCCTCCTTCATCTGGATGATGTCGGTATTGTCCCCAACGTAGCAGGAGGTTGCTCCCAGGTGTATGATAGGCTTTGCCTTGGGACAGGCATCGCCATATGTGTGCACATGGGCCATAACGTCGTGACGGAGCTTGTGCTCATACTGGGCGGCGAGCTCGTAGTCGATATCGTCAATATGCTCCCGCATCTCATCTATCTGCTCCTGAGTGATATTCAGTCCCAGCTCACGCTCGCTCTCAGCCAGCGCCACCCACAGCCGCCGCCAGGTGGAGAACTTGAAATCAGGCGAAAAAATGTACTGCATCCTCTTTGATGAGTACCGGCTGCAAAGGGGATTCTCGTATCTGTCCTTCATTGGCGCTCCCTTCTCTATTCCACTGTCACAGATTTTGCAAGGTTCTTCGGTTTATCTATATCGCAGCCATTTGCCTTCGCCACATAGTAGGCGAAGAGCTGCAGGGGTATTATCTCCGCTATAGGTACCAGCAGCGGGTCGGACCTTGGTATCAGTATAAAGTCGTCCGCCTGAGACACTATCCTCTTGTCACCCTCAAGGGCGACTGCCAGCACCTTGGCCCCACGGGCCTTTATCTCCTCAATATTGCTGACCATCTTGTCAAAGAGCCTCTCATAGCAGGCCAGCGCCACCACAGGTGAGCCGGACTCGATAAGTGCTATCGTACCATGCTTCAGCTCCCCGGCAGGGTACGCCTCGGCGAATATATACGATATCTCCTTGAGCTTCAGCGACCCCTCCATGCACGAGGCGTAGTCCAGGTTGCGGCCTATAAAGTATATGGCCCTGTTCTGATAGTATCTCTCCGCCAGATACTGGACGTGTGTGTTAAGGTCTATCGCCCGCTGTATCTTAGAGGGTATCTCCTGAAGGTCACCCAGGAGCTGGTCGTAGCGCTCCTTATCTATCCTCCCCAGCTTATCCGCCAGGTATATAGCCAGCATATCAAGTATTGCTACCTGGGTTGTGTATCCCTTGGTTGTGGCCACGGCAACCTCCGGGCCGGCCCAGGTATACACCACGTGATCCACCAGTTTGGCGATGGTGCTGCCCACCACGTTGACTATCGCCATGGTCCTGGCGCCCTTCTCCTTGCACTCGCGTATCGCCGCTATGGTGTCGGCAGTCTCACCGGACTGGGACACTGCGATAAGCAGGGTGTGGCTGTCGACTATTGGGCCTCTGTAACGCAGTTCACTGGCCACTTCCACCTGTGTAGGGATACGGCACAGCTCCTCTATCACATACCGTCCTACCTGACCAGCGTAACTTGCTGAGCCACAGGCCGTTATGACGATCTTATTCACGTCACGCAGTTCCTCGTCTGTTAGCCCCAGCTCCTCAAGAACGATCCTGCCATCCTTGATTCTGGGCTCTATGGTGGCCTTCAGGGCGCGGGGCTGCTCCATTATTTCCTTGAGCATAAAGTGCTCATACCCGCCCTTCTCCGCGGCCTCCACATCCCATACGACCCTGGACACCGGTTTTGTGACCGGCGATCCTGTGCAATCATATACGGTTATCTTATCCGGAGTCAGCTCGGCAAACTCCCCGTCATCGAGATAGATGACATTCTTGGTGTGGGCAATAAGGGCCGTCACGTCTGATGCAAAGTAATTCTCGCCCACGCCGATACCCAATATGAGAGGCCCGGACTCCCTAATGGCAAACAGCCGGCCGTCATTGCACAGTACGCCCAGCACATAGGAACCCTTCAGCCTGGCGGCAGTCTTCATCACCGCCACCTTGGCGTCCTCATCACCATAATACTCCAAAAGATGCGCCACAACCTCGGTGTCGGTGTCGCTCTTGAACTTTATACCGCTGGATATAAGTTCCTCACGAAGCTGGGCGTAATTCTCGATAATTCCGTTGTGCACCACCGCAAATCTCCCGTTATTCGAAAGATGCGGATGGGCGTTTACGTCATTCGGCACCCCATGGGTGGCCCAGCGTGTATGTCCGACGCCGATACATCCCTTTACATCAGCTCCATCGTGGGTCATCTCACACAGGTTCTTTATCATGCCCCTGGTTTTCACCACTGAGATATCCCCGCTGTCCAAAACCGCTACTCCCGCTGAGTCATATCCCCGGTACTCAAGTCTCTTGAGTCCCTCCAGAAGGATCGGCGCTGCCTGGCGGCTGCCGGTGAAGCCTACGATACCACACATATATTATTTCCTTTCCGCTCGGCCCAGCGACGCTCCCACAAAGCCTGAGAACAGAGGATGCGCCCTGTTGGGACGGCTCTTAAATTCCGGGTGATACTGTACACCCACAAAAAAGTCCTTCTCAGTAAGTTCTATAGTTTCTACCAGGGCTCCGTCCGGTGATGTTCCGCTGATCGTGAGCCCCGCTCCCTCCATATCCGCTCGGAAGTCATTGTTGAATTCATAGCGGTGACGGTGGCGTTCATTTATTATCTGCGTGCCGTAGCAGCGCTCCATTGTAGTCCCCGTTTTTATATGGCAAGGCCAGCTTCCAAGGCGGAGCGTGCCGCCCTTATCTATGCTGTCACTCTGTCCCGCCATGAAGTCTATGACCTTGTGGGGGGAATCCTGGTCAAATTCCCGGGAATTAGCGTCTTGCCAGCCCAGGACATTACGCGCGAACTCGATAACTGCCACCTGCATACCTAAGCATATTCCCAGATACGGCACGTTATTGCTTCTGGCATACTCAGCTGCCAGCACCATGCCCTCAATGCCTCTCGAGCCAAATCCCCCCGGGACAAGTATGCCATCAAGCTCTCCCAGAACCTGCCGGGCGTTTTCCCTTTCAATGTTCTCTGAGTCTATCCACCGTATATCCACCTTGGCGTTCAGGGCATATCCCGCGTGGCGGAGGGCCTCAGACACAGACAGATACGCGTCGTGGAGCTGCATATACTTCCCCACAATTCCAATGGTAACAGTTCTCTCCAGTCCCTTTATCCTTTCAACCAGCGCTGACCACTCAGAAAGATCCGGCGCTGGCGCCTCTATCCCCAGTTCCCTGCACACAACTGACGAAAAATTCTCTTTTTCAAGCATAAGCGGCGCCTCATAAAGCACCGGCAGGGTCACGTTCTCGATTACGCAGTCTGGCTTGACGTTACAGAAATGGGCGATCTTTTTGAATATGCTCTCATCTGTGATATGTTCATCACACCTGAGGACTATTATATCCGGGTTTATACCCATTCCCTGGAGTTCCTTTACGGAGTGCTGGGTCGGCTTGGACTTATGTTCACCCGACGCCTTCAGATACGGCACCAGGGTCACATGTATGTACAGGGCGTTCCCGCGCCCCACCTCGTGTCCCACCTGGCGTATCGCCTCAAGGAACGGCTGGCTCTCAATATCTCCTGCGGTGCCGCCGATCTCTGTGATAACAATATCGGCGTTAGTCTTTTTGCCTACGCTGTAGATAAACTCCTTTATCTCGTCTGTGACGTGTGGTATCACCTGTACTGTGCTTCCCAGGTACTCCCCACGGCGCTCCTTACCTATTACGTTGGCATACACTTTACCCGTCGTCAAGTTGGAGAACCGGTTCAGATCCTCATCTATGAACCGTTCATAGTGTCCCAGATCCAGATCTGTCTCCGCCCCATCCTCGGTAACAAAGACCTCTCCGTGCTGGTATGGGCTCATTGTGCCAGGATCCACATTTATATACGGATCCAGCTTCTGCGCCGCGACTTTCAAGCCCCTGGCTTTTAAAAGGCGGCCTAATGACGCGGCCGTTATCCCCTTGCCAAGTCCGGATACCACGCCGCCTGTGACGAAAATATATTTACTAGCCATAGATCCTATCCCAATTTCCCAATAGAATAATATTTGCGCCTAAAAATCAGAACGTCCGGCCCATATATACGGGGAAAGTGCCATCACCACTCCCTTTTCCGCCTTTGGACCAGACATCACACAACATTCATATTATAGACGCTTTTTATCTCCTTGGCAAGGCGATTTGGTCACAGTTTTTATATTTATCCAACTTTGGTAATCGTCTCTTTGACTAATATGCGCCTGGATTTATATACAAGTCGGCCCTCCCGAATAATCTATCCGGGAGGGCAAGATCATATTTTCAAGGCATCAAAAGCTCCATTCCAGGATATATGAGTTCAGGACTCGCTATGCTGTCCCTGTTTGTCTCATAAATCTCCACCCATCTGGAACCGCTCCCCAGTTCCCTCTTGGCTATGCCCCAAAGGCTGTCGCCTATCCTGACCACATAGTATACGCTCTCCTGCTGCGCTGTTCCAGCATCTCCGACTTCTTCCGTGCTCACAAAGGCTATCCTGTCCTGTCCCTCCGGATCCTGATACCCGCTCAGATCCCCGCGGAGCGTATCCCTTATATACCTGACCAGTGCCTCTCCGCCTGTGGAATCGGCCTCAGTGTACTCTTCGCCCTGATCTATACCATCTATGGCTTCAATTATGAAGCTTCCACTCAGCGCAACAGTGTACATCTCATTAGCGTCGAGAGGTTCGCTGCCTATCTCCACGCCTCCAATTCGCCGCTCACCTTCTATTGTCCACTCCCCGCTGTCTTCATCAAAACTCACCGGTGAAGGTATCGATGTGTCAATAGAGTACCTGAGTCCCGACACCTGTGTAAAACTGTCCGATGGTTCTGGAGATTCAGCGGCGCCAAGTTCTAAAATATCAAGTATCTGCTGTCCGCTAAGTTCAGCGACAAACAGCACCTCTGTCTCTGAAACGGCACCAAGCACATCATCGCGTGTAATTTGCCCCGCAGCAATGCCGCGGCAGAAGCAGCTTCCAGCGACGATAGCCGCGTCAGCGCCCGTCTCACTCCTGTAGGCGTCAGCGCACAGATCCCCCAGGTTTGTCTCCTGGCTTCTTACAAGGTCTGTGTCCTCAGCTTCTCCCGCCACCAGGTCTGCCTTTGCCAGCGCAATCGCACCGGAATACGTCCTGGTGTACTGATCCCGCAGATCCTCTATCCCATCTGTAACACTGCGGTCGCGGTCCTCCCACTCGTCCACAGTATCGGCGGAAATCGTGCCTGTGACAGTATCTATAGTCACTATGCCAACACTGTCAAGGCCGCCCTCATATATGGCAAGAAGCACGCCCTCTCCGTTCTTATCGCTGATCTCGCCGGAATCCGCGCCCTCGCCGTGACCGTTAATAAACACATCTATTCCCGAAGTATTCTCTATAATGCTCTCAGCGGACCAATAATCCTCCGTATCTCCCAAATTTCCCACGGCCACCACATAGTCAGCGCCGGCCATTTTTACCGTGTCTATCACCTGCTGCACTTTGCCGTAAAGCGTCTGCCCATTATCCCCCTGGCACAGGCTGTATTTTTCTTCAACACTCTGGTCGGAAGCAGCCTGTAACTCCATACTTTCAAATGACTCGGGCGATGTAATTCCGATATATCCTACATTTTCCGTACCATAACTCACTATCTCATACGGCGGAAGGACATTCATATTAGTCTCAACGTCCACAAAATTACAGCTCAGATACGCGAAGCTGGTCATCTCAGAAATCTCACGCAGGCGGCCGATCCCATAGGCAAATTCCATTCTCCCCGGCACAGCAATATCATAGCCGGCAAGCTCCATGAGTTTTGCCGTATACTCTCCGTCTGAAAGGGCATCAAGTGCGTGTCCTCCAAGAGAATCCCCTGCATCTATCAGCGTTACCCATCCAGAGCCATAATCTTCTTCCAGGCTTTCTTTAAGTGACGAAACTCCCGCATAGCCTATCTTATCCTGGCTGTTTTCAGCTACATCACCTGTAAAAAGTATTGCTATCTCTCCACTCGCGCCAGGAGCAGCCGCCCCCGACAGCACCGTCATCGCCGCAAGGGCAATGAGGAGCAGAATTATCACAGTTAATCTCCGCATAACAGCTTCGACCTCCAATACGCCGCAGTGGGTGTTAAGACCGGACCCGCCCCGTATATCATTCTCAACCAATACTATCCGGTATGTAGATCTATGTGGGATCTACGATTAAGTTACTACGATTAGGTTATTTATTATAATATATTTTCTATTTTTATGCAACTATTTCGGTGATTTTAACAGTAAAAATATGTTACAAAAGGTTTCAGAGCCTGTCACAACATGACAGGCTCTGAATGCTGGTCGATAATTATTCACTTTTTGCTGGTGCATCAGGCCTCATAATGTCCTTCCTCTGCCATCTGAGTATAGCGGCAGCAAGAACCGCCGCAAAGAATGATGTGCCCGCGAAATTAAGCCACACTCCTGTAAGCCCCAGAGGCCACAGGGCAAGCATAAGGAGCATTGGGAAAACGAGAGCCGTTGACACAGAGATCAACGAAGCCGGCATCGGTTTCTCCACCGCGATCATATAACTCTGGGTGGCAAATCCAAACCAGCGTGTCAGATAGGTAATGCTGAAGAGGCGCAGCGCGTGAACACACTCCTCCATGAACTCCGGCGAAGCGTCTCCCATAAAGAGCCTTGTAATCTGTGCGGGGATCAGCAGCGTCAGCGCAGCAGATACTGCGGATATGACAGCCGCCGCCACATAGCAGCATTTCTCTATAGCGCGGACACGCGAGTAATTCCCCGCGCCCCAGTTGTAGCCAACGGCCGGCTGCAGGGAGTCGATTGAGCCGTACATTATCGGCTGTATAAAGCTGTCGGCATACATGAGCACTCCATAGACATTAACCGCATTCTGCCCGCCCAGCCGCACCAGGATGGCATTCATGACAATAGACGTTATACGTCCCGCCAAATTATTTAAGAATGTAGGGCTCCCACATGCAACTATCTGTTTTATCATAGAGAGCCTGAACTTCGGCTTTACAAAGTGCAGCAGCAGTTTTCCACCGGCGAGGCGGCTAAAGGCAATCATCGCGCATATGAACATGCCAAGGCATGTCGCCAGCGCAGCACCCCATACACCGAACCTGAACACAAAAAGGAACAGGAACTCAAAACCGGCACTGAGGCCGGACATCAGGATATTCAGGAACATGCTGAACCTGACCTTCCCGCATATGCGCAGGAAGTTGTCCATGGCAAAGACTATGGTTGTCACAGGCGAGCATATGGCGTAGACCCTCAGATACTGTGTGGCCGCCTGAGCGAAATCCCCTTCCGCGCCCATCAGCCTCATGAGCGCCGGAGCCAGCAGGTATAGTATAGTCCCCACCACTATTCCCGCCGCCACTATCATAAGTACGGCACAGGTGAATATGTTCCTGGCCTCATGCTCGTTTTTCCGACCCAAGTTTATAGATATGGGCACCGAAGCCCCAACGCCTATAAGGTCTGCCAAGGCAAAGTTTATTATAACAAACGGCATCGCCAGGTTGAGTCCGGCAAAGGCCGTATCCCCCAGTATCCGTCCCACAAATATCCCGTCTATCATGCTGTACAACGCCGAGGCCAGCATACTTACAGCCCCTGGTACAGCGGCAAAGAAAAATAATTTTACCGGTTTTGTCGTTGCGAAAAGCGTATGCGAATTCATATGTGTTTTTCTTTTTTACATTCCTTTCATTTTATCTTGCTCTTTTCAAATTCCTCGCATAGTTTAGAGGCAAAAAACTCCATCGCCTCTACGAATTGGCTGGAATATTTTTTTGCCGCACTGTCCATAGCGGCTTCCTCAGCCATATATACGCTCTCCAGGATATCAGACGTATATTCTCTGCCCTTTTCTGTGAGACATACTATCTTCTCCTTAGGGTTGTCCCCAGGGATGAGTTCCACGTATCCATCGCGCACCAGTTCGTGGACATTTGTATTAACTGTCGTCTTTGGGATAAGCCATTTTTCGGATATCTCCTTCTGGCTGTGCGGCCTCCCATCGTCAATGGCGTAGAGCACAACCAGGGTATTCTCCTTTACACCCAGTCTTTTTGAAAACATATAGTATGCCTCGTCTATCCTGGTGGTAGCCAACATAAGCCTCCTTACAAACTCGTAACTAACCTCCATAACTCCCCCCTCGTTTTTAGTACGGATTCGTACTGAGAGAGTATAATACGAGTCCAGACTTCTTGTCAAGGGGTACTCTCAGAATTTCGAATTGCTTTTCTATTCATCGCATTTCCCAAAGTTTGTAAATACATCTATTCAGTTGCCTTTACAGGTTTGATACGCATTTTGAAGACGGGACACCGCACAAGCGGTGCCCCGTCTTCAAAAGTTTAATTTACCTGCCTTACCTTTATTTATTACCCAAGGATCGGCAGTACCGCGTCATCCTTTGTAAAGAGCGGGATAACGTCCAGGGGAGCGTCGACAGTCACGGTTTCGCCGCCCTGATACTTCTTCCCTGTCCAGACATCGGTCCAGCTGGCGCCCTCTGGCAGGTATACCTTACGGGCAAACTCGCCTTCGTTTATAACCGGGGCCACCAGTATGGACGGGCCGAACATGTACTCATCGTCCACGCACCAAGCCTTTTCGTCCTTGCTGAAGTCCATGAACAGCGGCCGCATAATCGGAGTGCCCTTCTCATGTGTGAGGGCCATCTGCTCCTTTATGTATGGACGCAGCCTCTCACGCATGAAGAGGTACTTCTTCATTATCTCGAAGCACTCCTCGCCGTAACTCCACACCTCGTTGTCGGCACCGGAACCGAAGCTTCCCACGCCGGAAGTCATGTCGCCGTCATATCCATATCCCGGTT
>CALXAF010000093.1 GCA_944386185.1 uncultured Oscillospiraceae bacterium
CAGAGAGATTTAATGCCAAAATAATGCCACGGGCAAATGCGACACCGAGAAAACTTAGGTATCATGCGGCCTCCGTCCATTCCGGCCATTACTCCCACTCGATGGTGCCTGTCGGCTTTGGGGTAAGGTCGTAGAGCACGCGGTTTACGCCGGGAACCTCTGAGGTTATACGGTCAGTTATGTGCTGCAGAAGTGCAAATGGCACGTCCTCAACGGTGGCGGTCATCGCGTCACGGGTATTTACCGCGCGGATTATAACCGGCCAGTCAAAGGAGCGTTTGCCGTCCCTGACGCCTGTTGACTTAAAGTCCGGAACAATAGTGAAGTACTGCCACACCTTGCCCTCCAGGCCGTTTTTTGCAAACTCCTCACGGAGTATCGCGTCGGACTCACGCACCGCCTCCAGCCTGTCCCGGGTGATGGCGCCAAGGCAGCGCACACCGAGTCCCGGTCCCGGGAACGGCTGACGGTACACCATGCTGTCAGGAAGGCCGAGGGCTTTACCCACAACACGCACCTCATCCTTAAAGAGGAATTTCAATGGCTCCACCAGTTCAAAGTTCATGTCTTCCGGCAGGCCGCCCACATTGTGGTGGGCTTTAACAGGGCCGGATTCGATTATATCAGGATAGATGGTCCCCTGGGCCAAAAACTCGATGCCCTCCTGTTTCCTGGCCTCCTCCTCAAATACCCTTATAAACTCCGCGCCGATGATTTTGCGCTTTGTCTCCGGGTCTGCCACTCCTTCAAGCTTTGTGAGAAACCTGTCCACAGCGTCAACATACACAAGGTTCGCATCCATCTGGTCGCGGAACACCTGAACCACCTGCTCAGGCTCGCCTTTTCTGAGAAGGCCGTGGTTTACGTGGACGCACACCAGCTGTTTTCCGACAGCTTTTATCAGCAGCGCCGCCACAACAGAAGAGTCCACGCCTCCGGAAAGGGCAAGCAGCACCTTACCGCCGCCGATCTGATTCTTCAGCTCCCGGAGCTTCTCATCTATAAACCTCTCCGCCAGCTCCGGCGTTGTGATGCGCTCCATGTTCTCAGGACGTTTTTCGCCCATATCTATACCTCCCATGTGTTTTCCTATTTTTCTGATTGTCTCCTATGATTATAACCTCTGAACTAATTTACCGCAACATATTTCCACGCTCAAAACCACACGGCCGGTTCGTCTCTGAACTTCGGCTCTGGGCCGTCCCTATATGGGTCGTAATTATTTATATTGCAGCCGTATTCCCTGAGCTTTTTTATCCTCCCTGCACCGTCCCAATCGACCACCGTCACGCCGTCAAACTCCTCCACTCTTCCGTTATCCATCTGATTTTTGAAATACCACTCCACAGCGGTGGATTCATCATTATGGAAAAAGCGCTTTATATCCCAGGCCAGTACGCTGCCCCTTCCATTCCATTCGCAAAACCAGTGGCGTATCTTCTCTGCGCCGACATACTCCGGCCCCCAGCTTTCGGTATATACCGCATCTTCAGAAAAGATATTCTCTATCCCTGTGCCGCTCTTTGTGAGCCACATGTGAAACCACTGCCCAATTATCTCCTCTCTCCGTTTCTGCTCAGTCATGCTCTATCTCCTCCGCGATTCCAAAATGCTCAAGTATTTTCTCCGCCGTTTCCCAGGGCGTAAGGTAAGAGCTGTCAATCCAGTAGCCCAGTCTTGGCGTCTCTTCCATGAAACTCTCGAAAAGCCCCTCCAGCGAAAATCCGCTGTAGCCTGTCTTTCCTCTCTCCGCCTCACGCTTTTTCACTGTTCCCACCGACGGGCACAGTACCACAAGGTGTACCGGGCACCCCTCAAGCAGATGCAGCATATACTCCAGATCCCTGCCGTAGTAATTATCCTGGAGCACAACAGAAAAGCCGGCGTCAAGATACATTCGGGCAGACTGCGCCGCCAGACGGTACCTGAGATGGAGCTGCGAGAGCGCCTCACTTGACGGTCTCTCGCTCATCTCCTCCCTTCCGGAGACGATCATCCTGCGGAAAACATCGCCTCTCAGGTGTACGCCTCTGCCGAGGCGTCCCGCCAGCAGTTCACCCACCGTCGATTTACCTGAGGCCATCACGCCTGTGATAAGAAAAAGTTCCGGTACCATAGGATTATGTCCCCCCCAAACTCACGGTTTTTATAAGTATTTTACCCCTTCACTCTTCCAATCTCAAGTTCATAAATAGGAAAGGCCGGAATCTTATCGGATTCCGGCTTCCCTATTTCTTATAGCGTCTCCGCCAGGACGTTTGAATATATTCACTCGTTGCTCATATGTATATGGATAGAGTATATATCTGAACGCATCTCATAATATGAGCACTCCATCGGCCCGAAGTTACAGTAGGCAGTCCTCCTGGTCCTGAGAAGCGGGGTGTTCACCGGTATGTCCATGACCTGAGCCTCTAACAGCCCGGCAGAAACGGCGTAGATACTCTCGTCCGCCTTTGTATACTTGATCCCGTACTGTTTCTCTAAAAATGAGTATAGGTCCATAAACTGCCCCTCATACTCCGGCAGACCGGGAGCGAGGCTTTCCGGCAGGTAGTTTGTTGTAATACCGTAAACCACCTCTCCCTTTTTCATTATCCGCTGCAGCCTGTACACCTTAGATCCTGGTTCCAAGTGCAGAAACCTGGCGTCCTCATCGCTGGGTATCCTCACCTCGTCGATCTTCACCACGCACATGAGGGATAAAGCATCTTCCCCCTTGATCCGCACAGTCTCAGACAGTGATGTGACGCTGGCAAACCTCCGCATATCCGCTGTGTGCAGCACCTTTGTACCTCTGCCCTGCCTTATGGACACCAGCCCCTCCCTGAGCAGGATCTGCATGGCATTCCTGACGGTTGCCCTGCTCACCTTGTACTCCTTCTCAAGTTCTGGCTCCGGTGGAAGCATACTGCCCACAGGGTACTTCCCCAGAGTTATCTGTTTTGCTATTGCCTCTGCAACCTGCTCATACTTGGGCGTACGCATATTATTCACCAGTCTCACCCCTTCTCAAAACATTATTATGTTTATTTGATACTATCATGATTTGATAAAATTGTAAATACCGAATCAAAAAATAATATATATTTTATACAAAATAAACATCATATACATACATATGTTTTGTGTATTTGTAATAAAATTATTTATAAAACTTTGAACAGCGTGCGAATTGATTAGTTAAACATTAGTATGTTATATTCTAGTCATGACACAGGGGAATACCTTTCCACTGTTCAAATCTACAAAATAAAGGGGATACAAAACAATGAAAAAAGTATTGGCAATCATCTTGGCGCTCATCCTCTGCTTCAGCCTTGCGGCGTGCTCATCCGGCGACAGCGGAGACACTGACACCCCCGACAACACCGGGGACAACACCCCAGATAGCACCAATGAACCCAGCGACGAGGGCGGGGATTCAGACGACACAGTGGTTTGCTACTCCTTCGGCCCAATGACGGGCGGTGCCGCCTGGGGTCAGTTTGAGCGCGGCTTTATGACCGCATGTGAGGAGCTTGGCTGGGAGGGCCACTATCTGGCGCCGACCGCCGATAACAACATGTCTCAGCTCTTTAACCTCCACGAGACTGCCATAACAAACGGCGCCGATGTTATGATCCCTCTGGTCACAGACACCGATGCTATGAGTGATATACTCGACACCGCCGTTGAAAAGGGTATAACCATGGTGGGTTGCTGCATGGGCGATCCACACTTCCCAGGCTACATAGGAACCGACCCAACAAATCTTGGTTACACCGTAGCAGAGGCTCTTGTTCAGTGCATGGGCGACCAGGAGATCCACGTCGTGACAATGCAGACACTGCTCAGCACCCAGAGTCAGGTGGACCAGGTAGACGCCTTTGAAGAGAAGCTCATGGAGCTGCGTCCTGACGCCACCATCGTGCGCCGCGAGGAGTGCAACTCCTCCGCCCAGACAGCCCAGGATAAGCTGTCCGCTGTGTGCATTGCAAATCCGGAGACCAACGCCCTTGTCTCCTTCGACAGCTACGCTGGACTTGGTGCTGCAACTTATGTTGAGGCCGAGGGCAGGCAGGACGACTTCTGCGTGATAGGAATAGACGACGCGGCCGAGATCCTTCTCGCCATAAAGGCGGGGAACATGGACGCAACCGTTGCACAGATGTGGTACAAGATGGGCTATGAGAGCGTCTATCTTGCCAATGACGTGAGGGAAGGCAAGGAGATCCCCGAGTACACCGACTCCGGCACATCCATCATCATGCCCGAGGATGTGGACGCATGGGCTGAGGAGATGGGCACCGACCTTAGCGCCTGATCTTGTCTCCAACAGCATATCAGCTATTTGTATAGATAGAAATATAGAGAGATGACATACGACGGGCAGCCGCGGCCTATAGGGCTGCCCGTCAAACAATAAAAGTCCAAATTGTAAGAAAGGATCTCCAATATGAATAAAGAGAACTCAAAGGGCAAAGCGGTATTCAAGGCCCTACTCAGCAAGAACGAGCTGGGCGCTGTACTGCCTCTCGCCCTTTTGCTCATAGTCGTGGCTTTCGTAAATCCCAACTTCTTCTCTACAGGAAACATCTTCGATATACTGCGTACCGCAAGCTTCACATTCATTGTGGCTATTCCTCTCACGTTTCTGCTCTCCTCCCAGGGCATGGATCTGTCAGTGGGCGCCGCCACAAGCTTGGGCGGTGTTATATGCGGTATGACTTTGAAGGCCGGTGTGCCGCTCCCCCTCGCTATTGTGCTGGCTCTCATCGCCGGCGCGGCCGTGGGAACACTAAATGGAATACTCATTATAAAGAGCAACCTCCCCGCCTTTATCGCCACCCTCGGTACTCAGTACCTGGTGAACGGAATAATTGCGATTATAACGAATAACCTTGCCATTTCCAACTTTGAGGGCAACTTCAAGCAGCTCAGCCAGTATAAGCTCTTTGACCAGATACCGATGCCCATAATATACGCCATTGTACTGGGTATCATCGGGCAGTTCCTCCTCACAAAGACCCGCTTTGGACGCGAGGTGCTGGCCATCGGCGGCAATAAGGAGACCGCGTATCTTGCCGGAATTAAGGTGAACAGCCGCAGGATGGTTACCTTCATTGGCACATCAGTATTCGCCTCCCTTGCCGGCGTACTCATTGCCTCCCGTTTCGCCAGCGCTCAGCCGGCGGCAGGAACTGGAACGGAGCTATCTATAATGGCCGGCGTTATCATAGGCGGTACCAGCATGTTCGGCGGGCAGGGCACTGTCATAGGCTCGGCCCTGGGCGCCATACTCCTGGCCACTATAACCAACGCCCTGATACTCATGAACGTCTCCACCCTCTGGCAGAATGCCATATACGGGCTCATCCTTATCGTGGCCCTCTATGTTGACAAATACCGCCGCAAAGCTCTCAGCGGAGAGTGATAAGGAGGATATGATATGAACAGCGAATATATTCTCCAGATGAAAAATGTCACAAAGCGTTTCCCCGGCGTAGTGGCCCTGCGGGACGTATCCATATCGCTAAAGCGCGGCGAAGTGATGGCCATATGCGGCGAGAACGGCGCCGGCAAGTCCACACTTATGAAGATACTCAGCGGCAGCTACACCTCGAAGGAATACGAGGGTGAGATATGGATAGACGGGAAAGTAACGGACTTCTCTTCCGTCCAGGTGGCCGAGGCATGCGGCATTGAGATGGTCTATCAGGAACTGAATGTGATGCTCGACGCCTCCCTCGCCGAGAACATCTATGTAGGCAATCTCCCCATGAAGGGTATTGTTGTGGACTATAAGAAGTTATACAGCGACACCGCCGTTATGCTGAAGCGTGTCGGCCTCGAGCTGGATCCAAAGCAGCGTGTCCGCGGCCTCAACAGCGGCCAGATGCAGATGCTGTCCATCGCCAGGACGCTCAGCAAGTCCCCCAGGATAATTGTCCTCGACGAGCCCACCAGCGCCCTTACCGACAAGGAAACAGACATACTTATGAACACCATAGACGACCTCCGGCGCGAGGGTGTGTCGTTCCTGTTTATCTCCCACAAGCTTGACGAAGTATTCCGTATAGCGGACAAAGTGGTGGTAATGCGCGACGGTGCCGTAGTCTACGAGAACGATGTGAAGTCAGTCACGGAAGATAAGCTGGTGGAGGCCATGATAGGGCGCACCATAGACAACATGTACCCCAAGCAGCCCGCCCAGATCGGCGAGGAGGTACTGCGCGTAGAGCACCTGACTGTACCCCACCCATCCAACAAAGGGCAGAACATCGTCGAGGATATAAGCTTCTCCCTAAGGAAGGGCGAGATACTCGGTATCGGCGGCCTTGTTGGCGCTGGGCGTAGCGAGGTTCTCAGCGCCATATTCGGTTACATAACGCGCGGTGTGACGAAGGATCTCTATTTAAACGGCCAGAAGGTCAATATACGCTCACCGCTTGACGCCATAAAGCATGGTATGGGCTATGTTACCGAGGAGCGCAAGCAGACAGGTTATATATGGGTACACAGCATAAGGGAAAACCTGACGCTGGCATGCCTTGATAAGATCTTCCCCCGCGGGATAGTGGATAAGAATACCGAAAAAGAACTTGCCGACCAGATGTTTGAGCGGTTGGACATAAAGGCACCCTCTGTGGAGACAATGCTTGTCAACCTTTCTGGCGGTAACCAGCAGAAGGTTGTCGTCGGCAAGTGGCTGCTGTCCCAGCCCACCATCCTCCTTATTGACGAGCCAACCAAAGGAATTGATGTGGGTACCAAGGCCGAGATATACAAAATAATGAATGAACTTACACACAGCGGCGTCTCCATAATAATGGTCTCCTCCGATATGCCTGAGCTTGTTTCAATGAGCGACAGATGTCTCGTACTCAGCAACAAACACATAACCGGCGAGCTCACAGGTAGCGACATAACCCAGGAGAATGTGATGAAGGCGGCTATCGCTTCTTGAGGAGGCAGAATGAATAATATTTACAGGATAAAAAACGACAGGTTAGAGGTGGAGTTCCGCTACAGCCCCACGCATGTGTTCAGCTCAAGGTTTGAGACTATAGGCGTAGTTGAACAGGTCACGCTGGACGGAAAGTATAAATTTTGCGAACCCGAGCAGCGTTTGCCAGGCAGGGTTACCTGCAACGGGGTCGGCCTCTGCGGCGAATATTCCTGGGATGGTCTGGCAGCTGAGGCCCGTCCGGGGCAGAACTTCCCCAAAATAGGGCTGGGGCTTCTGCGGCAGCGGCCCGAAGGCGGCCCCTACCATATATTTAAAGATTATGAGGTCACCCTCTTCCCCACCAGTGTTGAGCTTGCAGGTGACAGCGCCCGCTTCACCCAGGACTGTATACCGTGTATGGATATTGCGGCAAAAATTGAAAAGACCGTCTCTCTTTCCGGCTGCAGTATCATAACCAACACCACAATATATAATCTTGGGCAGCGGACGCTGGAGCTGGGAGAGTACCAGCACAATTTCCTGTCACTTGACGGACTGCCA
The DNA here is from genome assembly GCA_944386185.1 of uncultured Oscillospiraceae bacterium. Classification (GTDB taxonomy): domain Bacteria; phylum Bacillota; class Clostridia; order Oscillospirales; family Oscillospiraceae; genus RUG626. The sequence continues at coordinate 7,493 of CALXAF010000093.1, forward strand.
GTGGGTCCGGGCTACTATCTGCAGATACCATTCGACGGGAACATCGGCGGCATATCCGGCTCCGCCTACAACATGAGCGACCCGTTCCACCGCATCTCCGGATTCATGGAGGCCCGCGGCGACGAGATACACTGGCTGCGTGATATGGACGGGCACGGGTTCCACAAGGAGACAGAGCCCCAGGACCTGCACCCTGAGAAGGGCCGCTTCTGGCGGCTCACGCACATCGACTCGCCTCTCTCTGTAAGCGAGGAATTCAGCTTTAATCCCTCCAGGCTGGTCGTCTGGGGCGTTGAGCACTGCATATGTACCGAGGTGTATGTACCCATAAACGTTGAGCCAGGAGAGAGGCAGTCCTGGACCAGGACATGGCGCTTTGGCTGCCACAGCGGAGGTGACGTCTGATGGATATGGCTACGCTTTTAGTTGGGACTTATACATATGGGGGCCAGAGCCGCGGCATATACGCTATGGACTACGACAAGGATACCGGGCTCATGGTGCCAAGATCCGTGTGCTCTGAAACCGAAAACCCCTCATTCCTGTGCCGGGTGAGCGGTGAGACTGTCGCCGCTGTGCAGGAGCTGATGGACAGGGGCTCCATAGCCACATACAGTCTCACGGGCATCAACGACCTTGAGTTTATCTCTAAAGTCGATATGCCCGGCGGGCTCATGTGCCATCTGCGGCTCTGGCCGGGAGGACGCTTCATATCCGCTACGAACTACCTCACCGGCAGCCTCGTCGTATGCCCAGTTGGCAGCGACGGCGTCGTTGAGGCTCCGACGGCCACTGTGCAGTACTCCGGCAAGGGAGTAGATCCAGTGAGGCAGGACGGCCCACACACCCACTCAACCATCTTTGACCCCTCTGGAAAATGGCTATTGGCTGCGGAGCTGGGCCTTGACAGGATAATAGTATACTCCGTCGACACCAGTTCCGGCGAAATAGCTGAGAATCCGGCTATGCCTTATGTCCAGGCTCCAGACGGCTCCGGCCCGCGCCACTTTGCCTTCCACCCCAACGGACACACCCTGTACGTCAGCGCTGAGCTTTCAAACCAGGTGCTTGTCTATAACTTCGACAGCGGCGACGGAACCCTCACCCTCACTGATGTGCTGTCCACTCTCCCTGAAAAATTTGCCGGCAAGAACCTGGCCGCCGACATTCACTGTTCTGACGACGGTTCGTTTGTCTATGTCTCCAACCGCGGCCATGACTCTATAGCCGTTTTCAGGACATCATCCGATGGTTCGATCCGCCCTTTGGGACATTGTCCATCATACGGGCGTTCACCAAGGAGCTTTACAATCGCGCCTCATCAGATAATCATAATCTCCAATCAGGACAGCGGGAATATTGTGTCCTGCCGCATCGACCCGTTTACCGGCATGATAGCTGAAAAGCTCTGTGAGGTAGAAGTACCCATGGCAGTATATACACTTTTGATTGACAGAAAGTAGAAAGGAAGTCTAAAATGAGCAACAGGAAAGCGCTTGTCACCGGAGGCAGCAAAGGCATCGGCGCCGGTATAGTAAGGAAGTTGGCTTCAATTGGCTATGATATAGTTTTCTCCTATGGACAGCACCAGGAGGACGCTCTTGAACTGTGCCGCCAACTCCATGACGAGTATGGCGTACAGTGTGACTGTTTCCAGGCGAGCCTCGATATACCTGGCGAGGGCGAGAAGCTCTTCAATAAGGCAGTAGATAAGCTGGGCGGCCTGGATCTTATGGTCAACAACGCCGGCGTCACCATTATGGAGAGCATAATTGATCTCACAGAAAAAAATCTGGACTACATGATAAACCTGAACTTCAGGAACTATCTCCTTATGGCCCACTTTTCCATAAAATACATGGCCCAACACGGAATAAAGGGCAGTGTTATAAGCATAACCTCCTCCCGCAGCCAGCGCGCGTACCCTGGCGACGCAGTATACGGCGGGATAAAAGCAGGGCTCAACAGGGCCATAGAGTCCATAGCCCTTGATGCCGCACCCTATGGCATACGTGTGAACAACGTGGCGCCGGGTGCAATACGTATACGCACCCAGGAGGAGATAAAAGCAATGGGCAAGAATGTCCCCACGAACTTCTGGGATGAGCTGGGCGAGCGGATTCCCCTGGAGCGCTCCGGCCTCCCGGAGGACATAGCAAATGCCGTTGCGTTCCTTGCCTCTGACGAGGCTTCATACATAACCGGCGTGACGCTCCGTGTGGACGGCGGCCTTATCCTGCCTGGGATGCCAGAGGTAATAAGTGATGAGACATCCGCAAGGATGTGGGGATATGTTAAAAAAAGCTTTTAAGGAGAAAATCATGTCAAACGTAACTATTAAGGATATCAAAGTGATCCCAACAGCTCCCGCGGGAGTTAACCTTGTGGCGGTTAAGATTATCACCAGCGAACCCGGGCTTTACGGCGTCGGCTGCGCCACATTCACCCAGAGGTATGAGCCCGTCGTCACAACCCTGGAGCACAATGTAAAGCCACTTCTCATTGGCAAAAGTGTGGACAATATCGAGGACACTTGGCAGTTCCTCTACGGAAGCTCCTATTGGCGCAACGGCCCCGTACTCAATAACGCCATCTCGGGCATTGACGAGGCATTGTGGGACATAAAGGGAAAGATGGCCGGGATGCCGGTCTACGATCTTCTGGGCGGAAAGTGCCGCCAGGCCGC
>CALXAF010000094.1 GCA_944386185.1 uncultured Oscillospiraceae bacterium
GGCACAGGGCACGTATCTCTGGGATCTGGACGGTAACAGGTTTATCGACTATATGTGCGCCTACGGCCCAAATATCCTGGGCTATAACGACCCCGATGTGGACGAGGCGGCGGCAAAGCAGCGGGCCATCTCCGACTGCACCACCCTGCCAAACCCGGTGATGATAGACTTCGCGGACCTGCTGGTGGATACGGTTGCCTGTGCCGACTGGGCGTTCTTCGCGAAAAACGGCAACGACGTCACCACCGGCGCTATCATGACAGCCCGTGCCTACACCCACAGGAAGAAACTGGTGTTTTTCAAGGGCTATTACCACGGCGTATCGCCCTGGACCCAAAAGATAGACTACGCGGGAGTTATCCCCGAGGATGTCTCCAACAACATCTACGTCCAGTGGAACGATTTTGAGGGGCTCTCCCAGGTCTTTGAGGACAATAAGGGGGAGATAGCCGCCATAATAGCCCAGCCATATATGCACGGCAACTTTATGGATAACGAGCTGCCCGCTGAGGGCTTCTGGGCCAAGGTGCGGAAGCTCTGCGACGATACGGGCACTGTCCTCATAATCGACGACGTGCGCGCCGGATTCAGGCTGGACATGGCCGGCTCCGACCACTATTTCGGTTTTGAGGCCGACCTTATATGCTTCTGCAAGGCGCTGGCAAACGGCTACAATGTCTCCGCACTATGTGGCAAGGAGTTTTTGAAGAACGCGGTTTCAAGCCTCTCATATACAGGCAGCTACTGGATGAGCGCCGTGCCATTTGCCGCGGGCATCGCCTGCATACAGAAGATGAAGAAGCTGGGTATGCCAAGGCTGCTTATAGACAAGGGCGAGAAGCTTAAAGCGGGACTGATAGCTGCGGGAAAGAAGTATGGCTTTGACCTGCACGTGACAGGCGTGCCAAGCCTTTTCTACCTCAAAATCGCCGATGACCCAAGCCTTATGCTCCACCAGGAGTGGATCGCAGAGTGCGTAAAGCGCGGAGTGTTCTTCACAGGCCACCACAACCACTTTATAAACGCGGCCCTCACAGACGCGGACATCGCGGAGACTGTCGAGATAGCCGACGAGGCATTCTCGGTGGTCAGGGACCGTCACTCGTAAACACCGTGAGCTCCGGCCGGGAAAACGGCCGGGGCTTTTTGAGATGAAAGAGAGGGTTTAACTCATGAAGTACGATTTTACCACCATTATGGACAGGCGCGGCCACGACGCCATAGCTGTGGACGTTATCCCCATCCCAGGCGCCAGCGTACGTGAAGGGTTTGATGTGATACCAATGTGGGTGGCCGATATGAACTTCCCCACACTGCCCACGATAATTGAGGAGATGGAGGAGCGGCTCACACACCGCCACTTCGGGTATTTCTCACTGCCGGACGAGTATTTTGACAGCATTATCGCCTGGCACAGGGACAGATTCGGGGTGGATGGCATGGCCCGGGAGCAAATAGGGTATGAAAACGGAGTGCTGGGCTGTGTGGCCTCGGCGCTGCAGGCCTTCACTGCCCCGGGGGAGGCGGTTCTGCTCCACTCACCCACATATATCGGGTTTACCGGGACAATGAACAATAACGGCCGAAGGGCTGTTCTCAGTGACCTTGTGCAGGACGAGGATGGGGTCTGGCGAATGGACTTTGAGGATATGGAGGCAAAGCTGCGGGATGAGCACATACACTGCGTCATATTCTGCTCACCCCACAACCCCACCGGCCGGGTCTGGGAGAGATGGGAACTCGAGCGGGCCATGGAGCTATTCAGGAAGTACGACTGCGTAGTTATATCTGACGAGATATGGTCGGATATCGTCCTGCCGGGACACAGGCACATCCCGACACAGAGCGTATCTGACGACGCCCGCCGCCGCACGATAGCTGTTTACGCCCCGTCAAAGACCTTCAACCTGGCGGGACTGGTGGGTTCCTATCACGTGATATACGATAGGTACTTGAACGACAGGATGGCAAAAGTCTCGGCCATGAGCCACTATAATATGGCAAACGTCCTGTCTGTACACGCGCTTGTGGGCGCGTACAAGCCGGAGGGACGCGAGTGGGTGGACGAGCTCTGCTGCGTGCTGGGCGGAAACGTGGACTATGCCTGTGAATACATCACTACCCGTTTCAAGGGCGTGAAGCTCTCAAAACCCCAGGGCACATATATGCTGTACCTTGACTGTGAGGAGTGGTGCCGCGACCACGGCAAAAGCCTGGACGAGCTGCTGCGGGATGGCGTTGCCGTCGGTGTCATATGGCAGGATGGGCGGCCGTTCCACAGGCCCTGGGCCATCAGGGTGAATCTTGCGCTGCCGCTGGAGCGGGTAAAAGAGGCGATGGACAGGCTTGATAAGTACGTGTTCAACGCGTAATGCAGCTTTAAAATGTACAGACTATAGATGCGGCGAGGGCACGCTTTTGGAGGGTTCGCAATGGCGGAGAGAGGCAGCTTAAAGGACAGGGTCCTTCAATATGTCAAGGACAGGTTCGGGACTGAGGCAAATTTCCCCTGGTCTGACGGATCTCAAAACGTAGTGCTGCGCCATGGAACAAACGGGAAGTGGTATGGCATTATAATGGAGGTGCCCCGGGACAGGCTCGGGCTTGAGGGGAACGGAAAAGCTGATGTGTTGAACCTGAGGCCGGGGCCCACCATGACCGGATCGCTTATCGGCCAGCCCGGCATACTGCCGGCGTACCATATGAACAAGGAGAACTGGGTGTCCGTGCTGCTGGACGGCACTGTTGACATGGACACGATAGAGCTGCTGCTGGAGATAAGCTACGACGGGACACGGCCGGGGCGCCGCCGCGGTAAGGCCCGTGAGAAGCCGGCCATACACCAGTGGCTCATACCGGCGAACCCGGCATACTACGACCTGCGAAAGGGCTTTGCGGAGAACCGCGTTTTAACCTGGAAGCAGAGCAGCAATATATCCGTGGGCGACACGGTGTATATCTACGAGGCCGCGCCGGTGTCCGCGGTGACGTATAAATGCCGGGCGGTAGAAGTGGACATACCGCGCGAGTACAGCGACAAGAACGTGCGGATGAAAAAGACCATGCGCATCGAGCTGCTCCACACGTTCGGAGAGGGGCGCCTGGGACGGGAGTTCCTGCAGAAGTACGGTGTGAACACTGTCCGGGGGCCGCGGGGAATACCCAACAGCCTGCTGCGCGCTATGGAGCGGGCGGAGGAGGAAGAGGATGGAGATAGAGTATAAGTGGGAACTGCCTGAGGGCTGGGATCCGGTGTCGGTACTGCATAAGGGCGTCAGAATGGACGGGGACAGGGAGATCCATATGGAGGCGGTATACTACGACACGCCTGACGGATATGTCGCCGGGCTCAAGGGCGCCTTGAGACTGAGGAGGGAGGACGGCAGAAGCGTCTGCTGCCTGAAAATCGCCGAAGACGGTTCCGCCGGGCGTGTCCGCCAGGAATACGAGGTGGAGGCAGGGACTATAGACGAGGGCCTTGCCCGCCTGCCCTCAGTTGGTGCTCCACAGGAGGTGTGCGCCAGAGTCCTGGGGGATGGGGCAACCGTAGTGTGTGGAACTGAGTTTACAAGGCGCGCAATCACCCTTGAGGGCGGCGGATGGACTGGGGAGCTGGCAATAGACCGGGGCAGGATGGTGAATGGCGAACGCTCCGGGCCGATCGCGGAGATAGAGCTGGAGTTTAAGTCAGGGGATCTTCCGGCGTTCCACTCCTTTGCGGCAAAGCTTCAGGACGAGCAGGGACTTGCGGCCATTGAAAAGTCCAAGAGCCAGAGAGCCAGGGAACTTTAATGATAAAATATAACGCAGAGTGCCCACCCTCAACAGAGGGTGGGCACACATCTTTATTACAGGTCAGCCTCTATGAAATGATTGTGGAAGGTGTTCCAGTACCCCATGTATGGGCCGCTGTGCCGGCCGTCCAGATCCAGCTGGTACATACGGAAAAATACCAGCGTATCCTTTGGCTGGACCCGCTCCTGATAGGTGTACATGTATTTCATGCCGATATTGCGCATGACACCGCCGCTCCTGGGGTTATTTATATCGTGGGTGGCCGTGATAAATGGGAAGCCGTCCATGCGCAGAAGGTCGATAACGGCCCGGCAGGCCTCTGTCATGATGCCGTTATGCCAGAATTCACGGGATAAGCCATAGCCCAGGTCGTGGGCTTCCTCCATTCCAACATTCACACAACCGATTGGGATGTTGTCAGACTTCAGGCAGACGGCGTAGTTATAGCCGTGGGGGCGGGAATAGCTTTTTTCAAACCGATGACGATAGAAACTCTCGGCCTCCTCCATTGTTTCCAATGGGAACCAGGGTAGGAACGTATTTACATCCCTGTCGCTGAGAAGACGGAAGAGGGCGGGAATATCCAACTTCGTGAACCTGCGAAGGATGAGACGGTCAGTCTCAATGGGCGGAGTGTTCATTTTGCTCCCTCCATATGTTATATATCACTCCCGTGAGTCAATGGAGTCTGCGGCTCCCTTCTGAGCGGTCTGCAGGGGCGCCTCAACCACCTGAGGCTTTACATCAACACCTACTATAACACGCTTTGGCTGAGGGATCAGGTGCTTTATCTTGTAGATGTATATGAATATGAGGGGCAGACAGGCTCCAACCCAGGCCATTGGGCTTGCCAGGCACACGCCCAGATATCCGAACCGTCCGGGGAGTATCTGGCAGGCCACAGTGCGCATGACAAGTTCCGTGGCGCCTGCCAGCACTGTAATGCCCGCGCTCCCCATACCCTGCAGCGCGTAGCGGTACAGGTTCAGAAGGGCGAGCGGTACGAAGAAGACTGCTATAGTGTTAAGATACATCTGGGCGTAGGAGAATATCTCCTCTGTAGGCTGGTCGATAAACATGCTGACAAAGAACCTGCCTAAGAGAGTCACGGCGAGCGTAGCCAGCAGGATCGAACCGGCAGCCAGTATAAGGCTGGAGCGCATACCGCTTTTGATGCGTCTGTAGTCGCCGGCGCCCAGGTTCTGGGCGGCGTAGGTTGACACGGCCACCCCCAGTGTGGACATGGGCTGGGTAAATACGGTCTCCACCTTTGAGGCGGCGGTGTAAGCTGCGACAACCTCAGAACCGAAACTGTTTAGGGAGGCCTGAAGAACCATTACTCCGACGGCAGTTATGGAGAACTGGAGAGCCATTGGGAGCCCCACCTTGAGATGGTCAAGGGCGAAGCGGCGTTCAAAGCGCCAGTCCTCCCGGCGCATTTTCAACTGTGGGTAACGCTTTGTCATGTACACAAGGCACAGAGCCCCGGAGACCACCTGGGCCAGGACGGTGGCATAGGCCGCGCCAGCCACACCCATATTGAAGGAGAGGATGAAGAAAAAGTCAAGGCCAATGTTCAACAGGGAGGCCAGTATGAGAAAGTACAGGGGCGTCCGGCTGTCTCCCAGCGCCCGGAGGACACAGGAGAGAATATTATAAAAGAAAGAGGCGAAGATACCGCCGAATATGACAATTATATAGGCGTAGGCATCGTCAATAATGTCGCTGGGGGTATCCATAAGCTCAAGCATCGGACGGGTGAGAGTCATGCTGACAGCGGTGAGCACGACTGTCAGAACTGCGGAGAGAATGACGCTGGTTCCGATAGAGCGGCGTACCCCAGACATATCGCCGGCTCCAAACTTCTGAGCAGTAACAACGGCAAACCCGCTGGTTATCCCCATCACAAAGCCCAGAACCAGAAAGGAGATCGATCCGGTGGAGCCGACGGCGGCCAGCGCGCCGGTGCCGATGGTCTGACCCACGATGACCGTGTCAGCCATATTATAGAACTGCTGAAATATATTGCCTATGAGAAGCGGTATGGAGAAGAGCGTGATGAGCTTTAGGGGATTGCCCCTGGTCATATCACGGGCCATGCATATACCTCCTTTTTAAAACCACGGTGTTATTTATGTCACTGATATTTTGGCTTCACGAGCCGAATTGAAATTATATTTCTAAGTCTGAAAAAATCAATAGCATATCAGCATAAAAAAATTCATTTTATAGGCAGAAAATTCATATGTATCAACAAAAGAAGGAGAGACAAAAATAGCGGCCGGCAAAATGCCGGCCGAAAGTTATATGGTGTATATCTTATAAATCCTGTTTTTCATCTTCCGGATTTTTTGCCATGGCTATGGACAGGCACAGAAGCGCAGCCATGATACATAGTACCGAACCCTCTTTAATCCAGTCCTGAAGCGTATAGACAGTCAGGTTCGTTATAAGGTCCTGGATCACCAGATGATAGAAAAGCGGCAGGCCAAAGAGCGGTATCAGCAGCTTTTGGGTCGGTAATACACCGAAGACAGTGAGCCCATAGAGAACCGCCACAAGCAGGTAGAGGGCAGTACAGAGAAGCTGGTGCCACCAGACAAAGCCCGTGGCCTTGGAGATGAAGAATATGACGCCGAGAAGCACAGGTATGAAGGTGGTCCACAGAGCCTGTTTTCCGCAGACGGGCACCAGCACAAGATAGAGCAGGCAGGCGAGTATCGGCAGGGCACCCTGGGTCAGAGCGGAGAAAGCTGTAGAAAGCTCCTCAGGCCAGAGTATCCACCACACGAGCCGCAACACTCCCGCGATGGCCATAAGCAGCATTGAAATATTTACAGAGGCCCTTCGGCTGTCCACATAGTATCTGTTTAGATCCATTTACCGTCACCGTCCTTCTGAATAGAGTCTCAGGAAAAGTATTTGTCTTTCAGCTTCCGGAGCCTGGACAGGGATTCAATTCCCCTGTCACCCAGAGCCTGGGTGACGGCCACAACAAGGGCGTCCAATACGGCGGCGGGGGCCGCCATGGAGTGATACTCACGTTCCTGGCCGCGGTATACATAGAGGCTTATATCGGCCCTCTCATCTGGAGGAAGACATGTGCGGCTGACAAAAGACACGGTTTTACAGCCGGATTCCCGCCCGTGGGATAGTATGATCCGTCCCTCCTTCGAGAGCTTGGAGAAGCTGAAGGACACTAAAACGTCGCCCTCGCCGGCATTAAAAAGCCCCTCCAGAAGTTCAGAGCCGCCCGATGGAAGCAGGTGCGCCTGCAGGCCCAGCCGCCGCAGACGGAAAGCCAGCAGCTGCGCGAGAGAGGCAGAGGCGTTTTTCCCATGTATGTACACCCGCCCTGCGGAGACTATCGCCTCCGCGGCTCTCTGAAACTCCTGCTCCTGACTCTGGGAGGCGGTGGAGAGAATCTGGGAGGCCACATACTCAAGGTATCCGGAGAGGGTCAGACCGCCGCCGCTCTCTATGGTTGTGGCGAGCTTAGCCGCCGGCCCGGAGGAGAACTGTTCCATTACCAGAGATTTAAGGGACTTAAAGTCCTTGCAGCCGGTGTGACGCGCGAAGCGGGATATGGTGGATTCAGATATATCGAGCCGCTGTGCCAGCTGTCCTATGGACAGGAACAGGAAAGCGTCAGTGTTCGTGTTGATATAGTCCAGTATTTTAAGCTCAGCCGGGGTCATGTCCCCAGAGGGAAGCGACAGGTTAAGTTCCATTTTACACCCTTATATTAAATACGAATTGCCCGGCCTGGGTGGAGACCCTCAGGCCGGGCAAGAGCGATACACCATATTTTTTATATCACAGCGGGGAGCGTTTGTCTACCCCAAAGAGAGGTTACACTGCCGCGCCGCCTGTCAGCGCCGCCACATAGTCGCCGCCTCTGGCGTAGATATCCTTGAGACGTTTTTTAAGGGAGCTGGCCCTGCGTACCTGCCCGGCCGGATCCTTTGACAGTTCTATGCTGTAGTGTCCGCAGCCTATCTCATCCATAAGCTGGCGGAAAGTGGTGCAGTCGCTTTTAAACACAGTGGATATACACCCGTATTGTATGGCCTGGTGGGTGTCGCTGCCGGAGATTACAGGGAGAGACAGCTTCTTGGCCATAGCGCGGGTGAGTTTCTCAGTGCGCTTTGGATCCTCCGCCATATCTTTGCCATTGAGATCCAGAAAACTGAGCCTTTTAAGCTGCTCAGCCGGCTGTTCCGGCACATGTCCCGGTGACCTGAAGGGGTGGGCGCAGCCGACGTATACCGGGTACTGGTCAAAAAGGTCCATAAGCTCCGCAAAAGGCAGAAACGCACCTGGCGCCTTGTTAGGCTCCAGCCGACGGTTCAGCTCCAGTATGGCGTCCATTGGGCCTATCGAGAGGATATGCCCGCCCTCGGCCACATCTGTCTCCATACCGGGGAATACGCGCAGGCCATTGGGAAGCTCAAAAGCGTCACCGGTTTTACGGCCTATGGAGGATACGTGCCCGTAGAGCTGGGCAAAGCCCAGAGTGTTGAAGTGCTCAGTGAGGCACAGGGCGTCTAGCCCCGCGCGCCTTGCCTCCCCGAAGAGCCAATCGGTGTATTCGGGGGAGAAGGGCAGCTTCTTGGCTAATTTACCGTGGGTGTGAAAATCAATGCGCATATGGAGCCTTCTTTCAAATGAGAGTTGATATGAGTATGGATACGGCCACCCACAAAAAGGATATTGCCAGGAACAGAAGGTCGTTGTTGGTGACATGCAGCGTAGAGAGCTTCATTTTTTTAACGGTTCGGTTCTCGGCGGCGTATCTGTAGCCGCGCAGCTCCAACGCCTCGACTGTGGTGCGGGAACGCTTGGCGGTGTTCAGCATAAGCGGGTAAAAGGACCGCATTATTATTTTCACCTGATAGCAAAGATACTTGATCTTACCCCAGAGAGTATCGTGGGCCGGCGCTTTGCCCCGGAGCCGGTAGGAGAGGAGGACGTTCTGAAACTCCTCCATCAGCATGGGAAGCATCCGGTAGGCGTAGGATATGGAGAATGAGAGCTTCTCCGGACAACCGTACCACATGAGCCCGTTGGACAGTT
>CALXAF010000095.1 GCA_944386185.1 uncultured Oscillospiraceae bacterium
CACCCTCACTGTAGTGAGCTTCGGTGAAGTCACGTACGACATGGGCAGGTCGTCAAATCCCACGATGGACACGTCGCCCGGTATGCTGTAGCCGTGCTCCTTGAGCGCCCGTATGCAGGACACGGCAATTATATCGTTGTCAGCGAAAAAAGCCGTTGGGAGCTTGGGATTGCCGTCCAAGTACCTTGACATATCCGCATACGCCCCATCCTGCGTCGAAATCGTACGTACCTCGCTCCAGTCGCAGTCAGGCACCTCGGACACCGCTTTCACAAATCCCTCGCGGCGCTCGCTGAAGTTGTTGATATTTACGCTGGATGCAATATGTCCCAGATGCCTGTGGCCGCAGTCCAGCAGGTACTTGGTGGCGATATACGCGCCCTGTCTATTATTAATCGCGACGCTGTCAATATGGGACTTAATAAAATAACTGTCGAGTATCACAAGTGGACAGTTAAGTTTCAGGAATGGGTCCAGATCCTGCTCAAGCATCTCAGTTGCCAAGAGAATGACCCCGGCGCAGCCTGAGCTGTTCAGGGCGGCGAGCTGCTCATCACTGTCGTGGTCGCCGTAGAAATATGACACCTGCACGCTGTAGCCGCTCTCAGACGCCTCAAGGCTCACACCCTCTATGACCGATGTAAAGAAAGCCGTCTCACCATATACAAGGCCGTGCTTTTTATATATTACAAGGCTCAAAAAGCGCGTGGGAACAGTCTTCCTCGTCTGCCTTTTGAGTCCCAGCTCGTCAGCGGCCTTCAATATAGTATAGCGCGTCTCACTGCTTATACCGCTCTTACCATTTAAAGCGATAGAAACCGCAGACGGCGATACACCAAGCCTGGCGGCAAGCTCTTTTGCGGATATGCTCATCTGATAACTCTCCTAACCATCCTGCCATAAATTCCAAATTCATCACATACAAATCGTGTACGTGCACGCTGCTCATGTAAAACAGAAACTTTTATTAACTAAACATTACTACAGATGCAGAAATATGTCAAGCATCGAGTATATTTAGTACATAATTTAGCAATATTTATTTCTAAATTATCGCTAAACTTTACTAAAATCAATGCGCAATTTAACCAAAAAGTAATACCTAAATCTGTGCGATTAGTAGAATCGCTAATTTATACTTGATTTTAGTCCAATTGTGTGCTTAACTTTAGTAAACAATCGCTAAATCAAATTTTAAAATTTAGCTAAAGTTCAGTTTGGAGGCATGCAGATTGGATAAGGACGTGATTTTAAAAGCGGAGCACATGTACAAGAGCTTCGGCGTGACAAAAGCTGTCGTTGACTTCTCCATGGAGCTGCGGCGAGGCGAGATCCACGGCCTCATCGGTGAGAACGGCTCGGGCAAGAGTACATTCTCCTCTATGGTGGCTGGTCTCTACAAGCCGGACTCCGGGAAGATGACTATCGACGGCAAGGAGTACGCGCCTACTTCCACCGAGGACGCCGCCTCCAAGCGGGTCGCCCTGGTGGTTCAGGAGATAGGCACTATAGGCTCCATAACAGTGGCTGCCAATATCTTTTTAAATAAGGAGAAGCAGTTCACTAATTTTGGCATGATAAACTTTGCCAAGATGCAGTCAGAGGCCAGGCGTATTCTTGACATCATCGGTGGCGAGCACATCGACCCCAATGCCAGGACAGAGAGCCTGAACCTGGAGGACAGGAAGCTGGTGGAGATAGCCAAGGCCATGTACTGCGAGCCGGAGGTTCTGATCATAGACGAGACCTCCAACGCCCTTACGACCCGCGGACGCCGCATCCTCTATCAGAACATGAGGGCCGTACGTGAAAACGGCGGCGCGGTGCTCTTCATCACTCACGACCTAAACGAGCTGGTCCAGATGTGCGACAGCGTGACCATCATGCGCGACGGTGTCTTCGTAACGACTCTTGAAAAAGAGGACATGGACATCGACAGGATGAAGGAGCTGATGGTGGGCCGTGATATCGCCGACAACTACTACAGGCCCGACTTCGCGCCTGATTACCAGGACGAGGTAGTGCTCAAGGCCGAAGACATCGTCTCCCCTGAGCTTCACGGCGTCAGCCTGGAGCTGCATAAGGGCGAAATCCTGGGAATAGGCGGCCTTTCCGAGAGCGGAATGCACGAGCTGGGCCGGATACTCTTCGGAGTGGACAAGGCCGACCGTGGTACCGTGACGGTTACCAAGTCAGGCGACCATATTACAGACCCGGGCAAGGCTATAAAGAACGCCGTTGGCTACATGTCAAAGAATCGTGACACTGAGGCGCTTATACTTAATTATAGTATACGCAACAATATAGCGCTCCCATCCTATGATAAGCTCCGCCGTGGCGGTCTTATCCACGCCAAGGAAGAGAAGGAACTTTCCGCCAAGTGGACCGAAGAGCTGAAGGTCAAGATGCGCAGCGACGAACAGCTTTGCTCCCAGCTCTCCGGCGGCAACAAGCAGAAGGTTGTTCTGGCCAAGTGGATGGGCAACGACTCCCAGATACTTATAATGGACTGCCCCACCCGAGGCATTGACATAGGCGTTAAAGAGAATATCTACAAGCTGATGATGCAGTTCAAACGCGAGGGACGCTCAATGATAATGATATCCGAGGAGCTGCCTGAGCTTCTGGGAATGAGCGACCGGGTGCTCATAATGAAGGACGGCATGATATCCCACGAGGATATGCGCAGTCCCGACCTTACAGAGCAGAAGGTCATCAGTCACATGATATAAGGAGGCTACATAAATGTCTGGAAAAACAAGCGCTCCTGCAGCCGCACGGACAAAGTCCCAGGACGCAATATCAACGGCGCAGAAGGTCAAAAACATTGTATTTACAAACTTCCCCCTCATATGCCTCATCGTGATAATCGCTTTCCTTGGGATAGTCACCAGCGGCTCACTGTTTTCCTCATACAACGTCCAGACCATCCTGAACCAGATGTTCCTCTATGTACTGGGCGGCTTTGGATGCCTGTTCCTGTTCGCACAGGGCGGAATTGACCTGAGCATGGCGGCCAACATCGGTATGGCCGCGATCCTCGGCGCCAGGGTTCTCGAGGTGAGCATACCTCTGGGAATAGCTGTCACCATCCTGACTGCAACAGCCGTTGGCGTGATAATGGGACTTATATATGCCTACGCAAAGATCCCAGTATTTATCCAGGGCCTGGGCATGAACTTCCTGATTAACGGAATGCTCTACCCCCTCTGCGGCGGCAGGGCCACCATCCCCGTGAGCCGTACGCTCACAGCCCTGCAGAGCTCCACAACTGAGATAATAATAACCGTTGTTGCTCTGGCGATAGTGATTCTGGCCTACAACTACACCAAGTTCGGCCGTGAGTGCCGCGCCATAGGCGCCGGCGAGGTGGCCGCTGTACAGTCCGGTATAAACGTGAAGAGGGTCAAGACTATGGCCTTCATCATCACCGGCCTCACCTGCGGCATAGTAGCCCTGCTGACACTCATCCGCACCGGCTCCGCCAGCCAGACCACAGGAGCCAACTTCAACTTCAACGTCATGCTCTCCATGATACTCGGAGGTGCCGTGATGACCGGCGGCACTGGCGTCAAGGTGCGCAACGCCATAATCGGTGCCGCCACCCTGATAGTCCTGCAGACCGGTCTTGGCCTCTGGGGCATGAACACCAGGATACAGGAGATTGTAAAGGGCGTCCTCTTCATCCTGATGATAGTCTCCACCACAAAGCTGGAGAGCAAGATAGTCAAGTAAGCTTTACACATTATATATGTAAGTTCGAGAAGAGCGGGCTCTTCTCGCCCCGTCAGGACTGACGGGAGGCGAAGTTTTCCCAGCGGCGGATGCCGCAAATATATAAATCTTTTAGGAGGAAAGAAAATGAAAAAACTGTTAGCACTTCTCCTGGCGCTGGTCATGGTATTCAGCCTGGCCGCCTGCTCCGGCGGGAATGACGCCGAAGAGCCCTCCGGCAACGAGGGCGAGGAACCCTCCGGCAATGAGGGTGATGGCGGCGAGACCCCATCCGGCGAGACCGACGAGAACGGCCTTGTTTCCTGGAAGCTTGGAATGATGGACCCTGGCGCCTGGAACGCCACCTCCGGCCCTCTCTACGCTCAGATGGAGGCCGCCTGCGAGGCTCTTAACGTTGAGCTCTACTACGTTGTGGCTCAGGAGAACTCCGCTGAGGGACACATTGCCGCTATTCAGAACATGATCGGCGCTGACTGCGACGGTATCATCCTTCTCAACGGCCCGCTGGTACAGGGCATTGTACAGCAGGTGGCAGACATGTGCGACGAGGCCGGCGTTTACTGGTCCCTGTCCTGGACAAAGATTGAGGAGGGCGACGGCAACTACGAGGCCTGCATGAACTCCGAATACTTCGTGTCCACTACATATGAGGACGACGTCCACTCCGCCAACTGGTGCACAAACCTCCTGGGCGAGCTGGGATGCACACAGCTGTGCGAGATCGGCTTTGCGGCCGGCAACGCCACTGGCGACATGCGTGACCAGGGCGTGCAGCAGGGCCTTGAGGAGTACAGCATGGAGCTCCTGGCTGAGGAGCGCGACCAGACCCTTACCTCCACCAGCGACGGCGGCAAGACCATTATGGACCGCTTCATCACCAGCTATCCACAGATGGACGGCCTTGTAATCGCCGGCATGTCCCAGTTTGTCCTCTCCGGCGTTGTGTCCTCCCTCGAGGAGAACAACCTTCAGGACGACATCCAGGTCACCTGCATTGACTTCCACGAGTATCAGACCCAGTACCTTGAGAGCGGCGTGCTTGACGGTATCATCGGCGGCCACGTGGTCGGCACCTACTACAGCCTCATACTCATGGCCAACCTTATGAACGGCACCCCACTCACCGAGGAGAAGGCCCTCATCGAGGACAACTTCATTGAGCTTGCCAGCTATGAGGACGCCCTTATCTGGGACGAGTACGGCAACACCGGCGACATCTACACCGCTGAGGAGACCCTGAACATGATGCAGAAGGTCAACCCAGACTTCACCTACGAGGACCTTCTGGCAGTTGTAGACGCCTACTCCCTGGACGACATAGTCACCCGCGCTGAGGCCAGAGCCTGATCGCTGAAGCCTTAAATCAAGATTTAAAAAGTAAGTCAGAAACAAAAACAGTCCCGGGGGGATAGATCCCCCCGGGCCAGTGAAAAGCAAGAGAGGTCATACAATGCAGAAGTTTAAGAAATTATTGACCAGCATTGGTATGCTGGTAGTGATACCCGCCGCGGTATACGCGATATTTTGCATAGTTCGTCCCGATGCATTCCTTACCAGCGGCGCTGTATACTCCGTGTTCCTTCAGTCCTGCGCCGCCTGTGTACTGGCCTGGGGCATATCATTCTCCCTCACTGCCGGCATTACTGACTTCTCCGTGGCGGCAGAACGTATCCTCGGAACAGTTCTGGGAGTTATCCTCTCCAGGTCTATGGGTATCGCGGGCCTGGTAATAGGCTGCCTTGCCGTGGCCATTGTCTGCGGCGTTATCAAGGCCATTTTGAACTCCATGATAAAGATGAGCTCAATGGTCATAAGTATTGCCTACGTTTACATCCTCGGAGCCGTTGGCTCAATAGTGCAGGGCACTAATTCAATGATACTCACAAGCGACATGTGCGTCCTGGGCAAGTCCCCGGCCATATGGATAATCACCGCCGTGTGCGGCCTTATCATGTTCCTGCTCAACCACTACAGCGTGTTCGGCGCAAACTGCCGGGCGCTGGGCGGCAGCAACAAGATAGCCCGTGAGGCGGGCGTCAGCAAGGGCAAGACAGAGGGCAAGGCAATAATCTTCGCCTCCATCTTCGCCGCTATCTCCGGCATCATGGCCACCAGCTACGGCGCCGGAACTGTGGCTCAGACGGGTCTCGCGTCCATGTCCATAATCTTCCCGGCCATCATCGGCGTCAACATCGGCCTTCTTCTCACCAAGTGGGTGGACATCACCTTCGGCACTATCGCCGGCGTTGTCACCATGAACATCCTGGGAACCGGCCTCACCGCTATGGGTGTGCCGGCACAGCTGAAGGACACCTTCACCGGCGCCTTCCTGCTGATACTCATGTGCCTGTCCTCCTTCCTCTCCATGAAGAGGGCTGAGAAGGTCCGCCGTCAGGCCAGCGAGCTGGCTGCACAGGCTGCAGGCGCTGCCAACTGATTATTGAGTATACTTAAGATAGTAAACGAGGTAATTTTATTATGAAGAGAGCACCTTATGAGGTCCCAGCATCAAAAAAGATAAGGGTAATCATAGACACAGACTGCGCCAACGAGGCGGACGACCAGTACGCCGTCTCCCACGCGCTGATGACACCAAAGTTCGACGTGGTTGGCATTACAGCCGCACACTACGGCGACAGGAACGGCGCCACCACAGTGGCCGCCACCGCACAGCGCAGCTTTGACGAGTCCCAGAAGATAGTCGATCTGATGGGACTCACCGATAAAATCAAGGTCTATCACGGCTGTGAGGCACTGCTTCCCGACGAGAATACCCCGGTTGACTCCGAGGCCACCCGCTTCATTATCGAAGAGGCTATGCGTGAGGACGACCGTCCCCTGTTCGTTGCCGTCCTTGGAGCCATAACAAATGTGGCTTCCGCCTATCTTATGCGCCCTGAGATCGCCGACAAGTTCACCATTATATGGATCGGCGGCGGCGCCTATCCAGAGGGCGGTATGGAGTTCAACCTGAACAATGATGTTACTGCCGCTAATGTGATAATGGACTCCCCTGTTGAGCTGTGGCAGGTGCCTAAGAATGTCTACTCACTGATGAAGGTCACTTTCGCTGAGTTGTACGAACGTGTTGCCCCATACGGTGAGCTTGGCCGCTACATAGTGGACTATATGGTAAACAACGTAAACCGCAACCACGGCATGGGCAACAGGGTTCAGCAGTGGATCGACGCCGGTTACAGCCCGGCCGCAGCCAGGGCCATGTACCCGGGCGGAGAGAGCTGGCAGGTGGGCGACTCGCCTGTTATAGGCCTGATGCTCACAGATCATCAGGGTCACTATACCGTTGAGGGTGCCCCCAGGTTTGAGCCAGGTACGTGCCGTTACCTTCTGCGTCCCGGCAACCCCAGAAAGATAAGGGTTTACAACTACGTGGACAGCCGCTTTATTCTTGAGGATTTCTTCGCTAAAATAAAATACTATTTTGGATGAGTAATTTTAACTTAGTATTAGAAAGGTGGTTTTTATGAAGAAAGCACCATACGATGTGCCAGCATCCAAGAAGATCAGAGTCATACTTGACACTGACTGCGCCTGCGAGGCTGACGACCAGTACGCGGTATCCCACGCGCTGATGACCCCAAAGTTTGACGTGGTTGGCATTACAGCCGCACACTTCAACACCATGTTTGGCGGCGCCACCGTGGCTGAGACAGCTCAGAAGAGCTTTGACGAGGCTCAGAAGGTGGTTGACCTGATGGGGCTCCACGATGAGGTGAAGGTCTACCACGGCTGTGCCGATGTGCTGCCTGACGAGAAAACACCTGTTGACTCTGAGGCCAGCCGCTTCATTATCGAAGAGGCTATGCGTGAGGATGAGCGCCCCCTGTTCGTTGCCGTCCGGGGTGCAATACCTAACGTGGCCTCCGCTTATCTCATGAAACCTGAGATTGCCGACAAGTTCACCATTATATGGATCGGCGGCGGTGTATATCCAGAGGGCGGCTGGGAGTTCAACGCGGGCAATGATTTGACTGCCGCCAATGTTATCATGGATTCCCCCATCGAGCTGTGGCAGGTGCCTCAGAACGTATACGCGATGATGAAGGTTTCCTTCGCCGAGCTCTATGAGAAGGTCTACCCCTATGGCGAGATAGGCAAGTACATAGTTGATTACATGGTAAACCATGTTAACAAGGGCATGATGGGCGATATGTCCGTCCAGCGCGAGAAGAAATTGATGGAAGCCGGCTACAGCCGCGCCGCTATCCGCGCCATGTACCCAGGCGGGGAGAGCTGGCAGGTTGGAGACTCCCCTGTTGTCGGACTTATGCTGACAGATCATGCCGGCCACTACACCGTGGAAGGGGCGCCAAGATTTGAGTACGGAACCTGCCGTTATCTCCTGCGCCCGGGTAATCCAAGGAAGATAAGGGTATACAACTATGTTGACAGCCACTTCATTCTTGAGGACTTCTTCGCCAAGATAAAATATTACTTTGGATGACTTGTTGGGGGTGGCGTATTTCGCCGCCCCCAATCGTCTAGGCTTTTTAGCTAAATAATTTAACTAATTTCACGGAGGTAATACTATGAAGAAAGCACCATACGATGTGCCGGCAAGCAAAAAGATCCGTGTCATAATCGACACCGACTGCCACTGTGAGGCCGACGACCAGTATGCCGTAGCCCATCAGCTGATGACGCCTAAATTTGATGTGGTTGGCATCACCGCCGCACACTACGCCACAAACTTCGGTGCCACCTCAGTTGCCGACTCCATGCAGCAGAGCTTTGACGAGGCCCAGCTTGTAGTCGACCTGATGGGCCTCCACGACAGCGTGAAGGTATACAAGGGCTGCGCAGAGCAGCTTCCAGACGAGAAGACCCCGGTTGACTCTGAGGCCAGCCGCTTCATCATTGAAGAGGCTATGCGCGAGGACGACCGTCCCCTCTTTATTGCCGTACAGGGCGCCATAACAAACGTAGCCTCCGCCTACCTTATGAAGCCTGAGATCGCCGATAAGTTCACTATCATCTGGATCGGCGGCGGCGCCTATCCGGAGGGCGGATATGAGTTCAACACCATTAATGATATTAACGCCGCCAACGTGATAATGGACTCCCCAATAGAGCTGTGGCAGGTACCCATCACCGTCTATTCCATGATGAAGGTCTCCTTCGCAGAACTCTATGAGAAGGTCCGTCCTTACGGCAAGATCGGCGAGCACCTCTTCGATTACATGATGGAGTTCAATCACAAGATGATAGCCTATCTGGGCGAGATCAAGCAGTGGAGGCCAGACGGCATAAGCGAGGCCGCTTTCCGCACCATGTACCCCGGCGGAGAGAACTGGCAGGTTGGCGACTCCCCCGTTGTGGGCCTGATGCTCACAGACCACTCCGGCCACTACACTGTTGAGGGCGCGCCCAGATTTGAGGCCGGTACATGCAAGTATCTGCTCCGTCCGGGCAATCCCAGGAAGATAAGGGTATACAACTACGTTGACAGCCACTTCATTCTCGAGGACTTCTTCGCCAAGCTGAAGTACTATTTCGGAGACTAATTCAAATCTAACCGGCTCTTTTTGGGAGGTAGCGTTTATGGAGCTTAATTTGCGTAAAATCGCCTTCCAGCGCAGGCTGGAAGTGCTGGACATGGTCTATAACCACAAGTCCGGCCACATCGGCGGGAGCATGTCCTGCATGGACACGCTGGTAGCACTCTATTACAAGGTCATGGATGTTGACAAGATACACCGGGGGGATCCGGACAGGGACAGATTTATCCTCAGTAAGGGCCACTGTGCCGAGGCATACTACACTGTCCTGGCTGACAAGGGCTTCTTCCCAAAAGAGGAGCTGGACACCTTTACCGTCTTCAAGACACATCTGGCTGAACATCCCACATACAAGATACCAGGTGTTGAAGTCGCCACCGGCGCTCTTGGCCACGGGCTGCCCATAGGCGTCGGTATGGCGATAGGGCTTAAAAAGCAGTACCCCAATGCCAGCGTGTATGTGCTCATGGGCGACGGCGAGCAGGCCGAGGGCTCCATCTGGGAGGCTTATATGGCCGCTGCCAAATATAAACTTGACAACCTGGTGTGCATCATCGACAGAAACAAGCTGCAGATAAGCGGCGGCACCGAGGAGGTCATGCCTCTGGAGAACTTTGAGGACAAGCTTGAGGCCTTTGGCTTCCACGTCATAAAGTGCCCAGGCAATGACGGCGAGGCTATGGCCGAGGCACTGACTACCAGGGTACCGGGCAAGCCGCTGGCAATAATCGCCGAGACTATAAAGGGCTACGGCTCCCCTGTCATGGAGGACAAGGCCCCATGGCATCACGCTATACCCACAGCCGAACAGTATGAAGAGATCAAACGCGACCTTATGAAGGCCGTAGAGGAGGCGTAATTATGGCAATGGTATCCTGCCGGAAGGCATTCACATCGACGCTTCTGGAGATGGCGAAAAAGGACAGCTCCATCTGGGCCATCGCCACCGACTCCCGTGGCAGCGTCACACTGAGCGATTTCACAAAGGAGCTGCCTGACCAGTTCGTAGAGTGCGGCATCGCCGAGCAGAACGCAGTCGGACTGGCTGCGGGACTCTCTAAGACCGGCAAGAACGTGTTCGTCACCGGCCCCGCATGCTTCCTGGCCGCCCGGGCATACGAGCAGGTTAAGGTGGACGTGGGCTACAACAAGACAAACGTTAAGATTGTGGGCGTCAGCGCCGGCGTAAGCTACGGCCCATTGGGCTGCACCCACACAACCATGCACGACTATGCCTCCATGCGCGCCCTGCCGGGCCTCACCATAGCGGCCCCGTCTGATGCGGTGCAGACCCGCTGGCTCACCAAGCTTATGGCTGAAACCCCCGGTCCCTTCTATGTGCGTATGGGTCGCGGCGACGTGGAGAGCGTATATGACGAGGGCGAAACTTTCGAGCTTGGCAAAGCCAAAACAGTCTGTGATGGTACGGACGTTACCATCATCGCCTGCGGCGAGACGGTAATACACGCAAAGCGGGCGGCGGAGCTTTTAAGTGAGCAGGGCGTGTCTGCCCGTGTGCTTGACATGTTCACCATAAAGCCCCTGGACGCCGAGGCCGTGAAGGCGGCCTGTATGGAGACACGCGGCATCGTCACCGTGGAGGAGCACAGCACCCTGGGCGGCCTGGGCGAGGCCGTGGCCCATGTGGCGGCTGAGCTTGCCCATGTGCCGGTGAAGATGATCGGCCTGCCTGAGGAAGTCATAATTGGCAAGAGCAGCGAGCTTTTCGAGTATTACGGCATATCCGCTGATAATATCGCCGCCACAGCCAAGAACCTTATTGTGAGGTGAGGCTATGGACTATATAATAGCTATTGACCAGAGTACCGCCGGCACCAAGGGGACCGTGTTCTCCGCAGACGGCCGTCTGGTGGCTCGTCAGGACCTGCCCCACAGGCAAATAACTAACGAGCAGGGCTGGATCGAGCACGACCCGATCGAGATACTTGAGAACACCATAAAGGTCTGCCGCATGGCTGTGGAGTCGGCCGGGGTCTCCCCCGCCCAGATACGCGCCGTAGGTATCTCCAACCAGCGCGAGACTGTGGTCTGCTGGGACAGGGAGACTGGAAAGCCTGTGTACAACGCCATAGTGTGGCAGTGCGGCAGGGCTGCCTCCATTACCCGGCGCATAGAGGATAAGGCCGACACAGTGCGGGCCATCACGGGCCTGGCCCTGTCCCCCTATTTCTCCGCCGCCAAGTTCGCCTGGATTTTGGAGAATGTGGAGGGCGCCGCCGATATGGCAAAGGCGGGACGCCTCTGCTGCGGGACTATAGACGCCTGGCTCGTATATAACCTTACAGCCGAGCGGGCATTTAAGACCGACTACTCAAACGCCTCCAGGACGCAGCTTTTGTCCTTAGACAAGCTTGACTGGTCGGATGAGATGCTCTCACTTTTCGGCATAGACAGGTCCTGTATGCCTGAGATATGTTTCAGTGACAGCGTCTTCGGCCACACCACCCTGGGCGGCCTGCTGCCTGAGAGCGTACCGATCGCCGCAGTGCTGGGAGACAGCCATGCGGCTCTGTTCGCCAACGGCTGCCACACACCCTATACCGCCAAGGCCACTTTCGGTACCGGTACTTCCGTCATGATGAACGCAGGTTCCTCCCGTCCGGCCCAGGCCTCCCTGGGCGTGGTACAGTCACTGGCCTGGGGTATCGGCGGCAAGGTGGACTACG
>CALXAF010000096.1 GCA_944386185.1 uncultured Oscillospiraceae bacterium
AGCGTGTTTATAACGTCGTCAGGAGTCATCTCCGTGAGCACCTTCTGGAGGGCCGAATAGCCGTCCATGGCGATGTACTCGTCAATATCCTCCGGGTTAATAACGCCGCAGTTGCGGAGCGCCACACGGTGCTGGATCTTGTAGAAGCTGGTGTCGGAGAGCGAAGTGACAATCTGCTCGGTTGTCTCGTCGGTGTGAACCAGGCGCTGGACGATCCTGCCCTTCAGAAGGTGCTCCTCGACTATCTCGGGGATGTCATCTACCTTTACACGGCTGTAAAAAACGCCCTCAGGGTAGATTATCATGATCGGGCCCAGCTCACAGAGGCCGAAGCATCCCGTCTGGACTATCCTTATCTCATCCTGGAGGCCCTTCTTCTCAAGCTCCTGGGCGAGAGTATCCTGCAGCTGTTTGCTGCCGGAAGCAGTACATCCAGTACCTCCGCAAATCATTACATGTGAACGAATCATAGTACCCCTCCGTTATACCGCCTGGTTGGCGCCTATTGTGTATTCCTCAACGACCTTTCCGCCCTTCAGATGCTCGGCGACTACACGCTTGGCCTTGTCGGAGGTCATCTTCACATATGTCACCTTGTTGTCACCTTCAAAAACCTCAACAACAGGTTCATACTGGCAGATGCCGATGCATCCGGTCTGAGTGACGGTGACCTTATCCGTAAGGTTCTCCTTATTCACCTCTTCGACCAGGGTGTTCAGAACGGGCCTGGCGCCAGCGGCGATGCCGCAGGTGGCCATTCCGACAACGACACGGATGGTCCCCTCATTCTCGCGAAGGGCCATCTTTGCTTTCATCTGTTCTCTGATCTTCGCCAGTTCCTCGATTGATTTCATGCGTCTCCCTCTCTTACTTATGGATTATTTGAATCATATTGTTCACTTATATATTCCTGGATCCAACTGAGGATCTCAAGGCTGTTTATCGGAATATCGCCTATCTGCTCTCTAACTTCCTTAGTATACAGTCTAACCTCTTTTCCGTCAACTTGGTGCGTAAACTCGAAGTCGATGTCCGGATATCCCTGTATCAAGGTCACAATAGTCGATACTATATCCCCGAGTGGTGTGAAATCTATGCTGTCCTTGTGGAAAACCGCCTTCACAACGGTGCCGTGGCGTGGATCCGGCTCCTGTATGGAGTCGATGGTCACATCCCCGCCGGTCTGCTGGGCTGCCAGGATATAAAACGGGACGCCCATCCCCACTTTCCTTGTGGTCCTGGTTGTGAAAAACGGGTCCGACAGCTTAGCTACTGTCTCCTCTGACATCCCGCAGCCGTCGTCCGTTATGTCTATCTCCAGGACGGTCTCCGTCTCACACAGGTGTATGCCTATGAGCTTCGCTCCCGCCTTGACAGAGTTCATGGCTATGTCAAGTATATTCAAAGATAGTTCTTTCACATCAAGCCTCCCGCAATAGATCAAATACCGCCTCCGCGGCACTGCCCACGTCCGGGATCTCAACTGAAAACGACGCGTCGCATATTCCCTCCGGCGAGTGGGCGTCCGAGCCGAAGAGCGGCATCATACCGGCGAGCCTGGGATATTTCTCAGTGTACGCCTGGATGTTCCCTGTATCCCTGAATTCAACGTGCCTGAACGCGGGCTCATGGGGCATATCGCCCAGAACGGCGATTATCCCATTGCTCACCCTGTCCACATGGGCCGGGTAGCACACCGCGCCGAAACTCTCCGCCAGCTCAAAGGCCTCAGTGAGGGCCAGCGTTGTGGCGTTGGGGAGCAGGTACTCCTCATTTCCCACCACATTGTCCTCCTCATCCATTATAAGCTGGTTTCCAAAAAACTGAGGCTTGTTCCTGATCTTTACCCGGCGCCGGTCAATCTCCCTGCCGAATTCCATAGCCGCCTCAAGGGATCTCATAAGGCACACAAGGTGTATATCCTCCGCCGTGGTGAGTTCCATCCCCGCGATGGGCGCCACGCCGTACTCCAGACATGCCTTGAAAAACGCGGGGCAGTTCCCAACGGTATTATGGTCTGTCAGCGCCGCCACATCTATGCCTGCGAGTTTCAGCATGCCAGCTGCCATTGCTGGGGTCATACTGTCGTCGCCACACGGCGACAGGCACGAGTGCAGGTGCAGATCGCAATAGACACGTCTCATATGAGAGAAGAGACCCTCACGCATGTCTCATAGGTGGGCTGGTCTGTGGCCAGGATATTTATTCCCTGTTTCTCCGCCAGTTGGACCACATCTTCCGGTATGTCGCTGCCCTCTGTGATTATGACGCACGCCATATCAATAAGTTGAGCCACAGCCACAATATTCCTGTTGGTCATTATTGTCATCCAGGCACAGCCCTGAGTGGCGTTTCCCATGACCCAGCTGAGAAGGTCTCCGGCATAGCCTCCCTCAACGACTGTATCAGGCTCCGGCATTGTCACAACACGCAGCTTAAGGGCCGAGGCCAGCTCATTTACTGTCATAATTTTCACCTTTGAGAAGTTGTTGTATCTTGTCGCGCATCTTTACAATGCACTCTTCCTCTGTTGCCTGTCCTTTGACTATATCCTCCGCAAAAGCCATACACGTCGGCGCCCCGCAGGAGCCGCAATCAAGCTGCGGCAGCCTGTCGGCAATCTCCTGTATAGCCGCTCTCTTTCGGAATGCCTCGTCCATGTTTCCCGAGAGGCTGTCTTCCGGCTGGTACTTCAAGGTCTCCTGGCTGTAGAAGGAGTTGGGCACGCCCTTATCCTCCTGTTTGCTGAAAAAGTCCCAGTTCTGAGAGACAGGCAGGTATCTTCTTATGGACTGAAGCCTGGCTTTGGCTATAAACGCGTTAGCCACGTTCATCACACCGCCGACACAGCCACCGGTACACGCGTCAAGCTCCACAAACTCAAGGTTTGGCAGGGTGCCGTTATCAATGTTATCCAGCACTTTGATCACATTCTCAATACCGTCAGCCGCCAGATATTTATCGTTGAAAAGCGCCGTGGCCTCGCCGCCGCTGGCGGCCCAGCCCACGCCGATCATACCGGTTTTTGATACCGGTACCGTCGCCTGTTTCCTCTCCATCTTATTTACAATGGCGAAGTATATGTCGCTTGCGGATATGATACAGTCCACATCACCATGGCCCTGCTCACGCTCGCTCTTCAAGTAACTTACCTTGGCCGGGCACGGGGAAATAAAGCATATGCCTATGTCCTCCCTCTTCAGCTCCGGATGGGCGGCCATCGCCCCTTCCCTGGCAAGCTGCGCTGCCACATCCACAGGGGGCTTGAGCGGCATGATGTTGTCGATAAGGAATGGATACCTGAGGGCGATAAGCCGGCTCACCACCGGGCAGGCCGAGCTGATGACCGGTTTCACTATACCCGGCATGTTCATATATCTGCGCGTATATCCGGAGACTATCTCCGCCGCGCGCGCCACCTCAAAGACTTCATCAAAGCCATAGTCCAGCAGCCCCTGCAGCAGGTAGTCTATGTCGTCCAGATTGTCAAACTGGCCGTAGAGGCTGGGTGCCGGAAGGGCGATTTTGTATTTGTAATCCCAGATCTTATCCAGCTTGTCGCTGACAGCCTTCTTCGCTTTGTATGGGCAAATACGTATACACTCTCCACAGTCGATACACCTATTTGAATTGATCTGGGCGTGGCCGTCGCGTATGCGGATCGCTTCTGTGGGACATCTCTTCAGGCAGTTTGTACAGCCCTTGCATTTATCGATATCCAGCAACACAGAGTGGTTATAAGTTCCCATATCACCTCACGGGCCGAGACTATTTCACATCGACCCTCATAAACACTTTTGTCCCTTTCTGGACCTCTGATTCAATTATCATCTCATCAGTATACTTCTTCATGTTAGGCAGGCCCATACCGGCTCCAAAACCTATAGAGCGTATGGCGTCCGGCGCCGTTGAATATCCCTCCTGCATGGCAAGGTCAATATCGGGGATCCCTGGCCCGTGGTCAGTGAGTGTGATCTCAATCTTCTCAGGGCACACCAGCACCTCCGCGACTCCTCCTCCAGCGTGTATCACCATGTTGATCTCTCCCTCATACATGGCAATGGAGACACGCCTGATCGTCTCAGGGGCAAACCCCAGAGAGCGGAGTTCCTTTTTAATCTGCATTGACGCCTCGCCAGCCGAGGCAAAATTTTCACCATTGATGTCGTATGTAAACTTCAGTGGTTCAGGCATCGGTCGCACCATCCCTGTTGAGGCCGCCCTCATAAAGCTTTCCACAGGCCTCAAACATCCGCAGCGGGGAGGTCATGACTACTATCCCGTTGCACTCCGCCAAATCCACCATCTGCGGCGTCGGACGCTTATTCCGGACAAAGACAATGCACTTCATGTCCATCATAGCGGCGGTCCTTATCACCTGCTCGTTTACAAGGCCAGTGAGCAATACCGCCTGATCCTTAACATAGGCCAGCACGTCGCTCATCATATCGCTGCCGCAGGCGGAAAACACATCAGTGTCAAGATGTTCCTCGCCACAAACCACCTGGGCGCCAAGCAGTTGTTTGACAACCTCGATCTTCATATGGCTTCCCCTTAGTTATACTTATCCAGTATACCCTGGATCATGTCTGGGGTAAGACGCCCATAGACGTCATCATTTATCATCATAACCGGCGCGAGCCCGCAGGCACCAACGCAGCGGCAGGACTCAAGGGAGAATCGTCCATCAGCCGTGCATCCGCCGTCCTCTATACCCAATATCTCAGATATCTTGTCATGTACTGCCTGTGAACCCTTGACGTAGCAGGCTGTACCCAGACATACAGATATCTTATACTGCCCCTTCGGGTTAAGTGAGAACTGTGTATAAAATGTGGAAACTCCGTAGACCTCCTCAAGAGGGATACCAAGACCGTCAGCTATCATCTCCTGTACTTCTACAGGAAGATACCCATATATCTCCTGCGCCTTCTGAAGCACCGGCATAAGAGCCCCAGGAACATCTTTCTCAGCAGCTATAAACTCTTTTAGCTCCGCTTCCTGCTGGGCTGTCCCCTTAAACGGGATGCTTGTCTTGACTTTTGCCACTAAAACTCCTCCTTCGTCTGAGACATCCAAAAACCTCTAACCTGAATGTGAATGTCGAATTTGGGCATTCGCTCAAAGTATTATACCATAGGCAAAATAGATTTTAAAGAGTTACTTGATAAATAATTCACAATTTTATTTCCCAGAACTGACAGTTTATTCTCCCTGCATCGTCGTCGTAGCACCGGGGGGGTTCCGCTGGCTACGGCCAGCGTGGGCGTAACGGGAGGCGGTGCCTCCCTACACCCCAATGCGGGGAGTACCCCGCGCCCCCTGTGCCCCCATTTTCTTTTTTCCAAGAAAAAAGAAAACCGCCGCACCCGGTGAAAAGAAAAAAGCGGCTGGGGATGTTTCCCCAGCACCCCGCGTCCTCACACCACAGGCCAGGCTCGGTGCGAGGTAAAACCTCACACCTCACGGCCGTGTGGGTTCGTCCTTCCCCCAGACGTGCCAAAGGCACGCCCGGGGACCCCAAGTATTTGTGCGGCGTTAACTATAAGATTCCTACGTAAATAATAAGTGCCAGTAAGACATGATATTCTGGGCAGTTGTCGAATTGCCTGCTGCGTCTAAGCCGTACAGGCACTTCGTCAGGTGGATACCTTTACATGGGTATCTCGAATGGGCGCACTATTTTAGTGCAGAATTTTAAATAAAGAGAAAGGCTCCCCCGTTCGCTCCAGTGGGGTCCCCGGACGTGCCTTTGGCACGGCTGGGGGAAGGAGGAGCCCACCAGGCACTGAGAGGCACAGCTTCTGCTGTGCCTCGAGGTTTGCCAGTGGTGCGACGACGCAACGGGGGAGCCTTTTCTTTCTGTAATGGGGCTGCCAATGTAACAACAACCACCAGAGTAAGCGCACGGGCGAAGTGGGAGCGCCAGACAATGCGACTACCACCCGTCTTGAGGTTTTTCCTGTACTAATTGAATACATACCGTGTAACACTTACCACCGCAGCCAAAAGGGGGTGCAGGGGGAGCGCCCCTGCCTCTTTTTCTTTCCACCGGGTGCGGCGGTTTTCTTTTTTCTTGGAAAAAAGAAAACGGGGGCACAGGGGGGCGCGGGGTTCTCCCCGCACAAGGGCGTAGGGGCCACAGGC
>CALXAF010000097.1 GCA_944386185.1 uncultured Oscillospiraceae bacterium
CTCCACATCAGCACAGCTATTGCTCCCAATTCCAGCACAATAACTCCTAAAAAAATGACCGCCATAATACCTCCCAAATAATCAGTAGACAAAATACTCTCCGCTTGGCTCGCCGCCAAATATAAACCTTCCCAGGTCTTCCCCTGTCACCTCCTTTCCATGCCCGTCCTCCGCGCCGCCCAGAAGCTTCCTTGATGCACAGAAGTACCTGAGTGCGTCCACCGAGTGGGTGAGTTCATGTGGCTCCCGGGCACAGTCGTTAGGGTCGTCAGCGTCCGCCTGTATGTCCATCAGGTCACGTATCAGCCCGCGGCATGTTGAAAATACCAGGAGCCCCGGCCTGCCGTCAGGCCGCAGGGCAAGCGCGTCTTTTACCATCATGTGTCCCTGTACCCGCTCGTTTGGAGAGCGCAGGATGGGAAGGCCGGAGCTTTGAAATATCTCCGCCATGGTCCTTCCCGTGTCCTTCTGCCTGCTCCACATATCAGGCGGTGCAAAAGTGGCGGAGATCACCTCGCCATACTCTGTTCTCTCCAGGATGCCTGCTGCGGCGTCACGAACTATGAGCCCTGGCTTGCGCCACTCCCTGTACACATAGCCGCGGTCCGTCTCATCCACGGCTATCCACAGGCAGGACAGCATATCAAGGCCGTAGTCGAAGGCTCTGTACCTGCGCCAGCGGCCAGGTATCCTGAATGGCTCCTGCACATGCTTGTCAAGCCTGAATTCCGGAAAGTAGTTCCCGCCCAGCGCGTCCCAGTCACCGTACCTGTATGCCCGGCGTAGATCCTCCGGCATGGACGAGAGCATCTTCAGATACTGGGGCGAGCTTCTCAACAGGTGCTCATTGTCCTCCACAGTGGCCGGTATGAATACGTAGTCGTCTGGATTCTCGTCCGCCTCCGGGTTCTCCGGATCACGTCTGAAGTCCCTGTCTATGAAGAGCCGCTTTACCCACCTGTGTCCCACGCCGCCCGGGTTGCAGGTGAGGTACATCCTCTTTGGGAAGTCCCGCGTCCCCCTAAGGCACCCGCCCAGGTAGTTGAACGCCCTCTCCGTAAACTGGGTGGCCTCGTCTATGAATATCCAGTCGAACTCCAGTCCCTGGTACTCCTGTTCAGACGCCTCCCCCGCCCAGTGGCCGAACTTTATCTCCGACCCGTTTGAAAACGTCATTATGTGGCTGGTGCCGTTATAGCTGTAAACCTCCCTTGGCACCTCCCTCAGCATGGGCCTTATGTGGTTCTGCTCAAGCTCAGGGTAAGTGCGGCGCATTATAAGTATCCGTATTCCCGGGTTCACAAGGGCACCTCCCGCAGCCTTCACACGCACGGCCCAGGTCTTTCCCCCGCCCTTGGCACCGCCGTAAGCGGTATAGAGAGCCCTGGAGGCGAAAAACCTCCTCTGCTTCGGGTTTGCCCTGCCCGGATCCCATATCACAAGCGGCCTTTTCTCCACTGTCTCACCATCTTCTCCAAAAACTCTCCGTTAATCCAATCAGTCAAACGCCCCGTCGCCTACCCCCTCCAGACGTATAACCAACTCCGGTGCTGACGCCGGCGGTTTATCCTGGTATCCGCCGTTTTCCGGCTGGCGCAGGTTGAACATGGCGAAGCTGGCGGCTCTCGGGTCGTCAAGCGCCCGGCGCAGCCAGAAGTAGGCAGCAAAATCCTGCAGCCGCTTCGAGGCCCTCCTGTAGTCAGAAGGCCGGCAGATGCCCTCCGTCTCCCCTCCGTCCTCCTCCACGCGTCCCAGTTCCTCAAGCCTTAATCTACTAAGCCCGCACAGCCGCTCCACCACAAAATCCACAGGCGGCTCGCCTGTCTCAAGGCAGTGGTTTATTACCGCGTCAACAGCTTTCTCCAGCCCCTCTCTTGTGTATTCCACACTCTTCCCCCCAATATTTTTATTTTCTGCCCCTCAGGCCTCCCGAAATGGTACGCCCATAATTGGACAAAAAAATAGAGACCCGAAAAACAGGTCTCTATATCTCTATTATAATGTCCCACAGCACCAACAACAAATTTTGCGGACATTAAAATTGTTAACTTTTTGTGAACAACGCTTTCATCTCACGTGCCGAACATGTAGAGCTCATCCGCCGTATAATATGTCTCCATCCTGTATATCTCCGGGTGCAGGTATATGCGGCTATACTCGAATACGCCGTCCCTGCACCTGGCGGACCTCTCCATGACAATCACCGGCTCACCCTCATCCAGTCCCAACACCCTGGCAGCAGTGCCATTGGCGGCACTGGCCCCCATAAGGTCGGTCCCGCCTGTGATCTCCACTCCAAGCTCGTCACGTATTGCCTTGTAGAAACGTCCGGACGGAGCCATGCGCATCCTGTCCAGGCCCGGCACTAAATCCTCGCGGTAGAAGTTTTCAGACCAGCTGTAGGCGCGCCCGTCCACCAATAGCAGCCAGTGGGTAGAGTAGACTTCGGTTCCCGGCTCTATTCCCAGATGATCCGCCACGTCCTTATCTGCCGGTACAGTCTCAAAAAAACCGCCCTGGAAAGCCAGTACACCCGGTCCTTTAGTCTCACGCCACAGTCTCATTTTGCGCATTACCTGTTCTGGGCCGTCGTCTCCCAGCCCTCTGGCCGGCAGCACGGTGCCGCGGCCCACACGGCCGTCTATGAGCCCCTCCTCGA
>CALXAF010000098.1 GCA_944386185.1 uncultured Oscillospiraceae bacterium
CCAATGGATGAAGGGCTCAGAAAAAGCCCCGCTCTAAAGCATGTCCGCTGGTTCATCCTCAATGAGATCGAGGGCTGCCAGCTTACCGGCGAGACCGATCCCGTGGCCATATGCAGGAAAATGCGCGAGCTTTACAGCGACTGCATCGTCATACTCACGCTGGGCAGCGACGGCGCCATGTACTACGACGGCGAGAATACATACACCCACGGCATATACAACGTGCCTGTGGTTGACACTACGGCCGCCGGGGACACCTTTGCCGGATACTTCCTGGCGTGTACCGCCGCCGGCCGTTCACCTGACGCCTGCCTGGAGCTTGCCAGCAAGGCCTCTTCCATAGCCGTGAGCCGCCCAGGCGCCTCCGACTCCATACCAACAATGGACGAGGTACTCTCTTTTGGCGGGCAGCTTATCTGAAATCTACCGGACATTTGTCCCAAATAAAGTCCATTCGATAGTCAAATAAAAAGGAGAGCCGTACGGCTCTCCTTTGTCTCTATATCTAACTAAAGTTCTCTGGGTTCAGCCGGCCAGGAAGTCCTCATACACTTCCTGTGGTATGGCAAACTCCGGCGTACCCATATAGCCCGGGGCCACTTCGTACTCGTCAAAGACTATGACAAGCTCCCCCTGGTCTGAGAAGTAGAAGTTCTGATCCTCGGATATCTTGGAGAAGTTCCACTCCTCATATTTGGAGTCCACCCAGTAGTAGGCGTCCTCATCCTCCTCCATGCGCTCCACCATCTGTCGGGTGATATCCTGGCTTATAGCGTCAATGTATCCGCTATCATCACGGAACAGGTCCGAGAGCTGGACTATCTCACCTGTGTCCTTATCCAGATTATAGAACTTATAGCTGACAGTCCCGCTTCCGGATCCCTGGTATACCCTGAGTTTCAGTGTAAACCAGTCAGGTGTGTCGGTTATCACCTGGTAATCTATGCTCAGGTAGGTGTGCCCTTCGTCTCCCACGGATTCCACACTGTTTTGGAACTCCTCTATGATGGTACCGGTGAGATTGTCCACATCGTCATTGATGTTCTGTACTGCCTCGCCTTCCATCTCAATAGACGGCACATTGGCATCCAGGACATGGTAATCATCATTGTATGTGTAATCATGGTCGGTGACGGCGCGTGTTATGTCCCCGATGACCGGTATACGCTCCATTGCATAAGCTATCTGCGGGCTCAAGTTAGGCAGCACTATAAGTACAGCCGCCAGGGTCCCGGCCAGCGCAGCCGTTGTCTTCCAGAACCTGCCGCCCCAGGCTGGCCTCCTGCGGCCCTGGGCGTCAGGCAGCGCGGCCAGCGTGCGCTCTACGCTCTCACTGTATTCCTTTGGCAATTGGGGACGCTCCATTTTACAGCGCCGCCTCAACTGTCTATCAAAGCTGTCTATCATATCCGAACCTCCTGTCAGGCGCGATCAATGAGACGCCGGAGCATCTCCCTGGCTCTTGAGAGCCTCTTCCTTATCGTATCCGGGCGGCTGTCCAGCATGCCGCTTATCTCCTTTACAGAGAACCGCTCGTAGTAGTATAACACTACCACCTGCCGGTACGGCATTTCCAGCTTCTCTACTGCCTCCCATAGAGAAATGCGCGTGTTCACATCCGCCCCATTCTCCGGGGCGGGTATGTCTTCCTGTTCGTCTATGTTGAATGTCTGCCTTCTCTGGCGAAGCATGCTATAGGCGGTATTGGACAGTATTTTCATTATCCACGGCCTGAACTTGCTCTGCTCCCTCAGGGAATCGAGATTTTCATACGCTCTCCAAATGGCCTCCTGTACCGCGTCCTTGGCGTCCTCCTCACCACGCAGGATGCTGTAAGCCAAAATATAAAGGCTCTCCTGACACTCAAGGACATTTTCAGAAAACCATTCTTTATCATCCCGCATCCAGTATCACCGCCCCGCAGGAGTATTACGCCGCCACATGCTCCCTGATCCACTGGCACCACACAACGTAGTATTTACCCAGTACATGGGCGTTATCGCTGGTGTATTCCTGGTTCAGATTTCCTGACGCATCGTCGAATAATTCATTCACATCAATATAGAAGATATCGCTGCCGTTCGCAAACTCGGATATGGCGCTGTTGAATTTGTCAATATTCTTGTTGTTGAATATGTCGTCAGTGTCCGAACGGCTCTTGGTCACATGGAGGTTCGCCTGGATGTAGATAACGGCGTTGGGCTGCATCTCGCGGACATAGTCCACAAGCTGCCCATACTTCTCCACGGTCTGGTCGAAGTAATATCCAAGTTCATTTATACCCAGCATTATATACACTTTGCCATACGTCATGCTTCCCAGGAGCTGCTCTAATGTCACCTTCCCAACCGACGGGACAGATACAGTCTCGTCATACACTTCGTAGACACTCATCCCGGTTGTGGCGAAAAAGTCCGCGTTTGAGAGGTCCCCATACTCCGAGAGTCCCACCGTCCTGGAGTCACCGATAAACAGCGCGTCGTCAAAGTACGACGTATCTACGGTAGTCCAGGTGACTTGTCCGTTGTCATCTGAATTGTCCGGCGCACTGCCTCCATCTCCTGTATCGGCGTCAGTTCCCGCGCCTGTGCCCTCGTCCGGAGTATCGGATCCCGTATTATCTGGGTTCTCAGCGTCTGGCTCCGTATTATCCCCCGGATCTGTGGTCTCCGGCTCCTGTGCCGGATCCTGTTCCGGAACGGATGGGTCTTGTGTCTCAGGCACATCCTGCTGCCCGCCATCATCCTCCACCGGCGCTTTTACACTGTTCTGATCGAGCACTGCTTTCACCATAAACGGCATTGCCACCACAAAGCTTATCATGAATACCAAGGCAAAGAGCCACGACATATTCTGATTTCTCTTTCTAGTATTCCTGTTCATCGCGTCTCACCTTAAAATCTGAAATATAGGAATGGGTCGTTCATACCCATATACATGCAGTATACCGAGGCCCAGAACACCGCCAGGAGGAATATGCCTCCCCAGATAGTGTCGTGTCCCTTTGAGAAGAGTTTGTACGGGAGCTTCGTGCAGAATAGGAGGCACGCGAGAAGCAGTATACCGTACTCGCCGCCATAACGTATGAAGTCCCGCTCGTAGATCACCCCTACCTCTCCGGGGAGGAATGGGAAAAGCCTTGTGAAGAAGAGGCCGAGCTGTGAAAGGTCTGTTATCTGGAATATGGCCCAGGTTAGTGGTATGAGGATTATCATATATATGTGCCCCAACGCCCTGTGGTCATCCAGCCTGTCTTTAAGGCCAACCTTCTCAATGGCTATAAATACGAATATCACAAAACCCCATATCAGGAAATTGAGATGCGCACCGTGCCAGAGGCCAGTGAGCAGCCACACTATGAGCAGGTTCAGGACGGTCCTGCCGCGTCCCCGGCGGCTGCCTCCCAGTGGAATGTACACATACTCCCTGAACCAGCTTCCAAGCGTTATATGCCAGCGGCGCCAAAACTCCGTCATGGAAAGTGACAGATACGGGTGCCTGAAGTTCATCGGGAACTGGAAGCCGAGCATTCTGCCAAGGCCAACGGCCATAAGCGAGTAACCGAAGAAGTCAAAATATATCTGGAAGGTGAAGGCTATAAGTCCCATCCATGCCAGTGGAGTTGACACGCTCTCATAACCGATTGTGGACAGGGCCGTCCACAGACCGGCCACCTGGTTTGCCAGCAGCACTTTCAGCCCCAGCCCGAATATGAACACCTGGAGTCCTGATATGAGCGCCCTCAGGGATAGGGTGCGGCTCTTCATCCGCTCCTTCACCTCAGCGTATGTGACGATGGGCCCAGCGATTAGCTGCGGGTACATAGTAAGATACGCGCCCAGATCGATTATCGACCTCTCTGCGGGAAACTTGCCCCTGTACACATCTATAAGGTAGGAGACTATCTGGAAAGTATAGAAGCTTATCCCTATAGGCAGTATGAGCCCCACCG
Source organism: uncultured Oscillospiraceae bacterium (assembly GCA_944386185.1). GTDB lineage: Bacteria > Bacillota > Clostridia > Oscillospirales > Oscillospiraceae > RUG626. The sequence continues at coordinate 3,953 of CALXAF010000098.1, forward strand.
GCTCTATCTTTCCTGAACCGAAAATTCCCAGAATTCCATTTACACCGGACAGGAAAAAGTCCAGATATTTGAATAAAAAGAGCCAGCCAAAATCGTATATCAGGCCGATTACCAGGAACAGCTTTTTCGCCCCGGGCCACCTGTTCATAAAAATGGCCAAACTGTAATTTACTCCTACAGCCGCCAGGATAAGCAGGATGTATATGGGCTCATCAAGCGTACCCAGGGAGTAAAATACCATACTTCCCAAAAAAAGCGCGGCGTTTTTAAACCTGGCGGGTACTAGAAAGTACAGCAGCAGGAACGCCGGCAAAAAGAGAAAAATGAATTCCAGACTGCTGAATACCAATTTTCAGTCCCCTTTGCTCGTTCTGTATATATGATAACACAAAGCGCCAAAAGGTGACATCGTTTGATACAAAATTTTTTTATATCTCAATATTTTTTCTCTGCACTGTCCGCATCAAGTATTATAAGCTTGCCCTTGTGTTCCCGTCCACCAGAGACGCCTTTCGGAAAGAATGAGAGGCCGCGGAATTCCGCAGCCTCTATCGTTTGATGCATATGCCGTCAGTCCACCAACTTGTCCAGCTCCTTGATGTACTCCGTTTCGCTGGCGAGCTTGTGATTTGCCTGCTTCGCATACAGACTCACAGCCGTCTGGGCACGCTTTATGGGCTGTATGGTGCCGGCTCCGGCCACGCACCCGCCCGGGCACGCCATCCCCTCAAGGAGATAACCTGGGTATTCCCCAGCGGCGGCATCTTTCATCATCTTGCGGCACTCCCGAAGTCCCTCAGCACGGGCCACATTTACCCGCATTTCAGGGTATCGGGCATTGATCACGCCCGTCACCGCTTTTGCCACTCCGCCGGATACGGCGAATCCCCTGCCGTCCTCTGAGGCGTCGTTTACTCCGTTGGGGTCCTCCTCAATTGACGTAAGGTCCACATCCCTGGCATCGAATATGCCGGCCATCTCTTCAAAAGTGAGAACGAAATCAACCTCGCTGCGGACACTCTTGCGCATGGCCTCAAGCTTTTTCGCGGCGCATGGCCCTATGAACACAACCTTGGCGTTTGGGTGCTGATGCTTTATGAGCCGGGCCGTCAGCGTCATTGGCGTCAGCGCCATGGATATACAGCCCGCATACTCAGGGAACATCTTTTTTGCCATAACAGACCAGGCCGGGCAGCATGATGTACCCATAAACGGCAGTTTCTCAGGTACCTCCTTCACAAAGTCCTCAGCCTCCTGGGCGGCGCACAGGTCTGCCCCTATGGCCACCTCAAATACGTCGGCAAAACCTAGCTGCTTCATGGCGGCACGCAACTTTCCCGGGGTGACTTTCGGCCCGAACTGACCGGCGAAAGCGGGCGCCACAGCCGCGTACACCCGCTCGCCGGACTGTATCGCCCGTATCACCTGGAATATCTGTGACTTATCCGAGATCGCCCCAAAGGGGCAGTTCACAAGGCACATGCCACAGGAGACACATTTATCGTAGTCGATCTCAGCCTTGCCATTGGAGTCGCTGCCTATGGCGTCCACTCCACATGCCTGGGCGCAGGGGCGCTGCTGAATTATAATGGCGTTGTAGGCACATATCTCCGCGCACCTGCCGCACTTGATGCACTTGTCCTGGTCTATGTGGGAACGGCCGTTATAACGGTCCAGCTTTATGGCGTCCTTTGGACACACCTCCTCGCAGGGGTGGGCAAGGCAGCCCTTGCAGCCGTCTGTTACCAATACCTTCTTCTCCTCACATCCGTTGCAGGCGAATTTGATAATATTTATAAGCGGCGGCGTATAATAGGTCTCAGCCTTATCTGCCGCCTCTATGTTGTCCGACAGCGGCGCGTGCTCCGCGGCGCTCCGGCAGGGCAGCCCCATAGCCAGGCGCAGCCGCTCACCAACTATCGCCCGCTCAAGAAACACATCGTTCCTGTAGTTGCCGACCTCTCCCGGTATTATCTTATATGGCAGCTCCTCAATACGTTTATCTACCGGGGCCTGGGCGTCATAGGCCATCTTGGCCACTTCCCTGAATATCTTGTGGCGTATCTCCTGGATCCTGGTCTCGATTCCTCTCATTTGTCTCGCCTTTCTACATTAAACTCTAAACACAAAGCACAGGTCCCCCGTATGTTCGTGTTTAATCTCACATGCAACACTATATATTGTATATGCTGTTTTGTCAACATCAGGCCGCCATCCTATACGCCACCGAAAGGCTACATTGGCTGCGCGGATTTACGGAAACTTTACCGGCCGATGGTAGCGGGATTTACCTGAGCAATATACCATAATTTAATCTATACTGACATTCTATCCATTCAGGATAAGATTCTCTCTTTTGGGATTTGATCAATCAGGAGGCTTTATGAAGGGTATTATCATATACGGAAGCCGCTACGGGAGTACAGAGAAGTACGCCTCCGAGCTCTCTTCCAGGACAGATATCCCGGCTGTAAATTATAAGTCATCACCACGTCTCACAGGCTTCGACACCATTGTCTATATGGGAGCCCTGTACGCCGGGGGGATCATGGGTCTCAGGAAGACCCTAGGCGCCCTCACGCCGGACTCCGGCCGGCGGCTCATCATTGTCACAGTGGGCCTTGCCGATCCGCAGATACCTGAGAACAGGGAGAGCATCCTCTCCTCCCTCAGATCACAGCTCCCGCCGGAACTTTTCCAAACTGCGCAGATATTCCACCTGCGCGGCGGCATTGACTACGGCCGTCTCTCACTGGGCCACAGGACGGCTATGGCGCTTCTCAATAAATCCATCAATTTGAGACCCCGTAAGAGCTGGTCCGCCGAGGATCAGGCTATTCAGGACACCTACGGCAAAAAGGTAGATTTTGTGGATTTTAACACACTGATCCCAATAATAGATGTACTGGGGAGTAGATAATATGGACAGGAAGAGCAGTATCATATTCAAACTGCTGTTGACCGGCTGTATCACCACAGTTGTCAGGATAATCGGCCAGATGCTCATACCCGCCGGTGAACAGTCTGTCCTGGCCCCAAGCGTTTTTGCACAGAACGGCACCATGCCCCTCGCCTTCACCATCTATGGCATATTCGCCTATACCGGCATAGCCGCCCTTTTTCTCCTGATACGCGGCAGGATCGG
>CALXAF010000099.1 GCA_944386185.1 uncultured Oscillospiraceae bacterium
TTTGTGAGGCTCAGTTTGGCCGCTACAGGCCGGATACTGCTTTCCTGTCTATAAACGCTGTGAGCCTTGAGGACGGGTTTACGGATTTCAGATTCAGGGAGATGGGGGTAATAGAGCTGCTATCGAAGACTGCAAAAAAGGTCATTGCCGTGATGGATTCCAGTAAATTCGGGGCCACCTCCAAGAGCAAGGTGCTTGAACTCCAACAGGTGGGGCTGCTGGTGACTGACAGCCAGGCAGACCCGGAGACTGTGGAACAGTATGGTGAGCGGGGACTGAAGATAGTCTGAGGTCACATATCCATTCGACCGGCTTATCAGATGGGCTGCCGTGCCGGCTACGGCATTATTTTTCCTGCCAGCGTGCCTAAATGGACAGAATCATAGTGTGGACGCAGCCCGCCAATTGAATACTAAAGCCTCATCGGTTCACATCCGATGGGGCTTTTTCATACATTTAACGTACAGTTCACCGGAACTTGCTTGAAACTGCGGCAAAAATGGCTGTATAATTGGGCCATAAACAGCAATAAGCAGAATGAAACAGCAAAAGAAAGCAAGGGATGTAACTGTGGAGAACAGAAAGAAAATAGAACTGGTTGTATTCGACTGGGCCGGTACCACTGTGGACTATGGCTCCAGGGCCCCCAGTGTGGTTTTTGACCGGGTGTTTTCCGCTCACGGAGTGAAGCTCACAAGGAGTGAGATAGACAGGCCCATGGGCATGGAGAAGAAAGCGCACATAAGGGAGCTGCTCAGAAGCGCCGCCGTAGGGAGCCAGTGGAGGCAGAGCTATGGCCGGGACTGGGACGAGACTGATGTGGAGGCGCTGTATCAGGAGTTTGAATCGGCATTGGCCCAGGTGGTGGCTGAGTACAGCGTGCCGATACCGGGAGTTATTGAGACAGTGGAAAAGCTCCGGGATATGGGGATAAAGATAGGTTCCACAACAGGATATAACGCGGATATCATGGCCCATGTGACAGTGCGGGCGGCGGACCTAGGCTACAGCCCGGACTGCCTGGTTACACCGGATAAGACGGGCGCCGGCAGGCCGGCACCGTTTATGGTGTTCCGCTGCATGGAGGAGCTGGGAGTCTACCCGCCCCGGGCGGTGGTCAAGGCAGGCGATACGGTGATGGACATTCTGGAGGGCAAGAACGCGGGAGCATGGAGCGTGGGAATACTCACCGGCTCCAGTATCCTGGGGCTAGATCAGGATGAGTATAATGACACCTCCGCTGAGGAGCTGGACAGGCTCAAGGATGAGGCCACACGCCGGTACATAGAGGCCGGAGCGGACCTGGTGATAGACACAATTACCCAGCTTCCGGAGGCAATAGGCATACTGGAGGCCAGAGGAGGCGGGGACAGGTGAACGGGTTTTTTCTGCCAGTGCGGTTCTATGAGGGGCCGGGCTGCTCATCCAAACTATGGGACATACTCACCGATATGGAGCCAGGCGGAGGAAGAATACTTATGCTCTGCTGGGACCGGGGAGTTGCGGACAGACCGGAATTTTGCGGCGCGCCGGAGGGATTCAGCGTTGTGAAAAGGGTGTTCAACGCATCTAACCCGACGGTGGAACAGCTCTACCAGGTCTATTTGGAGACACGGGGAACACCGCCGGACACAGTAGTGGCTATAGGCGGCGGCAGCGTGATGGATGTGGGAAAATCCCTATGCTGCCTATACGGACGGGAGATAGACAGTGTACAGGAACTGAGGCGGATAATGGTGGAGAAGGACTATGCGGCGCCGCGGGTCAGATGGATCGGCATACCGACGACGGCCGGCACCGGCAGCGAGGCCACCTGCTGGGCCACCATATGGGACCCGGAGATGGGGACAAAAAGGTCTGTGGAACTAAGGGAAAACTATGCCTTTGCCGCCATAGTGGATTCGGAGCTTTCAAAGGGCATGCCGCTCACGCTGGCGGTGTCCTCCGCCCTTGACGCGGTGGCACACGCGGTGGAGAGCTACTGGGCGCGCGGTACGAACTTGGTGTCCAGGGCTCTGGCGCTGGGGGCGATAGAGACGGTCATGGGTGGTATAGACGGACTCCTTGAGGGGGATGATACGGCCCACGAGACTATGGCGCGGGGCAGCATGATGGCGGGCATGGCGTTCAGCAATACCAGGACAACTGCCTGCCACTCCATATCATATCCGCTGACTATGGCCGCAGCCATACCCCACGGCACAGCTGTAAGCATGCTTTTGGCGCCGGTTATGAGGCTAAATACCGGCACATACTCCGGCGAGGCGCGGCTGCTTGCCGCCCTGGGGGTGTCGGATGCCTGGGAGCTGGAGGAGAGGATACGCGATATCCTGCGCCGCTCCGGCCAGCCTAGCAGCCTGGAGGCGTGGGGCGTAAAGCGGGAGGACCTTCCAGAGATAGCATCTAGAGGGATGACCCGCGGAAGGGCGGACAACAATCCGGCAGAGTTGTCAGCTGCATCGATCCTGAAAATATTAGAGGAAATTTACGAGGATAAAGGCTTTAAGAAAGCCGTATAAGGAGGATAAATGTTATGAAGAACAGAAGATTGATTTCACTGGGAATGGCTGCCGTGTCCGCGGCCCTGCTGCTGGCCGGGTGCAGCTCTGGAGAGGCTGCAGACCCGAATTCACCGGGCGGTGAGGACGGCGTGTTCACCATAGCATACGCGCCAAATGAGTCCACAACTGAGAGCGCAGACGCCCGAGACGGCCTGGCTGAGGATCTGAGCGAGTATCTGGGCTGCCCTGTGGAGGAGATAGAGGCCAGCGACTATAACGCTATAATCGAGGCATTGCGCACAGGCAAGGCGGACATGGCGTATATGGGCTCCCAGGCCCTGGCGCTGGGAGTGGAGCGGACAGACCTGGAGCCGATAGTCATGAAGGCAGAGGACGGGGACCCTGAGAAGGCCATATACCACTCGGTGCTTATAACAAGCAGCGCGAATGAGGATATAAACTCCATCGAGGACATCAAGGGCAGGACCATGGCGTTTGTGGATCCCGACTCCACATCGGGCAACCTGGTACCGACAGCGGAGATCATACAGGCTTTCCCTGACGACGATCTCAACACCGATATACTCCACACAAACGGCGACTTCTTCGAGGCCGTCAGCTACTCGGGCTCCCACCAGGCCGGTTTGAAGGCCGTTATTATGGGAGATGTGGATGTGGCGCCAATCTCCGACCAGATACTCGCCTCTGAGATAGCCAACGGGAACGCCGCAGAGGGCGATGTGAAGATAATCCACTCATCAGGAGCTATTCCGGCTGAGGCGATGGTAGTCGCTGAGCATGTGAGCCAGGAGACAAGGGACATGCTGACAGAGTTTTTGACCACTTATGACAATGAGGACTACTTCACGGACGTTATCAAGGTACCAGGCGCCAGATTTGTGGAGTGCGATATGAGCGACTATGAGGACATAATAGAGCTCAACAAGATAATCAACCAGTTCTAAGGAGGCATGGGAGAGATGGCACCGATCTTGAGTTTCGATAGAGTATCAAAGGTATATCCAAACGGCGTCCACGCCCTGAAGGATGTGTCGTTCAACGTGGAGGAGGGGGAGTTTATATCGGTGATCGGCCCCTCCGGGTCGGGTAAGTCCACCCTCCTGCGCTCAATAAACAGGCTGATACCTATTTCCGGAGGCTCAGTCCTGCTGGATGGTGAGTCGGTATCTGCCAGCCGCGGCAAGTCACTGAGGGTCCTGCGCCGGCAGGTGGGCATGATATTTCAGAATTATAACCTGGTCTACAGCCTGTCGGTCCTGCAAAACGTGCTCCACGGCCGACTCGGATACATGGGCGGCGTGCGCGGGGTGTTCGGACTGTACAGCGAGAGGGACAAGATAGAGGCACTGGAACTTCTGCACGAGCTGGGCCTGGAACAGTTTAAATACAACAGGGCCAGCGACCTGTCCGGCGGTCAGAAGCAACGGGTCGGCATAGCCAGGGCCATAATGCAGAAGCCAAAGCTCCTTCTGTGTGACGAGCCTATCGCCTCGCTGGACCCGTCCAGCGCCAAGACAATAATGGACCTGCTCAGGGATATGTCGAGGCGGAGGAATATTGCCTGCATAGTGAACCTACACCAGCTGGAGGTGGCCCTCAGCTATTCCACCAGGATAATAGGGCTCGCTAAAGGTCAGGTGGTGTTTGACGGTCCCCCTGAGGAACTCACTGACGAGACCATAGAGCTTATATACGGCACCACAAGGGAGAACCTGATGATGGGAGGCAGAGCGGATGCACAAGATACCGTTGATTGCGCGTGACTTAAAGAAACTCTATACGGTGCTTCTTATCACGGTCCTGGTCCTGTTTGTTGTCTGCACCCTGCTGACAGGCTTTGACCCCATGACGCTCATAAGAAACGGCGACGCCTTCTGGGAGTTCATCACGGAGGACTTCCTGCCTCCGGCTCTGCCCAGGGAGAGCCGCATACCGGGGGTGCTCTCCAGCGTGGTGGTGACACTGGCCCTGGCTGTGGCCTCCACCACCGTGGCCGCCATACTGGCCTTTTTCGTCTCCCTCTTTGGGAGCGAGCGGGTGTCCCCATTCCCGAGGTTTGCGAAGGTGGTGCGGGGGTTCGCGACGTTTTTAAGGAACATACCTGCCCTGGTGTGGGCGTTCATACTGTTCTCCTCCCTGGGGATAGGGACTGGAGTTGGGTTTGTGGCGCTGTGCATCACCAGCTTCGCCTTCATGGTGCGGGCCTTTGTGGAGACGATGGAGGACGTGTCCCAGGACTGCGTGGAGAGCCTGCAGGCTGTCGGCGCCTCCTTCCCCCAGCGGGTGGCCCAGGCGATACTGCCCTCCTGCCTCAGCGGATTTCTCTCCTGGTATCTCTACTGCGTGGAGCTGAATATAAGGGCCTCCACCATAGTGGGGATGGTGGGGGGCGGCGGAGTGGGCCTCACTCTGTTCTCCTATATAAAGAGTTTCCAGTACGATGT
>CALXAF010000100.1 GCA_944386185.1 uncultured Oscillospiraceae bacterium
CGGTTGAGTAGTAGATAGGTACGCCCTCGCCGGCCTCTATAGTCACCTCTATCCCGCCGGGCACACCCCTGGTGGTTATCTTCGGCGCCTCAACGGGCCCCAGGTCCACACCGTTATCCGGACAGCTGTAGTATGAGCCTCCCGCCTTCATCTCCACGCCCCTGCGGCGGTAGAGCTCACGCACGGTCACAAATTCATATCCGTCCTTCTGCAGATCGTCTATGGCATTGAGCACGCCTTTTACAGTTGTCTTGTGTATATCGTGCACAAGGACTATGGAACCGTCCTTTATATCTTTTTTAATGTTCTTTTCCACCTGGGCGGCGTCCCTGTATTTCCAGTCCAGTGTGTCCACAGACCAGAATATCGCCGGTGATTTGAATTGTTCCCGCAGCGCGCCGGTAGAGTTGCCGTACGGCACCCGGTAGAAGTAAGGGCTGCCCCCGCCGGTTATACCATATAATACCCCGTCAGTGCCAGTCATCTCCTTCAGTGCCGCGGAGACGCTCAATTTGTTCAGATTCGCGTGGCTGTAGCTGTGGTTGCCAAGCTGGTGCCCCTCCTGGGATATGCGCTTTACTATTTCCGGATAGCGCTGCGCGCTTGTTCCCACTACAAAAAAAGTGGCGTGGACCCCGCGTTCTTTAAGGCCGTCCAACAGTTCCTCGGTGTATGACCCAGGCCCGTCGTCAAAAGTTATGGCCGCAAGTTTATGTTCACCCGCCGCCTGGGCGGAAACCATCGGCACAGCCGACAGAGCCAGCACTGCGGCCATGGCGGCGGCGAATATTTTCAGTCTCTTCATCTCGCACCTCTATATACAAAAATATTCAATATCCTCAAAACTTCCTGTGCATGTCTATATGATACCCAAATAAGCGAATATTTTCACCACATTTCGACATCAATATTATTACATTTTGGAAAATACCTTTTCAAATTTGGTAACTATACATCTTCAGCACGAGACTCAATTTGCCGGCCTCTATTGCATTTTCCGAGACCTGTGTGTTAAAATTACCATTGAGCCATTTTTCTGGCCTTTGGAGGGAATTAAAGATGAGCAAGGAGAAATTTTACATCACAACGCCGATATACTACCCCAGCGACAAGCTGCATATAGGCCACGCCTACTGCACAGTCTGCACTGACACAATGGCCAGGTACATGCGTCTGAGGGGGTACGACGTGATGTTCCTGACCGGCACCGACGAGCACGGTCAGAAGATAGAGGACAAGGCCCGGGAGGCCGGCGTCTCGCCCAAGGAGTTTGTAGACAACATCGTGGAGGGTCCAAGGGGCGTAAAGGACCTTTGGAAGCTCATGAACATATCTAACGACAGGTTTATCCGCACCACCGACGATTACCATGTGTCCGCCATACAGAAGATATTCCGCAAAATGTACGATAACGGCGACATATATAAGGGCAAGTACGTGGGCAAATACTGCAAACCATGCGAGTCCTTCTGGACTGAGAGCCAGCTCGTGGACGGCAAGTGCCCTGACTGCGGCCGGGAAGTTCAGGATGCCGAGGAGGAGGCGTACTTCTTCCGTCTCTCAAAATACGCTGACCGCATCCGCGATCTGTTGGTCAACACCGATTTCCTTGAGCCCCGCAGCCGAGTAAACGAGATGGTGAAGAACTTCATTGATCCGGGCCTTGAGGACCTGTGCGTCAGCCGCACCAGCTTCACCTGGGGCATACCGGTGGATTTCGACCCGGGTCATGTGGTCTACGTGTGGATCGACGCCCTGTCAAACTACATCACCGCCCTGGGTTATATGAACGACAAGTACGATGATTTTGAAAAGTTTTGGCCTGCGGATGTGCACTTTATAGGCAAGGAGATAGTCCGTTTCCACTCCATAATCTGGCCCGCCATGCTCATGAGCCTGGGCCTTCCGCTGCCAAAGAAGGTATTTGGCCACGGCTGGCTCCTTATGGACGGCGGCAAGATGAGCAAGTCAAAGGGCAACGTAGTGGATCCATACCTGCTGGCTGAGCGCTACGGTGTTGACGCCCTCAGGTTCTTCCTGCTGCGTGAATTCCCATTTGGCTCTGACGGCAACTTCTCCAATGAGGCCCTTATCTCGCGTATAAACACCGATCTGGCAAACTCCCTGGGAAATCTGGTGAGCCGCACCGTGTCCATGGTGATAAAGTATTTTGACGGCCGCCTGCCCGAGAGCTACGACGGCGTGGAAGCTATGGACCAGGAACTCACCTCCGCCGCCGGCGCATTGAGAGGCGCGTACCAGGAGCAGATGGACGCCTATGCTTTCCAGAACGCCCTTGGGGAGATATTCAAGGTCATAGGCCGGGCCAACAAGTTCATCGACGAGACCGAGCCCTGGAAGCTGGCTAAGGACGAGTCGAACCGTGAGCGTCTGGCCAGGGTCATGTACGACCTGCTTGAGACCATACGCATATGCGCGGTGCTCCTGCAGCCGGTCATGCCCGACTCCTGCGGCAGGATATTCACCCAGATCGGCGCCGGGGATCTCACAAGCTGGGACAGCGCGGCCAGTTTCGGTATGCTGCCCCTTGATACCGCGGTGACAAAGGGCGAGGCCATATTCCCCAGGATAGATATGGACAGGGAGCTTGAAGAGCTGGAGAAGCTCAGCGCCCCAACCGGCCCCCAGGTTAAGGTGGAGCCGGTTCTCCCGGACGTGACCATAGATGATTTCGCCAAGTGCGATATGCGTGTATGCAAAATCCTCGCCTGCGAAAATGTAAAGAAGAGCGAGAAGCTATTGAAGTTCACCCTTGACGACGGTTCCGGTACCCCCCGCCAGATCCTCTCCGGCATAGCCAAATTCTATAAGCCCGATGACCTTGTGGGTAAGACCGCCGTGGCCATACTGAACCTGCCCCCCAGGAAGATGATGGGTCTGGAGTCCAACGGCATGCTCCTCTCCGCCGTGCGAGAGGTGGACGGCAAGGAAGAGCTGAACCTGATACTCCTCGATGACTCGGTCCCTGCCGGCGCCCGGCTCTGCTGAGACATGATAAATAAATGCCTCTTCCCCGATATTTACGGGGAAGAGGCAAAAAAGCACTTGACTTTACCCTCATCATAAATTATAATAACTTGGCTTGAATATTGAGGGGAACTCAACCTGGACGTGGAGAAGTCGCGTAGCTGGTCGAGCGCGCACGATTGGAAATCGTGTAACGGTCAAAAGCCGTTCGAGGGTTCGAATCCCTCCTTCTCCGCCAAAAGAAGTCAGCGTATTTGTTTTGAAATGCGCTGATTTTCTTTTTTATAACGCCTTTTCCATTCCTGAAAGTTCTATATTCTCTTCTGCCTTTTTGACGTTACCCCAACTACTACCCCAAACAGATATAAATACCCCGTTGGATTTACTGTCCAACGGGGATTTATCATGCCTCTTTCAAAAACGCGAGATTGTCATAATAGCTCTGTACTCTTGCGGCTGTATCTTCCTTCATTTTCTCGCTCGTGTGGGCGTAAACATTAAGGGTAAAACTGGCGGTTGAGTGGCCCAACATATCTTGAACACTTTTAATATCAGCCCCGGAGGCTATAGCTACTGTCGCCGCTGTATGACGTAAATCGTGTGGTCTTGCGTCCGGCCTCCCTATACTGGCGGCTATCGTCTTGAAGTTCTTGTAGAACGTAAAAATCGCTAAATGCCGCCCTTTTTCGTTAGTAAAGACTAAGTTATCCGGATTGTTCCAAAACTCCCCAGCGGCAAGCTGATTCTCTGCCTGTCGTACCCGCTCCGCCATTAAATATCTGAATGTGATATCTGGTGGCTTTATTGTTCTGGACTTCCCGCTCTTGGTGCTGTGTGCTATATAATACTTTCCGCCCTTTATTTTCTCTCTCTGGAGCTGTTGATTTATCACAATACGCTTGTTCTTAAAATCTACTTGAGGCCAGGACAGGCCCAAAAGCTCCCCCTCCCGCATACCTGTGAATAAATCCACAGCATATGCATTTTTAAACGGATGGCTTTCTATAGCCTTTAAGAAGATCGGGATTTCGGCATCTGTGAAAGGCTGTATCTCCTTGTGCACCACTTTTGGCAGCTCTGCGGCATCACAAGGATTTACAGAAATAAGCCCCTGTTTTATTGCAACGGAAAACGCTTTGTGAAGTATTGCCCCCATGTTTTTCACGCTCTTGCCAGATATGCCGGAAGCCGTCATGCCGTTATAAAGCCGCTGTATCTGCATCCCCTTTAGAGCCTGTAACTTTATGTTTCCTAAAGTCTGTGTTATATGCGTTTCTATAGAAGCCTTGTATGCGGAATACGTGAGAGGCTTGACTTTCGGCTTGCAAAATGTCTCTAGCCATTCACTCAGCCATTCAGATACAGTTATTTTACTTGGAGTTTGATACAAGCCAGCATCTATTGACTGCTGTATTGCAGTCATCCGCTGTCGCACTTCTTTCATTGTTTTTCCGTATATAGACCGGCGAACTTGACCATTCACTCCTGTTTCTGTACTGATTGTTATACGGGCCTCCCAGATGCCATCCGGCCTTTGCCGTATGCTTCCCGCTCCGTCTGGCGCTCTTGAATTATTTTTACGTGCCACTCAATCCCTCCTAATGGAAGGGAGCGGGATATATCGCCGCTCCCGTTGGTATAACGTTGGAATACAAGTTTTTAACTATTTTTACGAGTTGCAGCAACGTCTTGCATCAGTTCCATAGCCGCCGCAAATCCAGCATAAAAGGCGGGCTCTCCAATCATCACTGTATACTCAGGCAAAACGTCACCGGCATTTTTAGCATTTAATCTACCATCTTTGATTGCTTCCTCGAGCTTATTATAGGCAAAATCTACGGCCAAGTTTGGGGTTTCGATATACTCATCGTATAGCTTGTTCAAAATAAAAAACGCTCCTTTTGTTTTATTGATTTTATTGGAGCGGGAGGATATAATCAATATAGCTCCCGCTCTGCGGGTGTTTCCCAGCTCCTTGTGTCTCGCTTTGGTCGGTGCTGACACAAGGGGCTATTTTTCATCGTCCTGATTCTCTTTCTTTGACGCTCTGTACCTGGCAAGCCGTTCCACATTGGCAAGCCGCCGTTCTTCACTTAAAGGCCCTAGCTTCCGCTTTGGAACTATACGCATCCACTCAAATGGAAGATGGGCCAAAATTGAACCGTCCTGATTTTGAGCAATGATTTTGACCTCTTCGGGATACTTTTCGGCAAGACGTCTTATCATGCCACAACTCCAACGCTCTTCAGCGGTAACTGTGAAAGTCGGATTTCCGCTCATGTGCTCATAAACTGTTTCGTGAATTTCGTCATATGCCATGGTATTTCCTCCTTCCCAAGACAATGCATTGAGATTTTATACCTATTTCGGATTTTTACTCCCAGGGATGTATCGTGATACCCCTGAATAATTCTTCATTTTTCGCTGTCAATTCCCCCTTTACACTGGTATGAATGATTGTCTAAATCGTCCAGCCACTGCTCCACTTCTTTTAATGTCATTAGGCCGGGAGCGGCTAAATAATT
>CALXAF010000101.1 GCA_944386185.1 uncultured Oscillospiraceae bacterium
GCCCTGTTCATCATGCGGATGGACGCCAGGGAGTATTCCCTGGTGAGCTACGGCTACTTCCTGTTGAAGATGCTGGTGGGCTTTATGCCCTGCACCATAGTCATGGGCCACTTCACCGGCACGCCCCTGTGGATATGTATCCTCATGCCGTTCTTTGTCTGTTCGGTGAAGCTCATATTCCTGGCTGTGATCATACACAACCAGGACTCGGAGAAAAATGTATATAACGAGAACATGCCGGCAAAAGTGGTGTGGATATGCGTGCTGCTGTGCCTTGCGGCGGCGTACTTACCGCTATATTTCGGCTACGCCATACCCCTGTGGTTCTTTGCCGCCGCCGCTGTGGTTTCCATTGCCGCCGGGGCCCTCTGCGCGGTTAAGATATGGCGGTTCCGGGACTACAGGCGCATATACAAGAAGCTTCTGGATCCCACCTCCATATTCATATCCGGCTCCTCCGCCTCTGTCAAAAACCAGGCGGTCTCCCAGGCTTACCAGAAGAAGCTGGACACGGACACCTCCATCACCAGCTCCGCCTCCGGCTACAGATACTTCAATGAGATCTTCATGCGCCGCCACTCACGGCTCCTCACAAAGTCGGCAAAGCGCATCGCCCTTATAATCACCTGCGCCGTGCTCCTTATACTGGGCTCCTGTTTCCTTTTCCCTCAGGAGAGGGCGGCCATCAATGAGATTGTGCGGATGAACCTGCCAATCTTTCTCTTCCTGGTGTACTATATAAACCGCGGGACGGTCATCACCCAGGCCATGTTTATAAACTGCGACCACAGCATGCTCACATACAGGTTCTACCGCCAGCCAAAGGCCATACTCTCCCTATTTCGCGAGCGGCTCAAATACGTTGTGCTCATAAACCTGCTGCCAGCCCTGCCCCTCGCACTGGGGCTGCCGGCACTCCTGTATGTGACAGGCGGAGGCACCAGCCCCTGGGACTACCCGCTTATGGGCTTTTCCATGTTGGCCGCGTCGGTGTTCTTCTCAGTCCACAACCTGGTGCTCTACTACCTGCTCCAGCCTTACAACATAGAGGCCGAACAGAAGAGCGCCGTGTTCGGCGTGGCCAAGTTCCTCACCTACATAGTCTGTTATGCTGTGATGCTCCAGGACATCCCTGTGAGTCTCTTCGCCCCAATACTGAGCCTCTTCTGCGTGGTGTACATAGCAGTGGCACTGGTGCTGGTCTACCGCCTTGCTCCAAAGACATTCCGGCTGAGGCGGTGATCCGCTCTCTTCAATTTCAATATATGGCGCCTGCCCCATTTTCCATGGGGCAGGCACTTTTTTCATCAACCGTTATTATATAGTTTTTTACTATAGATAACTATTATCTATAGGTATTTGATATTTCATTTCCTCGTCACTATAATATCTGTGTGATCCGGATACGATAATGCCGCCCGGCAGGGCGGCGATTGGAGAAATTTATGAGAAGCAAATATATAAACCTGCTCCTGTTGATCATGTTCCCTGTCCTTCTGGTAGGCTGCGGAGGTGGTGCCGGCACGGCCGCGCCGGAGGGCGAATAC
The DNA here is from genome assembly GCA_944386185.1 of uncultured Oscillospiraceae bacterium. Classification (GTDB taxonomy): domain Bacteria; phylum Bacillota; class Clostridia; order Oscillospirales; family Oscillospiraceae; genus RUG626. The sequence continues at coordinate 1,548 of CALXAF010000101.1, forward strand.
TCATCACCGGCATATGAAAGTCCCGGCATCGCGGACGGGGACGCGGCCCGGGGGCAGCAATCAGATGGAGGCGAAGAGGATACTATGAAGATAACCATAGAGGCTGGCGGAAGCGTGTTCACCGCCACACTTGAGAACAACGGGGCGGCGGACGCCCTGGCGCAGAGGCTTTCTGAGGGCCCGCTCACAGTGGAGCTGCGGGACTACGGCGGATTTGAAAAGGTGGGATCCCTTGGTTTCAGCCTGCCGGCCAGCAACAGGCAGATCACAACCCAGGCCGGTGACATAGTGCTCTACCAGGGTGACCAGATTGTCATGTTCTACGGCTCTAACTCCTGGAGCTACACAAAGCTCGCCTCAGTGGACGACCTGACCGGCTGGGCGGAGGCTCTGGGCAGCGGCGATTTAGCTGTCACATTTTCAATTAAATAGCTCTTTCGATTTTAGAAAAATTCCAGAAGTAATGGAGGATAGAATGACTTTACAATATCTTTTATCCAGGCTGGACAGCGGGTATGAGATCCTATCCGGTTCTCCTGAACACCAATATATGTGTCAGATATCTCAGGAGGCTCTTCGGATAACCATGGAGCTTAATTCTTCCTATCACTCTCCCGATGAGATAAGATCTCTCTTCTCCGAACTCCTTGGAAAGCCTGTGGATGAGAGTTTCAATCTGTTTCCCCCTTTTTATACGGACTTTGGGAAGAATCTGAATATAGGCAAAAATGTATTTTTCAACAGCGGCTGCAAATTCCAGGACCAGGGTGGAATAACCATTGGCGACGGATCTCTCATCGGGCACAACGTAGTCATTGCCACTCTCAATCACCCTATCGATCCGGAGAGGCGTAGGAACATCATACCTGCTCCAATACGGATTGGGAAAAATGTGTGGATTGGCTCTAATGCCACTATACTTTCAGGAGTGACAATCGGTGATGAAGCCGTTATCGCCGCTGGAGCCGTGGTGACCAGAGACGTTCCTCCTGGCGGAATAGCATCTGGCGTTCCTGCCAGGGTAATTCGCAATATAAGATCCTCCTGTCAGTAAAAACCGCCGCGAAGTGTATCTGGCGGCTATAAAGCTCTGACCCAGGATGAAATACCAGGCATCCCCCGCGACAGCATGAGATAAGCTGCAGTGGTGTGAACTGGCAGAGTCAATAATGGAAGGGAGGGAACACCATACAGGCGTCCCCTCCCTCTTCTTCTATTTTTCTCTCTTAAAATATTCGACTGCCATTAGTACAATGCCCAGTACAACAAGCAGAGCTGAGATTACGAAGAAAAGCATCAGTCCCAGCTCGGATATTGAGGTCAACAGGCGTCCCGGAGGCGTATACCATGATGAAGTTAAATTATTTGCCGCCAACAGAATTATAGCCAATGTCCAAATACTGCCTATAAGTGAAACGAACCCGCCTATCAAAACTCTCTTCATTATAATCTCCTCACTGTTCATGCCCTGTACTTCTCCAAAAACTCTCCTGCCTCCAGGTTGAAGTCACGGACGGTGAAAGTATCCCCGTCCCATTGGAGTACAGATATGCATGCGTTTTTCAGTCTTGTTTTGCCGCTGCCTATCTCGCCGTTTGTCAGCTTTTTTAATAGGGCGTTTATGGAACCGCCGTGTGATACCGCGGCGAAACTGCCTGTGCACTCTCCAGCCAGCTCCTGCAGCGCAGCCTCCACCCTATCCGCCACTTGGTCAAGGGGCTCTAAGTCGGTAGTGTACTTCTCCGGATTGAAGATGTCCACCACCTTGCCTGAGATGTCCCCGAAGTCACGCTCGATAAGGCCCTGCCTCTCCACCACCGGCGCACCGGTGACGGCCGCTATGGCTCTTGCTGTATCCAGCGCCCTTGAAAGGGGGCTGGAGGCGATGAGCTGCAGCTCCATACCCCGGAAAGCTCGGGCGCAGACCTGCACCTGTGCCATCCCCTCAGATGAGAGTGGTATGTCCTCCCTGCCCTGTATCCTGTTCTCCTTGTTCCATTGGGTGGCACCGTGGCGTATAAGGTAGACGTACAATCCTATCACTCCCCTGAATCATTCCGCAACATAATATCATATGCCCCGCATCTGCGCAACCATATTGCGATAAAAATACCGGCTGGCAAAAGCCAGCCGGTATCTATTTGTATTTGGGGAATTACTCCTCTGTGTACATATTCTTGAGTCTCAAGAGGTGAGCGTAACGGTCCATAGCGGCCTGCTCGTTCTTCTTAAAGAGAACCTCAGCCCTATCCGGGAACTCACGGGTGAGCCTGCTGTAACGTGCCTCATTCATCAGGAACTCCTGATATCCGCCGGCCGGCTCCTTGGAATCCAGTGTGAACTTCTTGCCCTTCTCAGCGTCCGGGTTGAAGCGGAACAGGTTCCAGTAGCCGCAGTCAACAGCCTTCTTCATTTCCTTCTGGCAGTTGACCATGCCGCCCTTGATGGAGTGCATCTCGCAGGGGGCGTAGCCGATGATGAGGGACGGCCCCTTGTATGCCTCGGCCTCCTGGATTGCCTTCAGGGTCTGGGCCGGGTTTGCGCCCATAGCTACCTGGGCCACATAGATGTAGCCGTAGCTCATGGCGATCTCAGCCAGGCTCTTCTTCTTTATCTCCTTACCGGCAGCGGCAAACTGTGCCACCTGGCCGATATTGGATGCCTTAGAGGCCTGTCCGCCGGTGTTGGAGTACACCTCGGTGTCGAATACGAACACGTTCACATCGTTGCCGGAGGCAAGGACGTGATCCACGCCGCCGAAGCCGTTTTTTTTTAATGATACGGCGACCACCGAGATCTACACTCTTTCCCTACACGACGCTCTTCCGATCTGTCCACAGCCTTCTTCATCTCCTTCTGGCAGTTCATCATGCCGCCCTTGATGGAGTGCATCTCGCAGGGGGCGTAGCCGATGATGAGGGATGGTCCCTTGTAAGCCTCGGCCTCCTGGATGGCCTTCAGGGTCTGGGCCGGGTTTGCGCCCATAGCTACCTGGGCCACATAGATGTAGCCGTAGCTCATGGCGATCTCAGCCAGGCTC
>CALXAF010000102.1 GCA_944386185.1 uncultured Oscillospiraceae bacterium
CCAGTGTTTCACACCGGCCGGTATCACCACCACGTCGCCCGGGTGGAGCTCACGCGGCTCCTTACCCCACTCCTGATACCAGCCGCGTCCCGCAGTACACAGCAGTATCTGGCCTCCGCCTGAGGCAGCGTGGTGTATGTGCCAGTTGTTGCGGCAGCCCGGCTCAAAGGTCACGTTGCCTATGGAGACACCGGTTGTGGTCAGCATATTGAGGTAGCTCTGGCCCACAAAATATTTTGCGAAGGCTTCATTCTTCTCGCCGACAGGGAAAATACTGACTTCTTCAGGTTTCATTTTAATTACCTCCAGATTAATTGATCCGCATGTGCTTTCCTACAGAGAGCTTACCCATCTCTTGATGGCGTTTTCGGAACTTTCAACGCTGCCGCCCCTTATGGCAAGGCCGCTTCCAACCTTGGCCCCGGGACAGATGTGCCCTATGTCGCTCTCACTTCTGCCTATGCCGCTGCCCTCGTGGGTACAGAAGGGCCTGATGGTCTTGCCAGTGAAGTCAAAATGCTCCAGGAAGGTGAATACCGGCATAGGCATTGTGCCCCAGTAGTTAGGATAACCCAGGTATATGGTGTCGTACGCCTCGATGCTGTCCGGGTATGACTTCAGCTCGGGACGGGCGTCCCGCCGCTGATCCTCCTGGGCCTGGGCTATGCACTCGTTGTAGTCCTTGGAGTAGGGCAGCAGCGGCTCGAGCTTAAAAATGTCGGCCCCGGTCAGCTTCTGAAGGATATTCGCCGCAATCTCAGTGTTGCCAACAGACACACGGCGCAGATCGCCGGAGAAGTAATTTTCGCCGGCTCTCGAAAAATAGACGATAAGCTGTGCTATAGTAAATACCTCCGTTAGGATTATTAAAAGTCACAGATCACGCGCTTTATTATCTCTACCTGCCGTTATTTTACCGCTCCCGGACTTGACATGGAAGAACCGATGTTGTAACATCGCATTAACTAAAAGGCAATACAGAAAAGGGAGATTCATGTTGTTCAACCAACATCTGACGGCCTTTGTGATGGTGGCCGACTGCGGCAGTTTCAATAAGGCGGCGGAGCGGCTCTATATCTCTCCGCCGTCGGTGATGAAGCAGATAAACGCCCTTGAGAAGCACCTGGGGATCAGACTGTTTGACAGGACGAACCAGGGTATACGTCTCACATTGGCCGGGCAGGCCATCTACAGGCACGCTAAATACCTGTTTGAATACTCAAGAAAGGCCATTGAGGAGGCGCGGGAGCTTGAGCAGACGGTGGAGGCCACATTCTGTATAGGCAGCTCACTTTTAAACCCCTGCAAACCATTTATGGATCTCTGGTACCAGGTCAACGACCAGTTCCCGGGGTATAAGCTGCACATAGTGCCCTTTGAGGACGATCATCAGGGGATACTGGCGGAGATTGGCGCGCTTGGGGAGAAGTACGACTTCCTGGTGGGCGCCTGCGACTCGGCCAAGTGGCTCAACATGTGCAGCTTTTATCAGATAGGCACCTGCAGCCACTGTTTCGCTGTCTCAAGGGAGCACCCGCTGGCCTCAAAAAAGAGCCTGGGGGTAAGGGACCTCTTTGGACAGACGGTGATGATGGTGAGGCGCGGCGACTCGGGGTCTGTAGACACGGTGAGGGACCAGCTGGAGAGGTATCCGGAGATAAGGATAGAGGATACACAGCAGTTTTACGACATAGAGGTGTTCAACCGCTGCGCCCAGACGCAGAATGTGATGCTGACCCTGGACTGCTGGGAGGGGGTGCACCCGGCGCTTGTGACGATACCGGCCCGGTGGGACTATACTATCCCATACGGCCTGCTCTACTCTAAAACACCTGATGATGAGGTAAACCGGTTCATATCTGCCGTGCGCCGGCTCGCAGAGCCGGGGGAGTGAGCTGTGACGGTAGAGGCGGACGCCTATATACATTTAAATAGTAAATTTATAACTATCCCATATAGAGGTGATGCCACATGGCGCGTTTTTCAATAAGATATCCTGAGCTTCTGACAGTTGTGGAGGGGGAGGACCGGTGGCGCGGGTGCGACCAGGACTGGTTCCCTCAGCAGCGGCAGCGCTATTCCGGCTGCGGCCCCACATCTGCCGCCGTGCTGGTGAGTTACCTGGCCTCCACCCACGAGGACTATTCGGCTCTTTATCCATCCAGAAGCAACAGGAGGGACGATATAGTGGAGCTCATGGAGGAGACGTGGCAGTATATAACCCCGGGAAACATGGGGGTGAACTCGGCAAAATACTACGCCGACGGCCTGAGATCCTTCCTTCGTGATCGTGGGAGCGCTCTCACAGTGGAGGAGCTGGAGATCTTAGGCCCCAGGGAGGCGCGGCCAACACTGGATGACTGCACGGGCTTCATTAGAGCGGGGTTGGAGGCGGACGCCCCCGTGCCATGGCTGGTGCTGGACCCTGGAGGGGAATCGCGGCTTGACGAGTGGCACTGGATAACAATTTTCGCCATGGAAGAGAGTGGGGACGGAAATGTGGCCTGCTCTTATCTGGACAGCGGGGAGGAGCGTACGGCGGATTTCCGCCTGTGGCTGGAGACAACGGGCCTGGGCGGCGGGCTTGTGCGTGTCCACGGCTGAGACCGGCTGGAGCTTTATAGATAAGGCTGACAGCGGCAAGATGAGCGTCTGGTTCAGGCGGGCTGCCGGCATTGTAACCCTGGGTGTGATGTTGTCTCCTCTGTTTGTACGGGAGATGACGGCGGTTACAACAGGCGTCATCATTGCAGCTATGATTATAGCGATCGTATTAAATGGTCTGGCAAGGATGATGGAAATAAACAGAGAAGAGGACTAGGAGCTCAGGCTGGCTGAGAGGGCTTCTGGAAATAAAAAATATAACGCACCCATGGCACTCTACCGCGCCATGGGTGCGTTGTTAATATTACTTCATAATCACTGATGGGAGCTGTCCTCCGCCTCCCGGGAGAGCTTCTCGTCGATGGCCTCGTTTATAAAGCCGTTGACGCTCTGCCCCCTTGAGGCGGCGTGGGACTGAATGATATCCTTCTTGCCCTTGGGGACGGTCAAGTTTATCCTGTCATATGTCTTTGCTATCCACTTGTTTTGAGCTTTCTGTTGGGCCTTTGATTTTGTCATTACTGCCTCCAGCGACAAAGGAAAGTTATTAATAATCTATTGTAACACATTATATTGGGAATCATTATATTACACAATGATAAATATGCACAATTACCATTGCGCAATATTGTGCGCTCTGCCAGTTGATATCGTTACGCAACGATAATATAATACAAATACAAGGGAGGCTGGCGCCCTGAAAATATCAAGGAGGACATCAGAAATGGATAATTCAAAGGCGATACACACCATGTCGGAGATAGAGTACATATGTACTGACCTGGAGGAGCTGAACGACATCAGCTGTATGCTCTATGAGCTCCTAGAGAGGGAGGGGTACCAGAGGGAGGAAAAATTCCAGGAGTGGAAGGCGCTGAAATTTGCGCGGAAGTTCCCAAGGTACCTGTCGGCCTACAGCCTTATCATCAACATGACACGGAGGAGCGTGCTCTCGCTGAGGGAGCGCTGCGGGGATATGGTGTCGGCGCTGAGAGGCGAAGCTGAGCAGGGCTGACGGGTCTGAACGGCAAAAGATAGGTCGCGCCAGCCTAAAAAGAGGCCGTGCCCCACATCAGATGGGACACGGCCTTTTAAATCTCTTTATGGATTTTAAAAGCTCGTCAGAAGCCTTGAGACCAGGGATCTTGTAATCTCATATATGGACAGGAACACGTAGTTTGTGTGGGCACGCTCCAGCGCCTCCCGCTGCTTATCCGTCACGACGGTATATGGGTAAATCCCGAACATAAATGGGAAAAAGGCGTAGATGAACCCCTGAATATCAGCTATGGACATTTTTGGGAAGAACTTCTCAAGACAGCAGGTGACTGCGCGCATGGAACCGCCGTACGCCCTCTTGAAGGCCACAAGATTCTCTATCCTGGTGTTTGCCTCCATGTCGTAGTGGTTCATGGACATGAGCTTCAGAAGAAGCTCCCGGCGCTCCAGAGTGTGGGCAAGCTGGCTGGAGAACTCTTCGATGGACATACTCTCCCGGCTGTTGAGCATGGCCTCAAGGTCTGTGATCCAGGCCTCATACTCCCGCTGGAGCAGGGCCAGGAAGATCTCCTCCTTGGTTTGAAAATAGTTGTAGATGGAGGTCCGCGTGAAGGAGGTCTGTTTCCCGATTTCCTTGATAGTGATTTCCTTGAAACTCATGGTCTCGTACAGCATCGCACAGGCGTTGAGTATCTCGTCCTTTCTCGCGTTTGTCAAAGTTTCAGAACTTTTCGGCATAGGCACAGCAACCTTTCCAACACCGTGAATGTCCGCGCACATCAAAGGCGCGCGATAATGGGATGATACGCCTGTTTTGGAGATATGTCAAATAGGAGCCTCGGAGCATTGGAGTGCAGCGGTGAGAGTGGATTCAATGGGGGTCAATCCAGAGACCTGGCCCAGCTGGCCGCGTCAGCGTGGTTCAAAAGCTTGCCCTTCATCCAAATCGCGCCGGGGCAGTGGGACCGGAGGCTCTGCTCCGCCCTGGAGATTCCGCTGCCGCCGGAGGTGGCGAAGGGTATCACCGCCTTACCGCTGAAGTCATAGCTTTCAAGGAAGGTGTCGATGATGCGCGGCTCCACATACCACCAGATGGGAAACCCTAAGATGACCCTGTCGTACTGCCCCATATTCTCCACCGGCTGGGAGATGGCGGGGCGGCTGCCGGGATCATTCATCTCCAGGGAACTGCGGCTTTTTTTGTCCATCCAATTAAGGTCGGCGCCGGTGTAAGGCTCCGTGGGGCGGATCTCGTATAGGTCGGCCCCCATGGCCCGGGCGATCTCCTTCGCAACTCCGGCGGTGACGCCGCTGGCGGAGAAGTACGCAACTAAAGTCTTAGCGCTCATTATAGGCTCTCCTTAAAGATATCTATTATCTCCTGGCGGCTGAGGGCCTTGTAGCCGCCTGCCATAACTAAGGTGGAGTCGGCCAGCCCCTCCAGCATATCCTCAGTGGCGCCAAGTTCGGAGATGTTCATCACAAGGCCAAGCTCACGCATCCACGCCTCCATGGCGTCAAGGCCCTCCTGAGCCACCTGCTCATCGCTCTTTCCGGCGGGGTCCACGTCAAATACGTTTACAGCAAACCTTTTGAACTTCTGCAGCCCGTAGGGCATGATATGACGGTAATATGGCAGAGAGACTGCGGCCAGGGTCATGCCGTGGGTGGCATTTGAGTAGGCTCCGACTGCCTGTCCCAGCATGTGCACCATCCAGTCGGTGGTCTTGCCCTTGGCCACCAGGGTGTTCAGAGCCCATGTGGCAGCCCACATGATATTGCTGCGGGCCTCATAGTCCTGCGGGTCCCGGTTGGCGATCCGGCTGGAGTGGAGCAGTGAACGCATTAGCCCCTCGCTGATGTAGTCGCTGGTGTTGTCGTCCTCGCCGGAGAAATACTGTTCACAGATGTGGTTGAAGATATCATAGATGCCGGACACCATCTGGTAGTGGGGCAGGGTCAGGGTGTACTTGGGGTTTAGTATGGAGAAACGTGGCATGACCCGCTCATCCGCGAACACCTTGCCGATCTTCTGCTTTGTGTCCGGGTTTGTGATGACGGCGCCGGCGTTCATCTCGGAACCTGTACCCACCATGGTAAGCACGCAGCCCACCGGAACTACCTCGCAGTCTGGCTCTTCAAAGCGCAGGTAATACTTCTCCCAGGGATCCTCCTTGCAGTTTACAGATACGGCTACCGCCTTGGCGTAATCGCATACTGATCCGCCGCCCACAGCCAGCAGCAGGTCGGCCTGGTGCCGACGTACTGTCTCAACGCCCTCGTACAGCTTTGGCAGCGTCGGGTTGGGCATGACGCCGGAGATCTCGGCCACGTTTTTTCCGTTCCTCTCGAGGATCTTCATCACGTCATCGTAGATGCCGTTTTTCTTGATAGAGCCGCCGCCGTATATGAGCACCACATTCTTTCCGTATTTGGGAAGCTCGGTGTCCAGGTAGCTCAGTGACCCGTCGCCAAAGTAGAGCTTTGTCGGGTTGCAGTAAGAAAAGTTTCCAAGCATGTTAAGGTCCTCCTTATAAATATCTAACAACAGTATTCTTATGCCTCTCTCATATACCTTTTTTAAAGGAGAGGCATTTTCCTATGACTTCGCCGGTCTTCAGGTACTCATAGGTGGGCATCTCAAAAAGTACCGGCTTGAGAGAGCGGTAGTTGAGCTTACCGGCCTCGTCCAGATACTCCTCCTCTACACAGGTATCGTCTATTGTGCAGATGAAACTCTCAAAGCCGGGGGTACTGTAGACGTCCGCCACTGAGCACTCCATCGTGAGGGGGGACTTGCGGATTACGGGCGTGCCGCCATCACCCAGGTCGTAGACGAACACGGTGGATTTGTCCGCCCGCACGCCGCTGACGGAGCCAACATAGTCCGCCTCGGACAGTATACCCTCGTCCACGATGTTTACAGACAGTTTGCCGGTGGCCTTTATGGCGCTGTTTATAAAGTGGGCCGAGGCCAAACTCACAAGGATCCTGTCGTGGCCTATGATCCCCACGTGAGCAACCAGTGTCCAGGTGGGCTTATCGCCGTTCATGGCGCCCACAACAACTGCGGGAGTGGGATACAGGGCCAAAACGGAACCGATATTTTTCTTCATGGTTATCGTCCTTTCTGTTCTGACACAGTGTCAGCTTTTTGGCGAGAGCATAATAGCACTGTTCTGACACTGTGTCAATATAGAGAGGCGCGTTTTTCAATACCTATGTTGTATGCTCGGCTATAGATATTATCTATGGTATTGCGCGCGCTGTATTTCAGCGAGCTGTTTGTCGCTTTACAGGGCTTACGGATTTGGAGATCTGAAAATACCAAAAAGAAGGACATGACCGAAGGTCATGTCCTTCTTTTTGGAAGGGACGGTTAAAATCGATATTTTCTGCTTGCCTTGTTTGCAGAAATACCACCTAACGGCCCTTCTGGGCCGCGCGCCAAGTGGCGCGTAAATTCCCGGCCAATAGCCGGGGATTGCGCAGGGGCGGCTCTGCCGACCCCGAGCATTTTAAAAGAAAGGGTGGAGGCCGCCTTCGGCGGCCGAAGCCCAAAAAGAAAGACATCTGCTGAAAGCAGATGTCTTTCTTTTTGGTGCGAGAGATGAGACTTGAACTCACACGCCTTACGACACACGCCCCTCAAACGTGCCTGTCTACCTATTCCAGCACTCTCGCAGAGCATTGATTATTATATCAGAATGTCTGGCTTTGTCAACAGTCAATTTTCTTTTTGGGTAAAAAGACAAAGAAAAAATGGTAAAACACACGTTTTACCAAAATACTCCTTGACAATAGACAATATGCATGGTATAATAAGCCGATTTTCTTGCCGGATAGAGACAACTACCCATTTTCAATGTAAGACTATGGATAGTATAACACATAGCCCTGGAAAATCAATAGAATACACAGAAAATTATGCAACGCCCCCGGGCGTATCAAAGTACCGCGCCCTGGGAGAACATAAGAAGGAGTGAAGCCAGTGCCAAAGGATGTGTGGTATGGCAAGACCCTTAGAAAGAGTTTTGCCAAGTCCCAGGAGATCCAGGATATGCCAAACCTTCTGGAGATTCAGAAGAACTCGTACGAGTGGTTTCTCGAGACTGGGCTCAGAGAGGTGTTCAAGGATGTGGCCACAGTCACAGACTACACCGGTAACCTGGAACTCTCATTTCTCGATTACAAGATGGATGAGCCTCCAAAGTACTCTGTGGAGGAGTGTAAGGCGAGAGACGCCACATACGCCGCTCCGATAAAGGTCAGTGTCTGTCTCAGAAACAGGGAGACAGAGGAGATCAAGGAGCAGGAGATATTCATGGGGGATTTCCCACTCATGACAGATGGGGGCACCTTTGTTATAAACGGCGCCGAGCGCGTGATAGTCTCACAGATCATACGCAGCCCCGGCGTCTATTATGAACGCACCCTGGACAAGACAAACACCCCTGTCTTTGCCACCACTGTAATACCGTATAGGGGAGCCTGGCTGGAATATGAGACGGATGCCTCGGATATGTTCAATGTCCGTATAGACAAGAACCGCAAGCTGCCTATAACATGCTTCCTGCGTGCCATAGGCCGCCGCACCGAGGAGCCGTATACCTGGCTCTCCATGAGCGGCGCCGAGGCGGGAGCTATCACCAACGACCAGCTCAAAGAGGTGTTCGGCGAGGACGAGCGCATAGTGTCCACTATTGATAAGGACGCCTGCAAGACCAGGGAGGAGTCGCTTCTGGAAATTTACAGGAAGCTGCGCCCGGGCGACCCCCCGACTATAGACTCTGCCGAGACACTCATATTCAACCTGTTCTTCGACCCGAGAAGGTACGACATATCCACCGCCGGCCGCTACAAGTTTAATAAGAAGCTGGCCGTGTGGACCCGCCTTTCAGGCAAAACCCTGACCCGGCCAATAGCAGACCCGCTCACAGGTGAGATCGTGGCCGAGGCTGGTGAGACTATAACCCGTGCCAAGGCTGAGGAACTTGACAAGATCGGCGTTATCGAGGCCTACATCAAGAGCGAGGCCGGACGCGAGGTGAAGGTGTTCTCCAACGGTATGGTGTGGCTCGACAGGTTTGTGGACTTCGATCCACTTAAGGAGCTTGGCATCAAGGAGCGCGTCCGCTGGATAATCCTGAAGGATCTTCTGGATAAATACTCCGGTGAGGAGCTGAAGGACGCGATCCGTGAGAACATTGAGCTGCTCATACCCAAGTTTATAATCCCTGACGATATCTTCGCCTCGGTGAACTACCTGGGAACCCTGGCACACGGCGCCGGAGAGACTGATGACATAGACCACCTGGGCAACAGGCGGCTGCGCAGCGTGGGAGAACTCCTGCAGAACCAGTTCCGCGTGGGCTTTTCACGTATGGAGCGAGTGATCCGCGAGCGCATGACTCTCCAGGACACCGACACCGTCACCCCGCAGAGCCTTATAAACATCCGCCCTGTGACAGCGGCTATCAAGGAGTTCTTCGGCTCCAGCCCGCTCTCACAGTTCATGGATCAGACAAACCCGCTTGCCGAGCTCACTCACAAGAGGCGCCTCTCGGCACTCGGCCCCGGCGGCCTCTCCAGGGATAGGGCATCATTTGACGTACGTGACGTGCATTACAGCCACTACGGACGCATGTGCCCGGTGGAGACACCTGAGGGACCAAACATAGGCCTTATCTCGTACCTGGCCTCTTATGCCAAGGTCAATGAGTACGGCTTCCTGGTAGCTCCGTACCAGAAGATCGATAAGGAGACGGGAAAAGTCACGGATCAGGTGGATTACCTGACCGCCGATATGGGGGATCAGTTCTATGTGGCCCAGGCTTCCGAGCCGAGGGATGAGAATGGGGCGCTGCTCCACGACCGTGTCATATGCCGTCACAGGGACGAGATCATAGAAGTTGAAAAACACATGGTGGACTATATAGACATATCCCCCAGAATGATGGTCTCAGTAGCTACCGCCATGATACCGTTCCTTGAGAACGACGACGCGAACCGCGCCCTGATGGGAGCGAACATGCAGCGTCAGGCCGTGCCTCTGCTCGTCACACAGGCGCCTATAGTCGCCACCGGTATTGAGCATAAGTGCGCGGTAGACTCCGCGGTGGTAGTGTGCGCCACTGGCAGCGGAACCGTCACATATGTTGACGCAGATACCGTCACAGTAAAGTATGACAGCGGGGAGATCAAGGACTACCACCTTATCAAGTTCTCCCGCTCAAACCAGAGCACGTGCATAAACCAGCGGCCGATAGTCTCCGCGGGTGAGCGTGTGGAGGCCGGCGACGTGCTGGCGGACGGCCCATCCACCTCAGGCGGAGAGATAGCCCTGGGAAAGAACATCCTGGTAGGCTTTATGACCTGGGAGGGCTACAACTACGAGGACGCTATATTACTGAATGAGCGCCTTGCCATGGAGGATGTGTTCACATCTATCCACATAGAGGAACATGAGATTGACGCCCGTGACACCAAGCTGGGCCCAGAGGAGATCACCAGGGATATCCCGGGCGTGGGCGAGGATTCGCTGAAGTATCTTGACGAGCGCGGAATAATCTCCATCGGCGCCGAGGTCCACCCGGGAGATATCCTTGTAGGCAAGGTCACTCCAAAGGGAGAGACAGACCTTACGGCTGAGGAGCGGCTGCTCCGGGCCATATTTGGCGAGAAGGCCCGTGAGGTGAGGGACACCTCTCTCAAGGTCCCGCACGGCGAGAGCGGAATTGTCGTGGACGTAAAAGTATTTACCAGGGAGAACGGAGACGAGCTGAACCCATCTGTAAACCAGGTCGTCCGCGTATATATCGCCCAGAAGAGGAAGATATCCGTGGGCGACAAGATGGCCGGACGCCATGGAAACAAGGGCGTCGTCTCAAGGATACTCCCGAAAGAGGATATGCCATACCTGCCGGACGGCACGCCGCTGGATATAGTTCTGAACCCACTGGGTGTTCCGTCCCGAATGAATATAGGGCAGGTGCTGGAGGTCCATCTGGGATATGCGGCCCAGGCCCTGGGCTGGAAGGTTGCCACCCCGATCTTCAACGGCGCCAACGAGAAGGAAATAAGAGAACTCCTGGGCGAGGCCGGCCTCAGGACGGACGGCAAGAGCGTGCTCTATGACGGCCGCACAGGTGAGCCGTTCGACAACCCGGTGACAGTCGGATACGTATACTTCCTGAAGCTCCACCATCTGGTGGATGACAAGATCCACGCCAGGTCCACCGGCCCGTACTCGCTGGTCACACAGCAGCCTCTGGGCGGCAAGGCCCAGTTCGGCGGACAGCGCTTCGGAGAAATGGAGGTCTGGGCGCTGGAGGCATACGGCGCCGCATACACGCTCCAGGAGATACTGACTGTGAAGTCGGACGATGTGACAGGCCGTGTCCGCACCTACGAGGCCATAGTGAAGGGCCATAACATCCCGCAGCCCGGCGTGCCTGAGTCGTTCAAGGTGCTGATGAAAGAGCTGCAGGCGTTGTGCCTTGACATCCAGGTGCTTGATAAGGATGGCAATGAGATAGAGCTGAAGGATGACGATGACGACGATTACATCCACGGTTTCAGGGATGTGGAGAATGAGCGGTATTCTTCCTCTGATGACGAGATAGTCTCCGCAGGATATGCCATTGAGGATGCCGATATCCCGGACGATGAGGAAGCGGACGACGAGGAGGAAGAGGACGACGATTTCGACTTTTCGCCTGATGACGAAGAACCGGAAGATGTTTTTAGCGAGGAGGACGAGTGACAATGAGCTACGCACCATTTGACGCAATTAAAATTGGAATCGCTTCTCCGGAAATGATACGCAAGTGGTCATACGGCGAGGTTAAGAAGCCGGAGACCATAAACTACCGTACGCTGAAGCCAGAGAGGGACGGCCTCTTCTGCGAGAGGATATTCGGGCCCACAAAGGACTGGGAGTGCCACTGCGGAAAATATAAGAAGATCCGCTATAAGGGCAAGATATGCGACCGCTGCGGCGTGGAGGTCACCCGCAGCAAGGTGCGCCGGGAGCGTATGGGCCACATAGAACTGGCGGCGCCGGTGAGCCACATCTGGTATTTCAAGGGTATCCCATCCCGGATGGGGCTTGTGCTGGACCTGACACCCAGGATACTTGAGAAAGTGCTCTATTTCGCCGCATATATCGTGACTGATCCAGGCGACACGCCGCTTCAGAAGAACCAGCTTCTCTCCGAAAAAGAGTACAGGGACATGCGGGAGAAGTATGAAGATGACTTCAAAGCCGGCATGGGCGCCGAGGCCATAAAGGAGCTGCTGAGCCAGATCGACTGCGCCCAGCTCTCCACTCAGCTCAGGGAGGAGCTTAAAAACGCCACCGGACAGAAAAAGGCGAAGCTTGTAAAACGCCTTGAGGTGGTGGAGTCCTTCCTCAAGTCCGGGAACCGCCCAGAGTGGATGATAATCGATGTCCTGCCTGTCATCCCGCCTGAGATAAGGCCGATGGTGCAGCTGGACGGCGGCCGCTTCGCCACGTCCGACCTTAACGACCTGTACCGCCGTGTGATAAACCGCAACAACCGCCTGAAGAGGCTCATAGAACTCAACGCACCGGATATAATCGTCCGCAATGAGAAACGTATGCTTCAGGAGGCCGTGGACGCCCTTATGGACAACGGCCGCCGCGGCAGGGCGGTAACCGGAGCAAACTCAAGAGTTCTCAAGTCGCTCTCCGATATGCTGAAGGGCAAACAGGGACGCTTCCGCCAGAACCTTCTGGGTAAGCGTGTTGACTACTCTGGCCGTTCCGTCATAGTGGTTGGGCCTGACCTGAAGCTCTACCAGTGCGGCGTACCGAAGGAGATGGCGATAGAACTGTTCCGCCCGTTTGTCATGAAGAAACTTGTGGAGGATGGAGTAGCCAACAATATCAAATCCGCTAAGAAAATGGTGGACAAGGGACGTACAGAGGTGTGGGACGCCCTGGAAGTGGTGATAAAGGAGCATCCGGTGCTGCTAAACCGCGCCCCGACGCTCCACCGACTCGGAATACAGGCCTTTGAGCCGATCCTTGTTGAGGGACGCGCCCTCAGGCTCCACCCGCTGGTGTGTACGGCGTACAACGCGGACTTCGACGGGGACCAGATGGCCATCCATGTGCCTCTCTCCGCTGAGGCACAGGCTGAGGCAAGAATACTGATGCTTTCCGCCCACAACCTGCTCCACCCAAGAGACGGACGGCCTGTGACAGTTCCTACCCAGGATATGATACTCGGCTCCTACTACTTGACATTCATCCGTGAAGAGCAGGGGACCGGAAAGGCCTTCAGATCCCTTGATGAGGCCATAATGGCTTACCAGAGCGGCGATGTGGGTATGCACTCGCCCATCAAGGTCCGCGTGACACGTGAGATAGATGGCGTGCCCTATACAGGAATTATAGATACAACCGTTGGCCGCATTATCTTCAATAATCCTATCCCGCAGGATCTGGGCTTTGTGGACAGGTCAGACCCTGAGCATCGCCTGGACATGGAGATAGCCTTTATTGTAGGTAAGAAAGAACTTGGTAAGATAATCGACAGATGCATCGAAAAGCACGGCTTTGAGAAGTCTGTTGAGGTGCTGGATGCTATCAAGTCCCAGGGCTTCAAATACTCTACCAAGGGCGCAATAACCATCTCCATCTCAGATATGACCGTGCCTGAGGCCAAACAGGAACTCATCTCCGCCACAGAGAAGAAGGTCGTCGACATTGAGCGTATGTTCAAGCGCGGACTTATAACCGACGATGAGCGTTACCGACTGGTGGTGGCTGAGTGGGAGAACACCACAAAAGAGGTCACTGAGGCCCTTCAGAATACTCTGGACGAATTCAACCCAATATATATGATGGCAAACTCAGGAGCCCGTGGCTCCATGGCTCAGATCCGTCAGCTGGCCGGTATGCGCGGCCTTATGGCGAATACAGCCGGTAAGACCATAGAGATACCGATTAAGGCTAATTTCCGTGAAGGGCTTACCGTCCTTGAGTACTTCATCTCCAGCCGAGGAGCGCGCAAGGGACTTGCTGATACGGCTCTGCGGACTGCGGACTCCGGATATCTGACCCGCCGTATGGTGGATGTATCCCAGGATGTCATAATCCGTGAGCATGACTGCGGCACCCACGATGGCATCTGGGCCAGCGAGAAGGTCGACATGGGCCAGGTTACCCAATCCTACGGAGAGTCGATACACGGACGATACCCGGCTGAGGATATTATAGATCCTCAGACAGGTGAAGTGCTCTTTACCCGCGATCAGATGCTCACACATGATTCCGCAGACATCCTTGAGGCTCACGGCATAAAGAGAGTGCGGATACGCAGCGTACTCACCTGCGAGGCAAAGAGCGGCGTCTGCGCCAAGTGTTACGGATTGAACCTGGCAACTGGCGAGACGGTTAACGCCGGCGAGGCCGTTGGTGTAATAGCCGCCCAGTCAATAGGTGAGCCCGGCACACAGCTTACGATGCGTACTTTCCACACCGGCGGCGTGGCCGGCGGTGAGCATGGCGTTGAGATCACCCAGGGCCTTCCTCGAGTCGAGGAACTGTTTGAGGCCAGGAAACCCAAGAAGATGGCTGTTATGTGTGAGATACCAGGCCGCGTGAGCATGGAAGAGACCCACAAGGGTGCAATGGTGTCCATCACTGTCACAAATCCTGAGGACGGGGAGATCAGAGTCTACTCTGTGGCACATAACGCCGGAATCAGGGTAAAGGACGGCGACATGGTGGAGAAGGGTGAGATATTGACAAACGGCGCTCTCAACCCGCACGATATCATGCGCATCCTTGGACGTGATGCCACGGAGAATTACCTTATAAATGAGGTTCAGAAGGTGTACCGTCAGCAGGGTGTTGACATCAGCGACAAGCATATCGAGGTTATAGTTCGCCAGATGATGCGTAAGGTTAGGGTTGAAGATGCCGGAGACACCGGGCTGCTGTCGGGATCAACTGTTGATATACTTGAAGTCCGTGAGGAGATAGAGAAGCTCGACGCGAGAAAGGCCGCCGGGGAGACAGATCTTAAATACCCGGAGTACACCCATCTGCTGATGGGTATCACAAAAGCCTCACTGGCTACAGAGTCCTTCCTTTCTGCCGCATCATTCCAGGAGACGACCAAGGTGCTGACCGAAGCCGCAACCAAGGGCAAGATAGACCACCTTATCGGACTCAAGGAGAACGTGATCATAGGCAAGCTTATCCCAGCTGGTTCAGGTCTTTCAGTGTACAGGGATATGTATCGCACTGAAAAAGAGAAAGAGGACGATATGCCGGATATCGACCTGTCTGCCCTGCTGAATGTTGGAAACGCCCTTTGATCTGCTGTTGTAAATCTGTTATTTGGAAAGGATACCGCCTGAGCGGTATCCTTTCCAGCAGTACAGAATTGACACGGGTGTTAATAAAAAAGTGTTGACTAGTGCCGCCATATGTGGTAAAATTTTTTTCTGCGTGGAGTTTTGGGCCTGTTTGCGCCCAAAAATGCCGCTTTATAACATGGTTTTAACAAAAATCTGTGGTTTTTGTTAAAAAAATAAATACTTTCCCAGAAAGGAGGAAGAAAATGCCGACAATTAACCAGCTTGTCAGGAAGGGCAGACAGTCTGCCATCTACAAGTCCACGTCACCGGCCTTACAGAAGGGACTGAACACGCTGAAGAACCGTGAGACAGATCTCTCCTCTCCACAGAAGAGGGGCGTATGCACTGCGGTCAGGACTTCCACACCTAAGAAGCCTAACTCAGCTCTCCGTAAGATTGCCCGTGTCCGTCTCACAAACGGTTACGAGGTAACAGCTTACATCCCTGGTGTTGGCCACAACCTGCAGGAACACTCCGTGGTAATGATCCGCGGCGGACGTGTCAAGGACCTGCCTGGTGTCCGTTACCACATAATCCGTGGTACTTTGGATACTCAGGGAGTCGATGGACGCCGTCAGGGACGCTCCAAGTACGGAGCCAAGCGGCCGAAGGCAGGAAAGAAATAAGCTGAAAACCAACATGCTTTGCCCTGTTGTTATATATATAGCGGCCCTTTGGCCGTGGGATATGACCTCAGGGCGCGGCGGAACGCGAAGCGCGTTTCGAGTACCTGTGAAATCATTTTCTAATGAAGGAGGGAAGCAAAGTGCCTAGAAGAGGTAATGTTCCCAAAAGAGAGATATTGCCGGATCCAGTGTACCACTCTGTATTGGTGACGAAGCTCACCAACAGCATCATGCTGGATGGCAAAAAGGGTGTTGCCCAGAAGGTGGTATATGGAGCCTTCGACATAATCAAGGACAAGACCCAGAAGGAACCTCTGGAGGTATTCCAGCAGGCTCTTGAGAATATCATGCCAAGCCTTGAGGTCAAGGCCCGCCGTGTGGGCGGCGCCACCTATCAGGTGCCTATCGAGGTGCGGCCTGCCAGAAGGCAGACCCTTGGACTGCGTTGGCTCACAAACTATGCCCGTGCCCGCGGTGAAAAGACCATGAGAGAGCGCCTTGCCGGCGAGATCATGGACGCCGCCAATAACACCGGCTCCGCTGTGAAGAAGCGCGAGGACACCCACAAGATGGCCGAGTCCAACAAGGCATTCGCCCACTACAGGTGGTAATTTATATTTAACTTTGGGAAGCTGCGCTGTCCCAAATGTCAGGAGATACTTTTTATGCCCAGAGATTATCCGCTAGAAAAAACAAGAAATATCGGCATCATGGCGCATATAGATGCCGGTAAGACTACCACAACAGAGAGGATCCTATTCTATACAGGCCGCACCCACAAGCTTGGGGAGGTTCACGAAGGTGCAGCAACGATGGCTTGGATGGAGCAGGAGCAGGAGAGAGGTATAACCATCACCTCCGCCGCCACCACATGCCATTGGAAGGGTACCCGTATAAACATCATTGACACCCCAGGCCACGTGGACTTCACAGTGGAGGTTGAGCGTTCGCTTCGCGTTTTGGATGGCTCTGTTACAGTTATGTGCGCCAAAGGCGGTGTTGAACCTCAGTCTGAAACCGTGTGGAGACAGGCCGACCACTATAGCGTTCCTCGAATGATATATGTCAATAAGATGGATATCATGGGCGCTGATTTCTTCAACGTTTTGAACATGGTCCACGACAGGCTGAAGGCCAATGCCGTACCGATACAGCTTCCTATAGGCAAGGAGGCGGACTTCCGCGGTATCATTGATCTTATCGAGATGAACGCTGATATTTATTACGATGAGCTCGGTAAGGATATGCGCGTGGAGGATATACCCGAGGATATGCGTGAGCTGGCCGAGGAGTACAGGACAAAGCTCATCGAGGCTGTGTCCGACTTCAATGATCAGATCATGGAGGATTATCTGGAGGGTAAGCCTATAAAGTCCGAGGATATAAAGGCGACCATCAGACAAGCTACCATCGCGAACAAGATGGTGCCGGTCGTCTGCGGAACATCCTACAGGAACAAGGGAGTTCAGAAGCTCCTGGACGCGATCGTGGATTATATGCCCTCGCCGCTTGATATCCCGCCCATAAAGGGCACGGATCCAGCCACCGGTGAGGAGGACGAGCGTCCGGCCGACGATAACGCTCCCTTCTCGGCCCTCGCGTTCAAGATCATGACTGACCCATACGTTGGACGCCTGAGCTTCTTCCGCGTCTACTCAGGCACAGCTGAGGCTGGAAGTACAGTCATGAACTCCACAAAGAAGCAGAGAGAGCGCCTTGGACGCATACTGCTGATGCACGCAAACCACCGTGAGGATATCGAGAAGGTGTACTCAGGTGATATTGCCGCCGCGGTGGGACTTAAAAATACCACTACGGGCGATACGCTCTGTGATCCGAACAATCAGATCATTCTGGAGTCAATGGAATTCCCGGATCCTGTTATCCGTGTGGCCATCGAGCCCAAGACGAAGGCCGGGCAGGAGAAGATGGCTGTAGCCCTTCAAAAGCTGGCTGAGGAGGATCCAACATTCAAGACCTACACTGATGAGGAGACTGGTCAGACGATAATCGCCGGAATGGGAGAGCTCCATCTGGAAATCATCGTGGACAGGCTTCTCCGAGAGTTCAAGGTGGAGGCAAATGTAGGTCGTCCACAGGTTTCTTACAAAGAGACCATCAAGAAGACTGCCGAGGTGGATACCAAGTATGCCCGTCAGTCCGGTGGTAAGGGCCAGTACGGCCACGTAAAGATCCGTATCGAGCCCAACGAGTCCGGCAAGGGTTACGAGTTTATCAACGCCATCACAGGCGGTGCGATCCCCAAGGAGTATATTCCAGCTGTTGACGCCGGTATCCAGGGCGCAATGCAGGCCGGTATACTTGCTGGATTCCCCGTTGTTGATGTCAAGGTCACACTGTTTGACGGTTCATACCACGAGGTGGACTCCTCTGAAATGGCCTTCAAGATCGCCGGTTCAATGGCTTTCAAGGAGGCATCAGCCAAGGCGGATCCGACCATACTTGAGCCTATAATGAAGGTAACAGTCACAGGCCCTGAAGAGTATATGGGCGATATCATCGGCGATCTGAACTCACGCCGCGGCCAGGTGTCGGGCACTGACATCAGGAATGGAAGCGTCCAGATAACCGCGGACGTGCCGCTGTCTACAATGTTTGGTTACTCCACTGATCTGCGCAGCAAGACTCAGGGACGTGCCAACTACAGTATGGAGCCCAGCCACTTTGTTGAGCTCCCCAAGAACCTCCGTGACGAGATCGTTAAATCCAGGGGACAGGCTGGAAAATAAACAGTTGCAAAAACCTGAGATATGTTATAAAATACTCTCGTTATGAGGTAAACTAATAATTAAAAATTATTTTCATATCAACTAAGGAGGATTTCCCGAAATGGCCAAGCAAAAGTTTGAAAGAACTAAGCCCCATGTAAACATCGGAACCATTGGTCATATCGACCATGGTAAGACCACCCTTACAGCCGCGATCACCAAGGTCCTTAACATGGCTGACCCCAACGCCGCTGAGTACACCGCTTATGACGCAATCGACAAGGCTCCTGAGGAGCGCGCCCGTGGTATCACAATAAACACCGCTCACGTTGAGTATCAGACCGACGATCGTACTGGCAAGAATGGCGAGCAGATCCAGGGCCGTCACTATGCACACGTTGACTGCCCAGGCCACGCTGACTATATCAAGAACATGATCACTGGTGCCGCTCAGATGGACGGTGCTATCCTGGTTATCGCCGCTTCCGATGGTCCTATGGCCCAGACTCGTGAGCACCTGCTTCTTGCCCGTCAGGTTAACGTTCCTTATATAGTTGTTTTCCTGAATAAGGTCGACCAGGTTGACGACGAGGAGCTCCTTGAGCTCGTTGAGATGGAAGTCCGTGAGCTTCTCGACAAGTATGAGTTCCCCGGCGATGACACCCCAATCATCAAGGGTTCTGCTCTGAACGTTCTCGAGTCCAACGCTACTGATCCTCATGCTCCTGAGTATGAGTGCATCTGGGAGCTGATGGATGCTGTTGACACCTATATCAAGACTCCTGACCGTAAGGCTGATCAGCCATTCCTCATGCCTGTTGAGGACGTGTTCACCATCACCGGCCGCGGCACCGTGGCTACTGGTAGAGTTGAGCGTGGTCAGCTGAAGGCCGGCGAGACCGTCGAGATCGTTGGTCTCACTGATGAGAAGAAGTCCACTGTTGTCACCTCCATGGAGATGTTCCGCAAGACTCTCGATTACGTTGAGGCCGGCGACAATGTTGGCTGCCTCCTCCGCGGCGTAGGCAAGGACGAGATCGAGCGTGGCCAGGTTCTGGCTAAGCCCGGCTCCATCCATCCTCACACCAAGTTCCATGGCCAGGTCTACGTACTGTCCAAGGACGAGGGTGGCCGTCACACCCCATTCTTCAATAACTATCGTCCTCAGTTCTATTTCCGTACCACTGACGTTACCGGCGTCATCACCCTCCCTGAGGGAGTCGAGATGTGCATGCCAGGCGACAACGTGGAGATGGACGTTGAGCTGATCACCCCAATCGCCATTGAGCCAGGCCTCCGTTTCGCTATCCGTGAGGGCGGCCGTACTGTTGGTTCCGGCGTTGTCACCGCTGTCAACGAGTAATCGATTTTATGTTTTAAGTTAAAAAAGGAGTCTGCCTTTTTGGCAGGCTCCTTTTTGCGTTTATACTGTGTATTTTATCTTAAAGTAGTAGCGTTCCAGAAAAAAATGTGATATTATAAATTTATCTATCTATATAAATATATTGAACGATACCACATTGGAGGGATGAGCTTGTCTATTCTTATGGCCGCTTTTCTGGGCCTTGTCCAGGGAATTTCAGAATTCCTGCCCATATCCAGCTCCGGCCATCTCTCGATAATACAAAACCTTTTTGGAGGCGACGCGCCGTCAAACCACCTGTTCTTTGACGTGCTGCTGCATTTGGGTACTCTGGTGGCTGTGTGCATATTCTACTGGCGGGATATACGCGTGATGGCTGTGGATACGATTGGATTCATCGCCGGAAGGAGCGATAGCCAGGGGGAGGAGGGACGCCTGAAGCCCTCAATTCGGACTGTGCTGATGGTCATCGTGGCTACGCTGCCGCTGGTCCTCATACTGCCTGTCAACAGCTATGTGGAACAGTTATATTATAATACGCCGTTTATCTCATTTACGCTGATTGTCACCGGCTTCCTGCTGTTCATCTCAGGAAAGCTCTCCGAGGGACGGAAAAATGAAAAGACGTCTTCGATGCTCGATGCCTTCATAGTGGGGCTTGTTCAGGCTGTGGCCACGATCCCGGGACTCTCACGGTCCGGGACTACCATCACTGTGGGCCTCGCCAGAGGCATGAAACGGGAATTCGCGGTAAAGTTCTCATTCCTTATGTCGATACCGGCAATACTTGGTTCCACACTTGTGACCTTTATGGACGCGGTCAGAGAGGGGATAAATTGGGCTGAGGTACCGGCTTACCTTGTGGGCATGGTGATAGCCGGTGTGGTAGGTTACTTATGCCTGTGGCTTCTTAAGCGCATAGTTATGAATAATTCATTTGGAAAATTTGCGTATTACTGCTGGGGAGCGGGAATAGTATCGCTGATACTCTCTCTGGTCCTGTGATGTTTATCTGAGGTGTCAAATGGCTCAACAGAAGAGAAAAAGCGGGAATACCAAGCCGAAGAGCGGCGGAAATGGCAGAGGGGCTAATAAAGCCCCCGCCAGGCGCTCTTACAGGGGGATATTCTCGCTTGTATTTATTTTCCTTGGTATATTCACCCTTTTGGGTTACTTCGACAATGACGGGGTATTTATAAGGTTCCTGCGGCAGACAATGTCTGGCCTTCTTGGGGGAGGGTTCTATTTGCTGCCGCCGATGTTTGTTACGGCAGGAGTCCTCCTGGCGATGCATCGGGAGAAACCCGCGGTGGGCCGGGCGATATGGGCGCTTATGGTGCCTGTTTTGGCCGGTGCGTTCTGCCAGCTGTTCTCAGGGGGGGACTATGAGCTTGGCGGAGATATATTAAAGACCCTGTGGGCGGACGGAACAGCGCTGCAGGGCGGCGGCGCTATAGGCGGCATTGTCACAGTGCTGTTCACCTATCTATTTTCGAAGGTGGGCGCGGCAATAATACTTGTCTGCGTCTCGGCCGTGGCGGCGCTCTCCGTGTTTGGACTGACTGTGCCCGCCATAGTGGAGATGATAAAAGAGGACAGGGCCGAACGGGCTGAAAATACAGAGCCTGAACCTCAGCCAAGAAAGAAAAAAGAGGAGGCCAGAGAGCCGGAGAAGGAGGAGACGCCAAAGGAAACCCAGAAATCCGGCGGCCGCGCAAAGACAGGTAAGGCAGCGATAGATATACCGATAGACGACCCTGTCGATCAGGAGACAATTGACAGGCGCGAGCGCCGCCCGTCGCTTTTCAACAGGAAGCCAAATGCCCCCGCCCCGGATGAATTCCTGGGGGGGACTGGCGTAAAAGTGAACGAGGTACGTGAGACGCCGGAGACAGAGGTGACAGATGCGGCTGTGGACGATGCGCCCGAGCACGAGGAACGGCCTGAACCCATAGAGGAACCGGTAAAGCAGGCGGTGCGTGAGCCCACGCCTGCGCCGCCTCAGGAGATTCCCACCGCGAAAGAGAAAAAAGCTGCGGCGGAGGAGATGCATAATTTAATAGAGGAGAGCGCCAAGCGGGACCTGATGGAGGCCATGGGGACATATAAGTTCCCGCCGTTATCGCTTCTCTCAGAGCCGGTGAACTCTGGCAGAAGGGACAGTGCCGGCGAGCTGGAGGCCACGAAAAAAAGGCTTGAGATGACGCTCAAGAGCTTCGGCATAAACTCAACCATATCCAACGTGGTGAA
>CALXAF010000103.1 GCA_944386185.1 uncultured Oscillospiraceae bacterium
TTGGCGTTATACCAATAGAGAACAGCTCCAACGGTTCCGTGAGGGCCGTATACGACCTTCTCCAGAAGCATGATGTATACATTGTCCGCAGCGAGCGTCTGTGCATCCGCCATGAGCTTCTGGCCAAACCCGGAGTCACTCTAGATGAGATCACCGAAATACACTCCCACCAGCAGGCTCTCGGCCAGTGCAGCCAGTTTTTAAAGTCCCTGGGCGACAGGGTGAAAGTGGTTCCATGCGCCAACACCGCTATGGCCGCGAAGCTTGTGTCTGAGTCCCCTAACCGGGGCATCGCCGCCATATCCTCCGATAACTGCGCAGCCCTCTATGGCCTCGAGCCTATCCGGGGCGTGGAGATACAAAACAGTGACAACAACTATACCCGCTTCATCTGCATTACAAAGAAGCCTGTAGTCTACCCCGGGGCAAACAGGATCAGCCTCGTCCTGACGTGCGAGCACAAGCCAGGTGCCCTCTATGACATACTCGCCCAGATAGCGGCACTGGAGATAAACCTGATAAAGCTGGAGAGCTGCCCTCTGGTGGGCCACGACTTTGAGTTCCTCTTCTTTTTTGAGATAGAGGCCAGCGTACAGGATCCAAAAGTGGTGGACATGCTGGAAAGCCTGGAGCTGGGCTGCAGCAGTTTTAAATATCTGGGGAATTACACAGAGATATGAGCGAAAAAAAGATATACGGCCTTCTGGGCCGGAAGCTGGGACACAGCTTCTCAGTCCAGATACATAAGTCGCTGGGAAATGACGATTATAAGTTAATTGAGCTGGAACCGGGTGAGCTCCAAAATTTCCTTCTGCGCGGCAATATAGGTGGGCTCAACGTCACCATACCATATAAGCGCGATGTTATGGCCATGTGCGGCCATATAGACAGCGCCGCCCTGGATATCGGCGCTGTGAACACTATAGTCCCAGGACCCGATGGACTGCACGCCTACAACACGGACAAGTACGGCTTTGAATACGCAGTGCATCGGGCGGGAATAGATTTCAGTGGGAAAAAAGTCCTTATTCTGGGGTCGGGGGGCACTTCGCACACGGCGCGCGCCGCAGCCAAAGCTCTGGGCGCCGGTGAGGTCATCGTCATATCCCGTTCCGGCGAGAATAATTATAATAATCTGGAGCGCCACTCCGACGCCGGTATAATCGTGAACACCACGCCTGTTGGCATGTATCCGGACTGTCCAAACTCGCCTGTGTCACTCAAGCTGTTCCCAAGCTGTTCCGGAGTTATGGATGTGGTGTATAACCCGCTGAGAACCGGCCTTGTAATGGAGGCGGAGCGATTGGGCATCCCCTGCTCCGGCGGCATATATATGCTGGTGGCGCAGGCAAAAATGGCGGAGGAGCTCTTTTTTAGTACCGTGTTTGAGGATTCCGTTATAGATTCCATTGCCAGAGGGCTTATTGCGGATAACACAAATATAGTCATCATAGGCATGCCAGGCAGCGGTAAGAGCTCTGTCGGAAGAGCTGTCGCCAGGCTTACC
This sequence comes from uncultured Oscillospiraceae bacterium, assembly GCA_944386185.1. Taxonomy (GTDB): domain Bacteria; phylum Bacillota; class Clostridia; order Oscillospirales; family Oscillospiraceae; genus RUG626. The sequence continues at coordinate 1,508 of CALXAF010000103.1, forward strand.
GGCCGCGAGATGGTCGACATGGACGACCACATCACAAACACGTACGGCCTGTCCCCCGCCCAGATAATAAACTCCAAGGGCGAGAGTGCTTTCAGGACGGTTGAGACTCAGGCCCTTGCACAGGTCTGCGGCAAGGGTGGACGTGTAATCGCCACAGGCGGCGGCACTGTCACCGTGCAAGAAAATTATCCCCTTCTCCATCAAAACGGGAGGGTGTACTGCCTGTCACGGCCCCTAGAGCTTCTCCCGACCTATGGCAGGCCTCTGTCTATGGGGCCAGGAGGACTGGAGGCTATCTATAGGGTCAGGGAGCCCATGTACCGCCAGTTTGCCGACGTGATCGTTGATAATACAAATTCTGTTGACAATACGGCTGAGACTATTTGGAGGGAATTTAATGAGAGTATTGGTGATAAACGGTCCTAATATAAATATGCTGGGCATACGTGAGCCGGACATATACGGGAAAAGCACATATGCTGAGCTTATTGAGTTCATACGGAGGGAGGCCGACGCCCTGGGCGTGGAGGTGCAATTCTTCCAGTCCAACCACGAGGGGGCCATAGTTGACGAGATCCAGGCCGCCTATGGTAAATTTGACGGGATAATTATTAATCCCGCTGCGTACACGCACACCAGTGTGGCGCTTTTGGACGCTGTAAAGGCCGTAGGTATCCCCACAGTTGAGGTGCATATATCCGATCCCGACACTAGGGAAGAATTCCGGCACATTTCATATATACGCGCCGGCTGTGTTAAGACCATAAAGGGCAGAGGGTTTGATGGGTATCTGCTGGCCCTGCACTATCTCGCCTCCGAACATAAGTAAACCCTCATAATCTCCATTTCCGGAGCATATCATTGACTACAGTGATTTTCCGGGAGTGGTGATATTGAGAACCAACATCGAGGAGCGCGCTTTGGAGCTCGCGGAGTACATTATAGAAAACCGCGCTACGGTCCGTGCCGCGGCAAGACAGTTTGGCGTATCAAAGAGCACCGTCCACAAAGA
>CALXAF010000104.1 GCA_944386185.1 uncultured Oscillospiraceae bacterium
AGTGAAAGGATGATGTATCTATCATATAGTAATTCTGACTGAAAGTAAAGCAAGTTTCACTTGCGTTTTGTCAAGTTTTACTTGCATTTTGCCAAGTTTCACTTGCGCTTGCCAAGTTTCACTTTGCATTTTACAATATTTACAATACTTCTGCTGAAAATATAGCAAAGCAAAACAGCCCCGTGGCCATTTTCAGGCCACGGGGCTGTTTGCGGGAGGTGTGGATATGGAAACTATTCTCTTTCGGTGGATTCGGAGAGCTTGGCGGTCTTTAAAAACACCAGCCCGCCGATAACGAACATGACGGCCAGGGCCCCCACGCCGTAGTTTGACCTGTTGGTTATCTGTGTCACTATGGAGACGGTGGTGGTACCCATGAAGGAGGCGCCCTTTCCGAAGATGTCGTATATTCCGAAATACTCGCCGGAGCGCTCAGGGGGGATTATATTGGCGAAGTAGGCCCGGGACATGGACTGTATGGCCCCCTGAAATATGCCCACGCACACGGCAAGTATCCAGAACTGGTACTGCTGGGACATGAACATGGCGTATATGGCGATGAGGAAGTAGGCGGCTATGCAGATAAGGATAAGGTTCTCAGGCTTGCGCCTGGCGGTTAGCCGGCCGAATATGAGGGCGGCGGGGAAGGCCACAACCTGTGTAACAAGCAGGGCCAGAAGAAGGCCGGTGGTGTCAAGGCCAAGGGAGGTGCCGTAGGCGGTGGCCATGTCGATGATGGTGTATACGCCGTCTATATAGAAGAAAAAGGCGATAAGGAAAAAGAGCACTTTCTTGTTCCTTGCAAGCTCAGAGAAGACACGGCCCAGACGGCGGAAAGTGTCACGCACGGGAGTACCGGTGCGGGGGGTATAATACTTCTGCTGGTAGGAGCGCCACAGAGGTATGGTCAGCAATATCCACCACAGGCCTATGAGAAGGAATGCCAGTATCATGGCGGTGTTCATGGTGATGCCAAGGCTCTCATACATGAGCACCAGAACCAGCGCCAGGACGAACGGTATGCAGCTTCCTATGTAGCCCCAGGCATAGCCGTTAGCGGATACTCGCTGCATTCGCTCCGGCTCTGTCACGTCAGTGAGCATGGAGTCATAGAACACAAGGCTCAGGGAGTAGGCGGATTTTGCCAGCACGAATACAACCAGAAACCAGAGCCAGTGGCCTACAAAGCCGAGAGCCACACAGCCCAGGACACCAACCAGGACTGATATGGAGAAGAGCCTGCGTTTCCAGCCCGGGAAGTCCGCCACAGTGCCGAATATTGGCCCGCAGATGGCCACTATCACCGTAGATATGGAGGTGGCATACCCCCAGAAAGCCAGATAGTCGTCGTTAGCGACGCCCTGAGCCTCCGCAAGGGCATTGAAGTATATTGGCATTATGGTGGTGACAAGCAGGGTAAAAGCGGAGTTGCCTACGTCGTAGAGCACCCATTTTTTTTCGAGCGGATTGAGCTTAGAGCTCATACTTTTCCTCCTCCTCATAAGTGAGAACCGGTATGTCCTCCCAGCCTGGGCCGGGCCCGAAGGTCCTGCCCATGCCGTCAGGCAGGGGGGCACCGTTGTCGAGAGTGTCCATGTATTTCCTTATCATATCAAGGCAGGGATCCAGAGCGGAGTCCATCAGCTTCTCAAGGCGCAGGTTACTGTCCGAGCAGAGGGGGTTCGGCTCCAGGTTCACCATCATCCCGTGCATCTCCTCATAGTTCCCGGTGGCCCGGAGAAGGGAGTGGATCAGGCGGCGCTTTGGCTTTTTGGGGGCTATGAGAAGCCGGTTGTAGAAGATCATGGAGTTGAGCGCCTCAAACACCTCCTCCTGGGTGAGAGGCGGGAAGAAGGGGGCTATGGTCCTGGAGTTGGCCATGGTGGGGTGGATGTGGCCCGTCAGCTTTTTCCTGACAGGGTCAAGGCCGCGCTTTACCATAAGATAACGGTCAAACTCCGTCTCAATCTCCGTGTGTGGGACGCCGCTTACTTTGATCTTCTTCTCAATGTAGCCGTGGCATGCGGCGTCCAGTACAAAGTGGCACACAAAACCTATGAGATATGCCCGGTCCAGCTCCCTCCTGGAATGGTTCTCCTCAGAGTGGAAAACTTCCGCGCCGGGGCCGAAAAAGTCTGCGGCTGGTTTACCATGCTGGCCGTAACCTATGGCGTTTACCTCGTTGGGTTTGAGACCCTTGTAGTAGAAGAGTATGTCAGGGCCGTGGAGGCCTATCATGTAGAGCTGCTTTCGCTGGCCGCCGGGACGTATATCCTCTGGCAGGCGCTTTAAGATTCTGTCTCCAAATACTTTGTGAGCAAATGTTGATGGCATAAAATTTCCTTTCTTGCATCGCGGAGCGAAAAACGCTACGGTAATTATCCCGCCTTGAGGTTAATGCTTCCACCGTCCCGGCGTAAAGGGAATGTTAAATCCAGTTTAAACTGTAAAAAGGCGAGGGTCGATCATGCCAGACGGCGGAATATGTGGACGCGAAAATCCATGGTCACATCGAGACGCGTCACAGCCTCAAGCCTCTCGACGCCCTCTTTCGGTGTCTTCCAGGCGTAGGGTGTCATGTGGAAGAGATCCAGAAGTGCGCCGCTGTCCAATGACATGAGCCCGGACACTGGCAGGATATCCAGATATTCAAAGCCCTGGTACTCGACAGCATCCTCGGAATTTTCATAGGGCCTCTCATACAGGACATTTTTAAGCTCAATGAGATGGCGGGGAGCCGGCACAACATAGATGAATACGCCTCCAGGCCGCAATACCCGCCGGTATTCGTCAATAGCCAGAGGGGAGAAACAGTCGAGGAGAAGGCTGATGCTGTCAGAGGATACAGGCAGACGGTATACCGAGGCCACGGCAAATTCGCCATCCGGCACGCGGCGCGCCGCCATTTTGAGCGCGGACTTCGATATGTCTATGCCGGACAGGCGAAAGGAGCCCTTTGAGCCGGCTAGGACCGAGAATATGCCCTGGGTGTAGTAGCCCTCGCCGCACCCGGCGTCCAAAAAAGCGCCGCCATCAGGCATATGGCGGACTGCCAGGGAGCACAGGGCATCACGGAGCGGGGAATACCAGCCTCCATCCAGGAAGCGTGCGCGGGAGGCCGCCATGGCCTTATCGTCCCCGGGATTTTTCGAGTGCTTGCGGTTGGCGGGGAGCAGGTTCACATACCCCTCCCGGGACACATCGTAGCAGTGCCCCTCGGAGCACCGGTAGACCTGCCCCTCACGGATGAGCGGCAGAGAGCATATGGGGCAGGTAAAAAGGCTCATAGGCGGTGTCCTTTCGTAAACGGTGGATATTTTGCAGGTGGACGATATCAGCGGGAATCTCCCGAACGGTTCCTATACTGCAGCGCCTCGGCTATGTGCCCAGGGGCGATATCACCGCCGCCCGCAAGGTCGGCTATTGTCCGGGCCACACGGAGGATCCTGTCATAGGAGCGGGCGGTGAGGCCCATGGCGGCGAAGGCGTCGCGCATTAATCTCTCGCACTCGTCTGATAGGTGCGTCACCTCCCGCAGAAGCTTTGGCGGCACATGGGCGTTAGTCTCCACGCCCTGGCCGGCGTACCTCTCCCGCTGTATCTGCCGGGCGCTCTCCACCCGGGCCTTTATGGCGGAGGAGGGCTCCCCGGGGGAGCGGTCCCGGAGCTTGTCAAAGTCCACTGCCGGCAAAAGCACGTGTATGTCTATCCTGTCCATAAGCGGGCCGGAGACCTTCTGCCTGTAGGCGCGGACGGAGGCCTCGGAGCATGTGCACTGGTGGTCCGGACTGCCGTACCAGCCGCAGCGGCATGGGTTCATAGCGCAGACCAGCATAAAGCGGCTGGGGTAGGAGACTGTGCCGGCAGACCTGGAGATGGTCACCGTCTGGTCCTCGAGGGGCTGGCGCAGGCACTCAATAACGTCCCTGTGGAACTCGGGGAGCTCGTCCAAGAAGAGCACGCCGTTGTGTGCCAGGCTCAGCTCGCCTGGCTGCAGTTGTGCCCCGCCGGCCATGGCGGAGTAGCTGAGGGTGTGGTGAGGTGAGCGGAACGGGCGGCTTTTTACAAGCCCGCCATCCATGGTTTTCCCGGCCACAGAGTATATGGCGGTGGTTTCCAGCCGCTCTGCACGGCTCATGTCCGGCAGTATGGTGGGAAGCCGCTTTGCCAGCATACTCTTCCCGGAGCCGGGAGGACCCACCATCAGGATATTGTGGCCGCCGGCGGCAGCCACCTCCAGGGCGCGTTTGGCGCTCTCCTGCCCCTTCACCTCAGAGAAGTCCACAGGGTAGAAACTGGATACAGAGGGCTCCACACCGGTGACGGGAGATATAGGCGCCCTGCCTGCCAGGTGCTCAAGGAGCTCTGTCACGGTGGACACCGGGTACACGGTGAGGGATCCGGCGTATGCTGCCTCCTGGGAATTGACAGCAGGTACAAAGACGGACTTTATACCGCTCTTCTCAGCCCAAAGCGCCATGGCCAGGACGCCGGCCACCGGCCGCAGCTCGCCGGACAGGGACAGCTCCCCCAGGAAGGCGGCGTCGTCTGGAAGTGCGCCTATGCCGCCTGACGCGGCCAGGACGCTGAGAAGCACCGGCAGATCGTATAGTGATCCGGCCTTGCGCCTGTCCGCCGGGGCAAGGTTCACCGTGACCCGTGAGGCCGGAAAGCGCATCCCGCAGCTGCGGATGGCGGAGCGCACCCGCTCGCGGGACTCCTTGACTGCCGCGTCTGGCAGGCCGACTATGTCAAAACCGGGCAGCCCGTTGGAGATGGAGCACTCCACAGAGACGTGGAAGCCCTGTATTCCGGCAAGGCCAAAGGAACGGACGCGCTGTACCATTTTCGCCCCTCCATTTTTACATTATATATACCTTATTATACCTGTAGGGACAGGGCTTTTCAAGAAGAAAGCGGGACACGTACTGCCGGTGACTATCCTATATGGGATTGATATTTTCCAGATATTTAGGTATAATTTTTATATTCTCAGAGGGAAGCTGCCTCTGACGCATGAAAAGGGGAGTGTACCTGTGCGCATAACAGAAGATAGCCGCGTCCGGTATGCCGGGATGGCGGTTTTGTTTTTGGCCCTGCTGGGCCTGTGCTGGCTCTTCCCAGTGACCGGCGACGACTGGTTCAGGGAGGATCTAGGACTGCAGCTGGGCGGCCTTGGCGACCTTATGAATAAGGTTGTGGAGCAGTGGGAGACCACGAACGGCCGGATCCTTGGGAATATACTGGCCTACTCCGCCGGGGGAAGGAAACTCCTGCGGGAGCTTATGAGGAGCCTTATAACATTTGGAGTCGTATATATGACGGCACGTGTCTCAGGCTCTAAATCCCTGAAGGGGCTGCTTATCTCATTTGCGGCAGTGCTGGCGCTGCCGCGGGAGATGTTCAGGCAGATATACCCGTGGGCCGCTGGGTACTTCAACTATGTGCCTCCTGTGTTGACACTGCTCACAGCGCTGTGGCTTGTGAGGGATGTATTCAATGGGGAGCCGGTGCCGAAGGGGGCGTGGAGGGCCCTGGCCCTCTTTGCCCTGGGATTTGTCTCCCAGCTCTTCATGGAGAATTATACTGTATGCGCCCTGTTCATGGCCGCAGTATTGCTGGTTTGGGACTGGATAAAGCAAAGGAGGCCTTCCCCGGCGCTGCTCTGCTTTTTCGCCGGCACTGTGGCGGGGGCGGCGCTGCTGTTCCTGTCCCCATCGTACGGCATAGTCATGACGGACACCGGAGCTTACAAGACCGGGCTTGTGAATGGCCTCTCGGGACTTATAGCCACGGCAAGGGAGAACCAGCGGGAGGTTCTGACTTACTTCATCTCCGGCTGCCCGGTGCTGTTTTTATCCTTCACGGCTCTTGGTATAATACTGTTTGCGAGGATAAAGAAAGCCTGGCACGACTACGTTGCGGCGGCGGCCCTTCTGGCGGGCTGCGCATATTTTGCGGTAAACTGTTATACCGCCATACTTCCGGCACTAAACCCGATAGTAGCGGCTGCCTGGGGACTTGCGCTGCTCTGGGGCTGCTGGAGGTGGATACCGGACAGGGGGAGGAAGTATCAGGCATTATTCCTGATAGTCAGCGCCGCCGTCTCGGCGTTCCCGCTGCTGTTCGTGCAGCCGATAGGGCCCAGGTGCCTATATCTATCTTATGTATTCCTTCTGGTGGCGGCGGGGAACATGCTGGTGGCCCTGCCATTATATAAGCTTCCGGGCGCTGTGCGCTGGGTAGTGCCGTCACTGCTGGCGGCCGCCGTCATAGTGTGGGTGGCGTATGTTTACCTGCCGGTGCACTCGGCCGAGACTCAGCGTGTGGAGCTTATTGAGGAGGCCATGGACGCAGGGGAGCGGGAGGTGGAGCTGCCCACGTATCCGAATGGCAGCTGGCTGTGGGAGCCGGACCCTGAGAAGGTGGAGTACAGGTACTACTACGAGACGCCGGGGGATCTGTCCGTAACATACGTGCCGCTGGAGAAGTGGGAGGCGGAAAATGGCTGAGAGAGGGACACGCCGGGCCCTGGGAGCCAGGATCGGGTTTTTTGCGGGCCTTGCGGTCATATACGCGGTAATATTCCTGCTCCTGTGGGACACGCCCTTTTACGACGTGGGGAACGCCCACAACGACCGGCTGTTTTCCGCAGACGATGTCTACTACTCCACCGGGTTTTTCTCAACCCAGATGGACACGTCGCCAAGGATAATAAAGCACCCTCTGCTGGTGGTGTTCGGCTGGCTGTTCACAAGCCTGGAGCGGCTGGTGTTCGGAGTTATAAGCTACAGGAGCCACTACGCGCTCATCGTGGCGATGCAGATGTGCGCGTCGGTGCTCTCCACAATATACTTAGAGAGGATACTGAGGGTTCAGTACGGGCTCGGGCAGCGCCAGAGCCTGCTTATTTGCTCCATATACGCCCTGGCTTTCTCAACGCTGTTCTATACGTTTGTGGCGGAGAGCTATATACTGTCGGCGCTGCTTATAATAATGACCTTTTACTATTCAAGGCGGCAGAACATGCCGGTGACGGTAATCTTAGGGGTGCTGACTGCCGGCGTGACTATCACAAACGCAATAATATGGGCTATTGTTGTCGTTTTCTCCGGAGGGAACTGGAAGCGCCGGTTCCTGACACTCGCCATAGGCGGCGCGGCTTTCTGCCTTGTGACACTTATAACGCCCATAGGCCGGGACTTTTTCGCGCAGGTCATATCCGGGGGCATAAACAGCGGTAAAAACTACAGCGATCACTTTGGGCTCATTGAGACGGTAAAGAGGGTGTTCTTTATCTTCTTCGGCTCCACGGCGTTCTATATAGATACGGCTATGGAGTCGCCTTTCGGTGATTTTAAGGGTGACGCCCTCTCATTCCTGCCGTCAGCCAATATCTTCATTGTGGTGCTGTCGGCACTGTGGCTGGCGCTGCTTATCTTTACCGTGGTGCGGTGCCGCAGGGAGAAAATGATATACGCGCCCCTGGCGGTCCTGATCTTCAACCTTATTTTCCACGGGGTTATGCAGTACGGGCTCAAGGAGGGGTTCCTATACTCCCTGCACCATCTGCCGGCCCAGGTGCTTATCGTCTCAATGTCAATGACAGGTGACGGCGCGGCAAAGCGGGAGAGGACGGTATCCGAGGGGTTCCTGTGGTGCTACCTTCTGGGGGAGCTCACACTGAACATACCGGGCTACATGTCCCTTGCGGAGTTTATCTCGAGGTGAGAATTTGAGAGACTATATAAGGCTTTTGAGGCCGAAGCACATTATTAAAAATATCCTGGTGCTGCTGCCGCTGGTTTTCAGCGGCAGGCTCACGTCGCCGGAGTATCTGTGGAGAACATTGGGGGGATTTGCGGCTTTCAGCGCCCTGGCCTCGATAGTGTATATTATAAACGATATCCGCGACGCGGAGCGGGACCGGCAGCACCCGAAAAAGCGCAACCGCCCGATAGCCAGCGGCGCGGTGCCTGTGCACGGCGCGCTTTTGCTGGCGGCAGTCCTGGCGGTGATTGTGGCGGCGCTGGGCCTGATATGCCGCTTCCCGCTGGAGGGCTGGCTGTGCCTTACGGCATACCTTGTGTTGAACGTCGGGTACAGTATGGGGCTTAAAGATATACCCATATTGGACATCGCCATACTTGTGGCCGGATTTTTGCTGAGGGTGCTCTTCGGGGCATTGGTGACAGGCGTGGAGATATCCGGCTGGCTCTATCTTACCGTCACGTCCCTGTCCTTCTATCTGGGGCTGGGGAAACGCCGGGGGGAGCTGAAAACCTCGAAGGAGGATTCCCGCCGGGTACTGCAGTTTTACAGCTACGACTTTCTCGATAAGAACATGCAGATATGCCTGGCACTGTCGATAGTGTTCTACTCCCTGTGGAGCGTGGACTCACAAATAAAAGGGCTTATGTGGACGGTGCCCCTTGTGATATGCGTGCTTTTAAAGTACAGCATGACCGTTGAGGGCAGCTCCGATGGGGACCCGGTGGAGGTCATTTACCAGGACCGGGTGCTTATAATTATGGCCGCGGTATTTGCCATTATAGTGCTGGCGCTCCTATATCTGTAAGCTGTTGTCATGATGCCAGCAAAAATCGTTAAAAATACCTTGAACTTCTCATTGTTGCTATTTACATGACAAAATAAATATGATAAAATTGCAAGATGGTGGGATGATGTTTCCTGCCGAGAGGTAGTTAGTTTATGATAAATT
>CALXAF010000105.1 GCA_944386185.1 uncultured Oscillospiraceae bacterium
AATCACCTGGTACAGTTGATACGGGACTATATATCCAATAAGCTGCCGGCCTGTGTACGGGGCGGATATGACTTTGTGGATGTAAGAGATGTAGCCGCTGGATGCCTTGCAGCGGCTGAAAAAGGCCGGAGCGGCCAGTGTTACATTCTCTCCAACAGGCACTATGAGATAAAGGAGCTTTTAGATATGGTACGGGCCGAGGGCCTTGGTAAACGTCTCCCTGTACTGCCTATGTGGATGGCTAAAGCCGCTGAACCGTTCCTCTCTTTTGGCGCACGGCTCCGCCACAAACGGGCCCTATATACAAAGTACTCACTGTATACCCTCACAACAAATGACCGTTTCGATCACGACAAGGCCACCGCCGAATTGGGTTACAGGCCGCGTGATCTGCGTTTCACTATACGCGACACCCTCCGCTGGCTCAAGCGTGAACACGTCAGCGCCGGAACATAGAATCTCAATAATAAAAATACTGTATCCCTTTTTATGCAAAAATACACATAAGGGATACAGTCTTTTATTTTCTACGGTCTTTCACATGGAAAACACATCTGCATAATAACTGTCTTTTATAATATCCAGCTGTATATCATGGTCGTAGCATCACCAATTACAGCATTTATAACATTATTGTTCTTTCATAAGCCTCTTGGTATAATAAATAACTTCAGGTTCTGCTCCATTACAGCCATATTTGCATACAAACAAGAAATATCCATCAGAAACAACTCCAATACACCTGTCGTCTCCAGGTATCTCAATTTGATTGCCAAGATAAATATTCTCATCGATCAGGAACTTAACTTTTTGACCATTCTGCAGGACATATTCTAGATTTACATAAAATCCATTTAAAAAATTAAGGTCGTCCAGTTCAAGTCCCTCTATGCCAATTGAGTTGAATTCATCTATGAGCTGTCTTTTAAGATTTAAAAAAGTCTCAATCCCCCCCTCTTTAATACATTCGGCCGCTATACATCTACCGCCAAATGGGCGGCCTTCCGTTTCGATGCATCCTCTGCACTCACCGCGTCTCTGGCAATTGTCACAGCAGATTGAGCACATGCCATATCTTCTCTCCGGGTGTTTGATGCTTTCCTGTTCCATATGCTTCCCTCCAAGAGTTTAATCATCATACCTTATTGAATCCCTAATCTGACAGTTCATCCGAATTATGAGCCGCAGCACATTATGGGCCGTCCTGTGGAGTTCGCCAAGCGTCAACCCGTCCCGCTCTCCCAATGTGCCGAGAAGCGTCCCGTCGGAGCGGTATCTCTTTGCAATGTGACTCGTATCGCCCGGCATGAGTACATCCACCTGTGCCCGTACCCTGTAGGCATTATCCCTGAGCTTTGGGAATTCCGGGCACCTCGCCCTGCGCATCCACCAGTCAGTCATGACCATGCCATCATATCCCCACTCCCTTCGCAGGATAGTTGTCGCAAGGTCATAGTTATAGTGGCTCCACACCCCATTTATTTTGTTGTAAGACGTCATTATTGAGATTGGCCGCGCTTCCTTCACGCATATTTCAAAGCCGCGCAGGTAGATCTCCCGGAGCGCGCGCTCAGAGACCCTCGAATCATTTCTGTTTCGGTTTGTCTCCTGGTTGTTGCAGGCAAAATGCTTTGGGCAGCTGCCCACCCCCCGGGACTCTATCCCCCTGACCACCGCTGCGGCCATCTTGCCTGTGAGCACCGGATCCTCGGAAAAATACTCAAAGTTTCTCCCGCACAGCGGGTTCCTGTGGATGTTCATTCCAGGGGCCAGCAGTATGTCCACACCGTAGTGCCGCATCTCAGTCCCCACAAGGCCATAGAGCTTAGAGACTATGTCTGTATTCCAGGTGGCGGCGAGTCCCGTCCCACACGGCAGCAGTGAGCAGTATCTCTGGAGGCGTATTCCCGCCGGGCCGTCGCAGCAGGTGATCGGCGGCACCCCCTTTTCCCTGAGCGACGGTATGACCCCGCCAAACGTCCCTGCATTCCCGGGCGTCCCAAGGGGCGACCCCATCATTCCATGTCCACGTGTCAGCGCCTCAAGCTCCCGGGTACTGAGCTGCGCTATAAATTCCCGGAGCTCCGCCCTGCCGTCCATCACATCCTCAAAGGATACCTGCTTTTCTGATGTGCTACTGTAGGCCTCCGGCATCCTATCCAGTATGCGTGACCTGAGGTCAACCTCCGGAGAGCAGACCCTCTCGCACATCTCGACAATCTCCTGGTCCTCCAGGCAGAATTCCCCCACGTCTACTCCGTTTGCCGTAAAAGCATATCTTCCGGCTTCAAGGATAAAGGCATGTAACCCCTCATCGTAGGAGGCGAGATACTTGTCCCCGCAGCCGAGCGTGACCCGCTCGCTCTCCCCTGGCGCCAGCTCCCGCGTCTTACAAAAGGCTGCCAAAACTCTTTTAGGCTTCTCAAGCCTCCCCTCCGGCTGGGATACAAACAGCTGCACCACCTCTTTTCCAGGGAAAGCCCCGGTGTTCCGCACATCAACCGTCACGGATATTCCCGATGTCCTTGAAAATTTCACCGGCTCTACCTGAAAGCTGGTGTAGCTCAGGCCATATCCAAAGGGGTACAGTATTTTATCCGGCGCCTTTGAATCAAAATACCTGTATCCTACAAATATCCCCTCTGCATACTCGTTAAAGCGGCGCCCTCCAAAATTCGCAGCCGATGGGTAATCTGCATACTCCACCGATATTGTGTCCGGCAGCTTTCCGCAGGGCGAGACCTTGCCATAGAGCACATCGCACACCGCGTTGCCGCTCTCCATACCGCCCTGCCAGGCAATAAGAACCGAGGACAGCCTTCCGCCGTACTCCTTTATCCAGCCCATATCTATGATATTGCCAATATTCAGGATAACAACCGTGTGCTCAAACTGCCCTGTGACCAGGTCCAGCATATCCCTCTCGCCGTCAGTCAGATAGTAGCTGCCCTTCTCCAGCACATTCTCCCTGTCCTCGCCTGCCGCCCTGCCAATAACCACCACGGCCGTCTTGGATCGCTCCGAGGCACCCTTCACAAGCCGTTCATCCAGCGGCATCTCAGGGTAGTTTCTGGGCCAGTGTCCCCACCAGCCATTATCAGCTTTGTATCTCTCATCTGATGTCCACCTGCGGTATATGTCCGCCAGGATTTTATCATATCTGGCGCCGGCATTATCGAGGCCATCGATAAGGTTTACCTTGTAGGGAGGATGTACATCGCCTCCTGAGCCATAACCCACGTAAAACCAGTCCAGCTGGCACCGGCCGAAAACGGCGATGCTCTCCGGGAGGCTCAATGGCAATACTCCGTCATTCTCCAGCAGTACACAACCCTCGGCGCCGGACAGGCGTATAACGTCTGAGATTCCCGGCGTCACATATCTCTCCCCCTGTGCCGCCGTACCCTCCTGCATAAGCCCGCCGCCCATTGCTCTGTCTATTATGCGCTGGAGCACTTTCTCCGCTTTCCTTATAATGCGTCTCATAAACCAGATCTCATGCTTTCTATTTAATCTCTTCCCATTTTCCGCATATCTCGCTCAACATATCGGGTACTCATATTGTAACAAATCAAAATAATTGTTTCAACTGCCTAAGTCCCCAAAAGCCGCATGGTTCCTTGACTTTCCAGATGGTCGAGAGCTTATCCGCGTCAATAATATTGACAAATCGCCCGCCACAGGGCTATCCTGCAATCAGGCCCGGGACCCTATGTGAAGGGAGATATACATCGTGAAAAACGAATCAAAAAAGACCTTCGGCGAGTTTATAACCCAGAGGCGCCGTGCCCTCGGTATGACACAGCGGGAATTTTCCGACAAGCTCTTTGTAACTGACTCTGCTGTAAGTAAATGGGAGCGTGGCCTCAGCTATCCTGATATCACTCTCATACGCGATATCTGTGAAATACTGGGTGTCAGTGAGCATGAGCTTCTCACTGCAAGTGAGGATATAGAGGCCAGAAACGCCGAACGGCTGGCGGCCCGCTACCGGCGCATATCCAGAAATTATAAGCTTGTACAGTATGTGCTCTATGGCGGCACTATAATCACATGTCTCATATGTGATTTGGCAGATGGCGGGAACTTTGGCTGGTCGCTCATCGTTGCCGCCTCACTCTTCATCGCCGCAAGCCTCACGCTGCTGCCGGCACTGGCACCGGAGCGGATGGGCGGGGCTGCGTCGTGTATGGGGGTTATGCTGTCTCTGTGCCTGCTCTATGGCGCGGTCTGCCTTTCCACCGGCGGCGACTGGTTCCTTCCGGCCGCGTTGGGTACTCTGTTTGGACTATGGTTGTTGCTTGGCGCGTATATTCTCAGAAGGATCCCCCTACCGGGCTCTTTTAAACATCGGAAAGCACTTCTATACGTCTTAGCCTCCATATTCCTCCTGCTGGCACTACTGGGCGTGTGCTGCCTGAGGGCCAGGCAAGACTGGTTTTTTACAGCGGCCCTTGGCGTCCTTTTGGGAGCAGCAATACTGCTGCTGCCCCTGGTGATCCGGCAGGTCCCCCTGCCTAATGAAGTTCAAAATCACAAGGCTCTCCTTTGGCTTGCCATAGTCACCGTGCTTCTTGCCGCCCTTATACCTGTCGCCGGTGCCCGGTATCTGTGGAGTGAGGCATACCCCCTCATGCTTCTGGGCATGCTCTGGCCATGGCTTATGCTGCTGTGCCTGCGCTACCTGCCAATTGGGAGATGGTTCCGCGTGTCCGCCTCCTTTTTTGTTACCGCCCTTTATATATGGCTCGCCCCCTGTGGTGTTGAACTAATTGCCGCGGCAAATGGATGGGACGTAATAAAGGGTTACGACCTGTTCAATCCTTATGGAGCAAACTTTTCCGACTGGAACCACGAACCATATCTGACGGGTAATATTTTTGTGACGATAATGGCTGCGCTTATAATCGCCGCCATTGTATGCTTGATAACAGGGATAAAGCACAAAAAATAGGCTCCCGTACTGGCGGATGAGCTAATGCATTATAGAGAGTGGAGACATGTGCCGTGTCTTCACTCTTTTTTGTTACCTGTTTTCATAGCCTGCCGCTATGGCCGACGAAAGTATTGCCAAAAACTTTGACGCAGTAGGTTTTCTGGTCAGCGTACAGTGAGCAAGTTCCTCAAGCCTTACCCGCCCAAGGTCCCATACGATAGACAAAACCGTGCGAATATTTCTCTCCACGCTGCGCCATGTGGTATTGAAATGCCTGGCCACCTCAGGATACAGCCATTTCGTTACCATCAAAAGGCTCTCAGGACGTTTCACCGCAAGATATACCGCATATGATGTCTGGAAGAAACCCGTATAGTTCGCCGTCACGCCAAGGCTGTGGAGAATTTCATATATGTATGGCATGTACTCTCCATCAGAAAATTCATTCTTCGTCATTTTTGAACAACTCCATAAAAGCATTAACATGGTACCGCGCTTTTTCCTGATCTTCAGTAGTCATGCGTGAATACTTATCTATCTGATTCATCTGTTCTTCTATATTTTGGGATCCCGTATCATATCCCAGGAGCTCGTTTGGCGTGAGTTTCAGATTGTCCGAAATATGTATGAAGGTATCTAAAGACGTATCTCCTGTTTTTAATATATACTGCAGTGTCGATTTTGGGATGTCCAGATCTTTCGCGAATTCGGATAAGGATAATCCTCTCTCTTTTTGTATTCTCTTGAGGGTTTCCGACAGCTTTTTCTTTCTTTCCAAAGGATTCCCCTCCTCAATTATAAGAATAAGGGAATTTTTACCTCATTTGTGGCCGACTTTTCGTATATCTGTACGAATTTTAGGCTATAGGAATATTACTGCCGGAATAACAGCAAAAAATGAGGAAACTTTACTGGTTTCCAGATAAACAAACTGAAAATCAGTAAAGTTTCCCTAAATCCATTAAAAATATAAACTTATAGCGCTAAATACTCATTCTCACTTGCAAGAGCAGCTTTCATTTTTAAACATTTCGTTTTGCTAACTTGATGCTGTTTAATTCTTTCGATATGCCACTATCCTTATCGTACCCCTGGTAACAACGTTGTTCTAAACACTTGTCCGTAGCTGTATACGAAATGCGACATTTATTTCAGCCATTGGCAGTTCCTGTAACCCTAGTTTTTTCAAATTTAAGCCTCATCTTATCATATAGGCCGCGACTATCTCACCAATATATGCAGTATGCGCATCACGGTTTGCCATATAGTACGTCCCGTCAACATTCTGCGGATACATCTTTACTCTTATATCTTCAGGGATTCTTTCCAGTTCCTGCCTTTGAGCATATAAAATTTTACATTCCAGCGTAAGCGGGTACTCCTTGATTCCAGGTACATGAACCACTTCCGGAGGTTCTAGAGTCAAATGCGCTGTCTGTTCTTTGTTTATATCTCGTCCAGATTGCGTGCCACATATTTTTGCTACGGACGGAATTATTCCATCCATTGGAACGCTGATCGTAAATTCTCCAGATTCATCTAGTTGTTTTTTTGTATATCGGTGCTCTCGGACATATACCGTAAATGTGGGTTTTCCCCATACAGTGCCAAGCCCACCCCATCCAATCACCATGCTGTTAAACTTTGTATACTGTGAATTTAGGAGGATACCTTTTGGCAATGACTCTATGATTTTCCCTGCGTATTCTTCAATAATAATCTTTTCTTTCATATCAGTTCCTCCGTTGGATGAATAACAATCTAAGTTTGTTTCAAAAAGTGTACATATGCTTGCGGCAAAAGCTGCCTGAATTACCTTTTTGCCATTCTTTCTGGACGAAAAGCACTGATCTCTTGTAGTTTCATTCTCCTGTGAGCGTGCATACTCTTGAAACCTGCCTATGAAAGCCCACCGTAGCCCTGATTCATACCGTTTCAAAAGGTTAAGGCATCCAATTATTCGAACTCCACTGTAGCCGGCGGCTTTGAGGTAATATCGTAGACTATTCGGTTTATCCCCGGCACCTCATTGACTATCCTGGTAGATATTTTGTCCAGGACCTCATATGGTATCCTTGCCCAATCCGCAGTCATAAAGTCGTCGGTGACAACTGCCCTGAGCGCCAGCGCATGGTCATAGGTACGTCCGTCGCCCATGACTCCCACGGAACGCATATTCGTTAGGACCGCAAAATACTGGCTCAAATTTTTATCCTCCCCTGCCTTTGCTATCTCCTCGCGGAATATCGCATCGGCCTCCCGCAGGGTATCTGCCTTCTCCTTCGTTATATCGCCAAGTATGCGTATTGCGAGGCCAGGGCCTGGGAACGGCTGGCGTGTCACAAGGTACTCAGGAAGGCCAAGCTCTCGTCCCAACTGGCGAACTTCATCCTTAAAGAGGAGCCTTAAGGGCTCGATGATCTCCCTAAAGTCCACAAAGTCCGGAAGTCCACCGACATTGTGGTGGCTCTTGATTACCGCAGCGTCTCCCGCTCCAGACTCAATGACGTCCGGGTATATAGTGCCCTGGGCCAGATAGTCAACAGCCCCTATCTTCTTCGCCTCTTCCTCAAATACGCGTATGAATTCCTCGCCTATAATCTTTCTCTTTCTCTCCGGCTCAGTAACCCCGGCGAGTTTTAGAAGGAACCTTGTCTCCGCGTTTACCCTGACAAAATTTATATCCCACTTTTTAAAGGCGGCCTCAACCTCGTTGCCCTCATTTTTCCTCATAAGGCCGTGGTCCACAAATACGCATGTGAGCTGGCTCCCAACCGCCTCAGCAAGAAGCGCCGCGGCAACAGATGAGTCCACGCCGCCGGAGAGTGCCAGCAGCACCTTCCCCGAGCCCACCTTCTCACGGATATCAGATATCGCGGTGTCCTTGTAGTTCCCCATTGTCCAGTCGCCTTTAACCTTACACACATTGTACAGGAAGTTTCTGATCATATCTGTACCGTACTGGGTATGATTTACTTCCGGGTGGTACTGCACGCCGAAGAAGCCCCTGCTCTCATCGGCTATTGCCGCTGTCGGGCAGGCCTTGGACCAGGCAACGGTTTTAAATCCAGCGGGAACCCTCTCCATATAATCCCCGTGGCTCATCCAGGTGATGCTCTTCTCCGGTATACCCGAGAACAGCGCGCAGGATAGATCGAACACCGTATCTGTTTTACCATACTCCCTGGCCGTATCGCTCTCCGCAGGCACAACGCTTCCGCCAAGTTCCTGAGCCATCAGCTGGCACCCGTAGCATATTCCAAGGATTGGTATGCCCTGGTCGAATAGTTCCGGATCCACCTTCGGCGAGCCGTCTGCATACACGCTGGCCGGGCCACCGGTGAAGATGATACCTGATGGCCCCATGGCCATTATTTCACTCAGCGGCGTGGTGTACGGTTTTACCTCACAGTACACCCTGCACTCCCTGACCCTGCGGGCGATGAGCTGATTATACTGCCCGCCAAAATCTAATATAACTATGTTCTCTCTGTTCATGCTTGATCCTTTGCCTTCCCCAATTCATCAATTATCTTTTTTGCTACGCTTCCGCGTTTAACACAGCGATCCATGGCTGTCTTCTCAATATACCTGTGGGCGTCTGCCTCGCTCATTTTATATCTCTCTATGAGAAGGAGCTTCGCCCTGTTCACAAGGGCGATATCCTCCATACGTTTCTCAAGGGACTCACTCTTTTTTTTCAATTGGAATAGCTTGTAGCTGACAGCCTCCAGGAAGCCCAGGCACTGGAGCATATAGCTCTTATCCAACGGCTTTGATATCGTAAGGATCCCATGTTCAACTGTCCTGTAATACGCATGCTCATACTGTTCCGATTTAACGATGAGCAAAACTCCGGTCATCACATCTCTTGAGAGATCCAGCGCCAGCTGGACTCCAAAGTCGTCACGAAGCGGCGTATCAATTATAACAACGTCAGAGGGAGTATCAAGCATTGCCCGCCGCGCTTCGCCGGCGCTGGCAAACACTCTTATGTGGCAAAACCTTTCCTGCGGCAGCAGAGCCGCAAATGCCTGCGCTGTTTTCTGGGAAGATGTCACCAGCATTACACTGCTTTTATCCATCTCCGGCATCAGTACCTCCCTCCTATTAAAATGTGGATGTCACATCCCAATACTCATCCATACATTTTTACATACTCTTCCGGAAGCAGACTCTTTACCCACTGGCTTTCCTTCATCTCCTTTGACGCCTCCATAAATGACAGCGGCAGCTTTTTAAACCTGCCCGTCACATCGTCCCCCGCGCCATATAGATCCATGTCTACCGGTTTGTCCGGTTGAAGATCCCGCTCTATTCCATCCATTCCCGCGTATATCAAAAGCGCATAAGCGATATATGGGTTTGTTCCTGGATCCGGAGACCTGAGTTCTATCCTGGTGTGCTCACTCTGTGCCGCCGGCACACGGATGAGCTGTGATCTATTCTCTCTGGACCAGGTTATATACTGTGGAGAACGCATCTCCCCAAACCGCTGATATGATGTCTCCGACGGATTAAGAAACGCCGTGATCTCCCTTATGTGTTCCATTATGCCGGCCATGAAACTGTAGATCTTTTGATCCGCTCCATCTCCATTCAGAGAGATATTTATATGCATGGCGTTTCCGCTTTTCCCTTTTATCGGCTTTGGAGCAAAGCTCGCGTACAGTCCGTTTGACTTCGCTATTGTCCTGACAACTCCCTTGAACGTCAAAGCGTTATCTGCCGCAGATATGGCATCACTGTAGCGGAAATCTATCTCATTTTGTCCCGGTCCCTCTTCGTGGTGGGAACTCTCTGGGTGTATTCCCATCTCGGAGAGGGTTATGCATATCTCCCGCCGCATATTCTCTCCTTTGTCCAAGGGGGCTATATCCAGATAGCCTGCCTTGTCGAATGGTATATGGGTTGGTTCTCCACGTTCATCAGTCTCAAAGAGGTAAAACTGAAACTTTGATCCGAAATTGCAGGTGATCCCCTTATTTCCGGCATACTCCACAGCCTTTTTCAAAATATACCTGCTATCCTGCTCAAGCGGGCTTCCATCGGGCCTGCGTATATCACAGAACATGCGTATAACACTGCCGTTCATGGACCTCCATGGGAGAGCCATAAGCGTTGACGGGTCCGGGTGGAGGAACATATCTGATCTGACAGCACCTCCGAATCCACGTATAGCTGAGGCATCAAATGAAATTCCGCTCTTAAATGCCCGCTCCAGCTCTTCCGGCATTATGGCCACGTTTTTCTGACGGCCAAAAATGTCACAAAAAGCGAGTCTTATAAACTTCACATTTTCTTCCTGGATATATGACATGATGTCTTCATATGAATACATGCCCTTTCTCCTTTCAAAAACAAAGGGGCTTCCCGACGGCGGTTCTTCACCCAAAGCCGCGCAAAGGACGCCCACAATACATTATCTAACTTTGATTAATTATATTTTACCCCGCCGCGCTTGTCAATAAAAAGCGCCCGGTGGAAATGTACTGGCATTTAAGGCCTCGATTGCGCCGCGGTAAATGTTATAGCATAATAAAGCGCGCTACAATTTTGCAGTCTTTGGAATATAAAAATTCATTTTTAATCATATTGCCCTTGACAAGCATTTCCTTGTGTTATAAAATATCACATGATTTACGGCAAAGACGTCGCAGATTCGTCTGCGCTGTCTCTGCCGTATTTTCCATTTTTTAACTTGTTTAATATTTTTTTATTTGGAGGCTGTATAAATGAAGAATCAGTACCTTCTGAACGTGCTTGAGACTGTCAAGCGCCGTAACCCCTCAGAGCCTGAGTTTATCCAGGCCGTGACCGAGGTTCTGGAGACGCTGGAGCCTGTCATTGACGCCCGCCCGGACCTTGTTGAGGCAAACGTGGTAGAGCGTATCGTGGAGCCGGAGCGCCAGATCATCTTCCGCGTACCCTGGGTTGATGACAACGGCAAGATCCAGGTGAACCGCGGCTTCCGCATCCAGTTCAACTCTGCTATCGGCCCCTATAAGGGCGGCCTCAGGCTTCACCCCTCCGTCTATCTGGGCATCATCAAGTTCCTGGGCTTTGAGCAGATCTTTAAGAACAGCCTCACCACCCTCCCAATGGGCGGCGCCAAGGGCGGTTCCGACTTTGATCCAAAGGGCAAGTCAGACAACGAGATCATGCGTTTCTGCCAGAGTTTCATGACTGAGCTCTACCGCCACATCGGCCATGACATTGACGTCCCCGCCGGCGACATAGGCGTGGGCGCCCGTGAGATTGGCTACCTCTATGGCCAGTATAAGAAGATCACCGGCGAGTCCGGCGGAATTCTCACCGGCAAGGGACTCACTTACGGCGGTTCCCTGGTACGTACCGAGGCCACAGGCTACGGCCTTTGCTACTTCACCGAGGAGATGCTGAAGGCAAACGGCAAGAGCTTTGCCGGGCAGACAGTCGTCATCTCCGGCTCCGGCAACGTTGCTATTTACGCCCTGCAGAAGGCCACTGAGATGGGTGCAAAGGTCGTTGCCATGTCCGACTCCAACGGCTATGTGTACGATCCCAACGGTATGGATTTCAAAGCCATCAAACAGCTCAAGGAAGTAGAGCGCAAGAGGATCAAAGAGTACGTTGCCACACATCCCGGCTCCACTTACACTGAGGGCTGCTCCGGCATCTGGAGCATAAAGTGCGACATCGCCCTGCCCTGCGCCACTCAGAATGAGATCGACAAGGCCAGCGCCGAGAAGCTCGCCGCCAACGGCTGCTACGCCGTATCCGAGGGTGCCAACATGCCGTCCACCCCTGAGGCCATTGAAGTTTACTTCGCCAACAACATGCTCTACGGCCCGGCCAAGGCCGCTAACGCCGGCGGTGTGGCCACCTCCGGCCTTGAGATGTGCCAGAACTCCATGCGTTACAGCTGGAGTTTCGAGGAAGTGGACGCCAAGCTGAAAGACATTATGAAGAACATCTTCGCCTCCTGCGACTCCGCCGCCAAGGAGTACGGCATGCCCGGAAACTATATGGCAGGAGCCAACATCGCCGGCTTCCTGAAAGTTGCTGAGGCTATGAAAGCCCAGGGCTGTGTGTAATCCTCAAGAACAATTGTATAAAAATAGTCTGACCTGCCGGTCAGACTATTTTTATTATCAAGTCTCCATGCGTCCTCCCTGAATATGTATGTGTCGGGCTCTATCATAGCTATATGATGACAGGGCTCGCATAAATGCGTCCTGGGTATGTGCGGATACATAGATCCGCGGCTGTGAGGCAACAACCACGAGCGTATGGTAAAAGTCACCCGTGCTGTCGCCTAACTGAATGATGTCTCCCGGTTCCATCTGTTCAGCATCCGTCTCATATCCATATGGCCCTGTGCCGCTGTTATTCACGAGAAAGTCGTGGAAGAACTCTACCCCCGTCCATGAGGCCGTTCTGTCGTTAGCTGTTATGTAGTACCAACCAGATATGGGTGTAAAATTCATTACACCCACTCCAGCGAAAACGCACTGTGAGGCAAAATTTGTGCAGTCGCCTCCCAGGTCGTGAAAATCGTAGTACCGAGGATTCCTTGAATACGCCCATTTCCTGGCGTACTCCACAACAGACAGCCTGTCGTAGCCTATCTCGGTCAGCATAAGCATCACCCCATATATGATATGCTCCACTGATATTCTCGCGCACAAATGCCTCATTTCAAAATAAAATGTGTTAGGAACATATCTGGAGGTAATCTATGCTGATACATATTGTTAAATCCGGCGATACCCTCTGGTCTATTGCCAGGCGGTATGGCGTATCTGTGAGCCGTATACAGTCTGACAACGGTATAGGCCCGAACCAGACGCTGGTAGTGGGCCAGGCAATCATAATAACGCTTCCGGCAGTCACCCACACTGTACGTTCCGGCGATACCATCTCCGGCATTGCCGCTTCCCACGGCATGACCTCTCTGGAGCTGATCCAGAACAATCCTGAGCTTATATACAACAGAACAATAAGGCCCGGGCAGCAGCTTGCCATCTCCTTCAGGGGCGGGAAAATACGCGATATCTCCATAAAGGGGTATGCGTACCCTCACATCCAGCGCCAGACGCTTCTTAGGGCGCTCCCATATCTGACATATCTGGCCATATTCTCCTATGGCTTCAAGGAGAGCGGGCAGCTTATTGTGCCAGACGACGCCTCACTCATATCCTCCGCCTACTCCTTCAGGGCGGCACCGATAATGGTTATGACAGGAATTGACGAGAGCGGTACATTCTCTACGGAGCATATATCTAATTTCCTGAACGACAGCCAGCTGCAGGATACCGTACTCGACAATGCCATAACCGCGATGCTTGACAAGGGGTATCTGGGGCTTGACGTTGACTTTGAGTATATCTCCCCTGACGACGCAAAAGCGTATATTGAGTTTCTGGAGAAAGCTTCCTCCCGGCTCTCCGCGTCCGGGCTGACGCTGAATGTGGATCTGGCGCCGAAAACATACGCGGCTCAGCCTGGACTTCTCTATGAAGCCCACGACTATCCAGCTATCGGGGCGATAGCCGATACCGTGCTTCTCATGACGTACGAGTGGGGGTATACCTACGGTCCCCCGATGGCGGTAGCTCCTCTAAACCAGGTACGTCAAGTTGTTGAGTACGCCGTCAGCGAGATCCCGGCAGATAAAATATTAATGGGCGTCCCCAACTACGGTTATGACTGGACACTCCCATATGAGCAGGGTGTATCTCGAGCCGAAAGCCTCGGCAACCAGACAGCTGTTGCCAGGGCCGCCGCCTACGGTGCCGAGATAATGTTCGATGAAGCCGCCCAGTCACCATACTATGAATACTATAGAAACGGACAGCGCCACATCGTCTGGTTTGAGGACGTGCGCAGCATACAGGCAAAACTTGCCCTCACCGACGAGTACGGCCTGCTTGGCGTGGGATACTGGAACATAATGAGGCCCTTCAATCAGAACTGGGCCTATATCTCTGCAAAATACAATGTACGGAAAATAGTGTAAACCCACAGATTAGCGCAAAACAGCCGAGGCCTGATGGCCTCGGCCGTCCCTATTTTACCAAATTGCGTCCATCACATTGTAGTATATCCCGCTGTCGTCATAGTTGGGGATAAGCCCCAGGCGCCACACCGACACACCGGTAACGCCAAACATACGCGCCAGATCCACTTTGACCTCAACACTTCTCTGAT
>CALXAF010000106.1 GCA_944386185.1 uncultured Oscillospiraceae bacterium
CCGATACTGGTGCTCACCGGCGTCACTACCCGTGATGTTATGGAGCAGTACCCCTACAGGCCCCGGCTCGTGCTCAACAGCGTGGGTGATATCCCAGGCTGAGATTACATAGTTAAAATTATATAAATCAGCTATCCTGAACAGCACCACATTTGTTAGGCAGTATGGTATATTGCCTAACAAATGTGGTGCTGTTCCATTGCTTGGATTTCCAGCCTTTTTTCTGTTGTCTTCTCTCTTTTCAGTTACAGCTCTTTACTTCCCCTCAGCTGCCTGCAGAACCTTCAAATTCCTCCACTTCCCGCTCTTGAACCTTATCCAGAATATTATGCCTCTCACAAGCCAGTCAAGGCACATGGCGTAGGCTATGCCGTTTACTCCCATCTCCAAAGTAACGCCCAAAACATATGAGAACACAAGCCTTACTCCCACCGTGGTAAACAGGGATATCCATGTGGTGAATTTCACATCACCCGTTGCTCTCAACCCCTTGCCAAGCGGGTCTGCAAACGGATACGCAAAGGCATTGAACACGTTGTGCACCAGCACTAACCATATGGTCAGCTCCTTTGTGCCCTCCTCTATGGTGTAGAACGTCATAAGCAACGGCGTCAGAGCGAAAATTACAGCGTTCCATATAAGGGATGCTATTACCGTGAGGCGCGTCAGCTTCTTGAAGTATAACTGGGCCTGATCCGGGTCTCCGGCGCCCATGCACTGGCCTATTACGGTTATAAAGGCAGGCCCCATAGATACGCCCACCAGCGCCGCCATGCTCCATATGCTCTGAGCTACGCCATTGGCGGCTATCTGGTACGTTCCGAAGAGGGCCGCCACGCTGCTCAGGGCCACCTTCACCAACTGGAACACCCCGCTCTCCACTCCGTTAGGCACGGCGATACGCAGGATCATCTTTTCCATGCCGCCATCCAGCCTTAAAAGCCACCTGCTCCAGTACTTGACAGGCTTCCTCCCCACAAAGCACAGGACAGTTATAACCAGGGCAGAGAAGAGCCTTGATATAAACGTGGGCCATGCAACGCCGGCCACCCCGGCACGGAGGATAAAAACACCTATGTAGTTGCCTGCCAGATTTATAACATTGGCCGCGACAGAAAGATACATGGTGGTGCTGGTCTTACCTATGCTCCTATACAGGGCCGCGCCGGCGTTATATACAGCCAGCGCCGGGTAAGAGTAGGCGGAAATTCTCAGATACGTAAGGCAGGCCTCCATAACGCCCTCCTCGACGCGCCCGAACATAAGCCGCATCAGCTGTCCCTGGAAAATAAGCACCACAACGGACACCGCCGCCGAGAACACAACGGATGATGTGAGAAGCTGGCTGGCGGCGCGTCCGGCGTTGTCACTGTCTCCCTTTCCTATGTACTGGCTGATGACAACGGCCCCTCCTGAGGCCAAGGCCATAAACAGGTTTATGAAAACAGTGTTGAAGGCGTTGACTAAAGATACGCCTGACACAGCCTCCTCACCGGCAAAACCCACCATAAACACGTCAGCCATACCCACAGCAGCCACCAGAAGCTGCTCAAGGAAAAGCGGCACAATAAGCCGCCGAAGCGCACTGTTTGAAAACAATTCTGCCCCTCCATATATGCCGAATCTCGCGATTCCACAGCACAGATGGCTGCCTTCTCGCTATCTTAATTATAGATCTATCGGATAGAAATATAAAATACCTATACTCTATCTTATATTATTCGTTTTACGTATATTATCGCCCTGCCGGACAAATCCGGCAGGGCGATAATATAAAGGTGCTACTCTTATTCATTTGTCTTCAGTGCCGCCTCGGGGACGGGAACCAATTCGGAGGTGTCTATTCGTCTAGTTTGAGCATAGCCACCGAGGCGTTAAACAGACGCGCCGGTGGCGCATCTGTTTAACGCCTCGGCCCTGGCGGCTGTGCCACCAGGGGGGAACCAATTCGGAATCGTCTATTCGTCTAGCTTCAATACTGTCATAAACGCTTCTGTAGGTATCTGCACTGTACCTAACTGACGCATTTTCTTTTTGCCCTCTTTTTGTTTCTCAAGGAGTTTCTTCTTCCTTGTTATATCGCCGCCGTAGCACTTGGCCAGCACGTCCTTGCGCAGGGCTTTTACAGTCTCTCGGGCTATTATCTTGCCGCCGATCGCGGCCTGGATTGGCACCTCAAACAGCTGCCGCGGGATATTCTCACGGAGCTTTTCACAGAGCTTCCTGGCCCTGGGGTACGCCTTGTCCTTGTGCGCTATGAAACTCAGCGCGTCTACCTGGTCGCCATTTAATAGAAGGTCGACCTTCACCATCTCAGAGGGCCGGTAGTCTAAAAATTCATAGTCCAGAGAGGCGTAGCCCTTGGTCTTTGCCTTCAACGTGTCAAAAAAGTCATAGATTATCTCACCCAGAGGCATGTTGTAGCGCAGCTCCACCAGATTGGTGTCCAGGTACTGCATGTCTCTGTACTCCCCGCGGCGCTCCTGGCACATTGGCATGATATTGCCCACAAACTCGGGAGGCGTGATTATGGACGCGGAGACGAACGGCTCACAGACTTCCAATATGGAGGCCGGGTCAGGATAATTGTGGGGGTTATCCACCATCACAACTGTGCCGTCAGTCTTTGTCACCTTATAGATAACCGACGGGAGCGTAGTTATGAGATCCAGGTTAAACTCCCGCTCAAGCCTCTCCTGGATGATCTCCATATGGAGCATACCCAGGAAACCGCAGCGGAAACCGAAGCCCAGCGCAACGGATGTCTCCGGTTCGAAGGAGAGAGACGCGTCGTTTAGCTGCAGTTTCTCAAGGGCGTCACGCAAGTCAGGATACTTTGAACCGTCCTCTGTATATATGCCGCAGTAAACCATCTGCCTTGCCGGGCGGTATCCCGGGAGGGGTTCTGCCGCCGGGGATCCGGCCAGCGTGACGGTATCTCCCACCTGGGTATCCCGCACATTTTTTATTGAGGCGGTAAAGTATCCAACCTCGCCGGCGTACAGCGCCGGGGCCGGCTCATAACTCTTCGGCAGCAGATAGCCGCACTCCAGCACGTCGTACTCAGCTCCCGTGGCCATCATTCGCACCCGGTCTCCCACCTTTACGGAGCCGTCCATAAGGCGCATGTACACCACAACGCCCCTGTATGCGTCATATTGTGAGTCGAAGATAAGCGCCCTCAGCGGTGCGTCCCTGTCTCCTTTTGGGGCGGGCACCTTTGCCACAATCTCCTCCAGCACTGCCGGTATGTTTACTCCGGCCTTTGCGGAGATCTCCGGCGCATCCTCTGCCGGAAGCCCGATGATGTTCTCTATCTCCTCTTTCACTCGCTTGGGGTCTGCAGCAGGAAGGTCTATCTTGTTTATAACCGGCAGTATCTCCAGATCGTGTTCCAGGGCCAGATATGTATTGGCCAGCGTCTGTGCCTCCACTCCCTGAGCCGCATCAACTACCAGTACCGCACCCTCGCAGGCCGCAAGGGACCGGGACACCTCATATCCAAAGTCCACATGACCCGGCGTGTCAATAAGATTCAGAATATAGTTCTCCCCATCGCCCGCCCTATAGTCCAAGCGTATAGCCCTGGCCTTTATGGTTATGCCGTGTTCCCGCTCCAGGTCCATGTTGTCAAGAAGCTGGTCCTGCATCTCCCGGCTGGGCACCGCCCCACACAACTCAATGAGCCTGTCAGACAGCGTGGATTTGCCATGATCCACATGGGCGATTATTGAAAAGTTACGTATATTTTTTTGCTCTGTCATATCTATCTCCTTTCGCGCAAATCCACGCTCGGGGCCCCGCAGGGCGGGGCGCGCATTGCGCGTACAAGCGTTTTGCTACAGCAAAACCTTGTCGCAGGCGGAATTCACTTCCGCCGAGGATATATAAATTTTTGGGGTCCCCAGGTGCTTTTCACCTGGAGCTGGATTTGCCGTGATCCACATGGGCGATTATTGAAAAGTTACGTATATTTTTTTGCTCTGTCATATCTATCTCCTTTTGCGCAAATCCACGCTCGGGGCCCCGCAAGGCGGGGCGCGCATTGGCACATTAAGCGTCTCTATCCTTCGTTTCCGAACTGCTCTCCACAAGCTGGTCCGCCATGTGGCTCAATTCCCTGAGTCCATGGGCCAGTTCCTTCAGCTCCTGGCTTGAGGACTGTTTTTCAGAACGCCCTAATATATAATCGGCCGTGACCCCATAGTAGTCGCAGACCTGTACAACAAACTCCAGCCTTGGCTCACGAAGCCCGTTTTCATAGTGTGACAGAAGCGCCTGTGATATCCCCAGCTCCGACGCCGCCTGCCGCTGGCTCAACCCTCTCTCCCGGCGCAGGCTTGAGAGGGCCCTGGAAAAAGCTGAAATCAACGATCTCACTCCTAACAGCGGATAAGTTTTCGCTGGTGAATATTATATCCAATGAAATGAATTTTGTAAACGGTGAGGTTTCGTTATTCACCACGTCCCTTTGCTCGGCATACCGTCTGCACCGTCTTTTCCAGTTTGTTGCCAGAAAGCCGTTGACTTCATGCTCGCTCCTGATATACTTATGGTGGGGAAATTATAAGATGAGGGGTGTTTTTTATGAATAGCGGGGCGAGAAAGACGAACCCAATCGTTGGATGGCTTCTGACGCTCGTCGGTTTTGTCATAGCGTACTGGCTCATTAAATGGCAGTACGGCAACATACTGGAGGGGAAATACGCCAGTACCCTTGTTCCCATTATAGGCAGCCTGGTGCTTTTAGTGGTGGGCCTTATCCTGGTGAATTTTTCACCCAACAGTTTTTTCACCTCCGTGGCCTGCCTGGGTTTTTCGGCTGTATTTGTCTATTTCATGTACTACTGCCTTACAAACGACGTACCCTGGTACACCGCCGGCGGTGTATGGGTGGGCGGCCTTGGCTGGGGATTTATCATGGGCCCAAAGCTCAACCACACCTTTTTGCTGAAGGCGGTGGTGCTGGTGTGCCTACCGGCGGTGTGCCTCGTGTTCTTCGGCGCCTGGCTGCAGCTGATCCCCTACGCAGTTGCCGCCTGGGACGGGAGCTCCACCACTTTGGTGATCAGCTCCATTATCGATCTAGTGCTGATCTTCGTGGTTTTCCTGGCGGGTGGTTATCTCATGTACCTGCTCTGGAAGGACAACCTTGGGATGTACATAGTCTGCTACCTGCACACGGGCCTGGGGCCAAAGCTAAAGGTGGGCAGAAAGACCTACGGCACACCAAAGACCATGCGCTGGGCGTACGCCGCCGCACAGACGAACCAGACCACAGATTTTCCCGCGTATCAGTACGTACTCTACACCCGCTGCGCGGACCTTGCCTATGAGAAGTATAAGACGAAGGCGTCGTCGGAGGATAAAAAATATATTATCGCTGAGAAGGAATATCTGGACGACTTGAAGGTGAACCTGTTCTTCAGCTTCGCCTGCAGCCTGTATGAGAAGGCCGGTGACATCTCCCGGGCCCGGGACTACGCCGAAGAGTGGCTGGAGATGCTGACAAAATACGTCTCCTCCTGCGCCCAGTACCTTAACTATGCTATGGAGCAGCGGCAGAAATATGACGACGGCCGGGCGGTGGATCCCAAAGCCGAGGCCGCGCTTATGGCCCAGTGGGAGAAATGGAAGGAGCAGGAACAGCGTGACCACGAGGAGCGCGAGAGGGAGCTTCGGGAGGAAAAGTATAGAGAGCGCCAGCGCATGCAGCAGCCCCTGGAACCGGAGGAACCGGCATATGACGACGAGGATGAGGACGATGAGGAACCGGAGCCATTCTCCCCATGGGGCCGTGCCGCCGCTGAAAACGGTGGCGGCAGAGAGCCCTCCGGCCGCGATACGTCGTATGGGAGCAGCGCCAAAAATGAATTTGACTTAAACCGCATGCCCTATATAATCTACGACAGCAGCAACAACGAGTGGCGCAAGCAGTACTCCAACGGCCGCGAGGTGGTCTACCGGGAGAAAGAGTCCGGTAATCTTGTGACCATATACTCCGGCCAGGTGTCCGGCAGCTCCGCGCAGACCTCCGCGGGGCATTTCCACTGGTATTAATGTCCGGCTGATACCGCCAAATGGTGTTTTTGGGGATAAATAAAGAGATACCGCGCCGCTTTTACGGCGCGGTATCTCTTTACTCCAATTTTCAAAGAAGGGTTCAGTGTGCTTCTTTCACTCTTTCACCCATCCGAGGCTGCGTTCAACAGCCCTGTGCCAACCGTCCAGATACTTGAGCCTGCGCTCCTCTGCCATTATGGGTTCAAATACCTTCTGGCAGTTCCAGAATCCGCGCACCTTATCCAGGTTATCCCATACTCCCACGGTGAGTCCGGCAAGATACGCCGCACCCAGTGCGGTCGTCTCCCGGACAAGGGGCCTGTAGAGGCGCCTTGAGAGTATATCAGACTGGAACTGCATCAAAAAGCCGTCCCGGCTCGCTCCGCCGTCCACGCGAAGTCCCTCAATCCTGACGCCCAGATCCTGTTCCATGGCCTCCAGGAGATCGGCGCACTGGTATGCTATGGACTCCTGGGCGGCCCTTATTATGTGCTCAGGCCTTGTGCCACGGGTTATTCCCACTATCGTGCCTCTGGCGTATGGGTCCCAGTATGGCGCCCCCAGGCCTGTAAACGCCGGCACCAGGTATACCCCGCCGGTGTCCTCCACCTTTGAGGCAAAATACTCTGAATCCCTGGCGTCGTTTATAAGGTGCATCTCATCCCTCAGCCACTGTATCACGGCGCCGCCCACAAATACGCTGCCCTCCAGGGCATATCCCACCCTGTCACCGGCGGCGATAGTGGTGATCATCCCGTGGGTGCTCTCCGGGGCGGTATCGCCTGCGTTCATCAAGAGGAAGCAGCCGGTACCATATGTGTTCTTGGCCTCGCCCTTCTCAAAACAGCACTGTCCAAATAGCGCCGCCTGCTGGTCACCCGCCACGCCGGCGACAGGTATCTCCCTGCCCCAGACGTACGCTTTTCCGAAATTATATGCCGATGGATGGACCTCCGGCAGCATGGAAGCGGGTATGTCAAGTTCCTTTAAGAGCCGCTCGTCCCAGTTAAGCGAGTGGATGTCAAAAAGCATAGTGCGGGAGGCGTTTGTGTAGTCCGTAGCGTGTATCTGACCGCCGGAGAGCTTCCACAGGAGCCAGGAATCCACTGTGCCGAAGCACAGCTCCCCGCGCCAGGCCCGTTCCCGGGCGCCCTCAACGTTGTCAAGTATCCACTTTATCTTTGTGCCGGAGAAATATGGGTCCGGTATCAGCCCTGTGACAGACCGGATATAGTCGTCAAGGCCCCGCTCTGAGAGCTCATGGCACATCTCCGCTGTCCTACGGCACTGCCAGACTATGGCGTTATACACCGGCTCCCCTGTGAACCTGTCCCAGACTATGGCTGTCTCACGCTGGTTGGTTATGCCTATGGCGGCTATATCCTCCGGACGGAGGCCGCTTTCACTGAGTGCCTCGTTCATAACCGTGTACTGGCTGTTCCATATCTCCTCCGGGTCGTGCTCCACCCAGCCGGCACGGGGGTAATACTGGGAAAACTCCTTCTGGGACACGGCCAGCACATTCTGGTCCTGATCGAATATCATCGCCCTGCTGCTTGTTGTCCCCTGGTCCAGCGCCATAATATATCTCATATCTCCGCCTCCTCTTGCTTCCACAAGAAATAAAGAACACATTTAACTCCGCCTCACAGCACCTGTAGGCGTATACATGCCGCAGGTGCCCGGGTATATTGTGATTATAACAAATTCCCCGGCACCTGTACCATATAAATCTGATATTTTTTACAAAAATTTTTTA
The DNA here is from genome assembly GCA_944386185.1 of uncultured Oscillospiraceae bacterium. Classification (GTDB taxonomy): domain Bacteria; phylum Bacillota; class Clostridia; order Oscillospirales; family Oscillospiraceae; genus RUG626. The sequence goes on from CALXAF010000106.1 coordinate 7,823, forward strand.
TGAGGCCTTATAATCGCGCACGAAAGTGACTGCGGCGTCAAGCGCCCGCTCCCCGCGTCGAAGCTTTAATGATATTGCCGGCTTGGTACCAGCCTCTATCTTCACCCGGTCCTTGTACTTGGGCAGTGAGTACAGCTTTGAGACCCGCTCCATCTCGAAGTCGGCAAGACCGAATATTATCCGTCCCTGCTTCTGGGAGATCTCCGATATGCCGGTGTCCGCGGCCTCGCCGCGCATGAGAGCTATCTGGATGAGGGCGTTCACGCTGGAGGGCGGGTCTCCAAACCTGTCGATAAGCTCGTCTGTCATATCGTCCGCGTCCTCCTCTGTGCGTATCCGTGCGATGCGCCGGTACAGGTCCATCCTCTGCTCCGGGGAGGATACGTAGCTCTCAGGTATATTGGCGGACACGTCTATATCGGCCGGGCACTCGGGCTTCTCCGATATCTTCTCGCCCTTCTCCTCGTGTACGGCCTCCTCAAGGAGTTTCAGGTACATATCGTACCCAACGCTCATCATGTGCCCCGACTGCTCGGCGCCAAGTATATTCCCAGCGCCGCGTATCTCCAGGTCGCGCATGGCTATTTTAAAGCCGGAGTTGAACTCTGCAAACTCACGTATGGCCGCCAGCCGCTTCTCTGCCGTCTCGCTGAGGACCTTATCCCGGCGGAACGTGAAGTAGGCAAAGGCCCTGCGGCTGGATCGGCCCACGCGCCCTCTTATCTGGTGGAGCTGGGCCAGGCCCATCCTGTCCGCGTCCTCGATTATCAGCGTGTTCACATTTGGGATATCTATGCCTGTCTCTATTATCGTGGTGCATACCAGCACCTGAACATCCCCGGCCTGCATGGCCTCCATCACGGAGTTTAACGACTCCTCGTCCATCTTCCCGTGGGCGATGGCCACAGTCACCCCCTCCACCAGCTCGCGTATCCTGGCGGCCGTCCTCTCGATATTTTCGACCCTGTTGTGGAGGTAGTATACCTGTCCGCCCCGGGAGACCTCCCGGCGTATGGCGTCGGCGATCACGCCCCAATCGTGTTCCATAACGTATGTCTGGACAGGCTGCCTATCAGAGGGTGGTTCCTCTATTGTGGACATATCCCGAACTCCTGAAAGGGCCATGTTGAGGGTTCTGGGTATGGGTGTGGCGGAGAGGGTAAGCACGTCGACCTGTCGGGAGAGCTCCTTCAGCCGCTCCTTGTGCTGGACCCCGAAACGCTGCTCCTCATCCACCACCAGAAGACCCAGTTTCTTGAACTTTATATCCTTCTGCAACAGCTTGTGGGTGCCGATAACTATGTCAACGTCGCCGCTCTCCAGCCCCTGCAGTGCCTTTTTCACCTGGGAGGCTGTACGGAAGCGGCTCAGCACCTCCACATTCACAGGCACGCCGGCAAACCTCCTGGCGACTGTCTGATAGTGCTGCTGAGCGAGAACCGTGGTTGGCACAAGTATCGCCGCCTGGCACCCGTCCATAACGCACTTCATTACTGCACGCAGTGCCACCTCAGTTTTGCCGTAGCCCACATCACCGCACAGCAGCCGGTCCATTGGCACACGGCTCTCCATATCCGCCTTTATCTCCTTTATGGCCCGCAGCTGATCGTCCGTCTCCTGGTACTCGAAGGAATCCTCAAACTCCCTCTGCCAGGGGGTGTCGGGCGAGAAGGCGTGGCCGGTGGCCTGCTGCCGCTCAGCCTGGAGCTTTATAAGGTCGTCCGCCAGCTCCTTCACAGCCGCCTTGGCCTTTGTCTTGGCCCTTGCCCAGTCTGTGCCGCCAAGCTTTGAGAGCCTCACAGGCGCGTCCTCGCCGCCGCCTATGTACTTTGATACCACGTCAAGCTGGGTGGCGGGAATGTAAAGGATGTCAGTACCGGAGTAGGCTATCTTTATATAGTCCTTCTCCACGTTGTCCACACGGCGCTTTACCATCCCCACAAACCGGCCTATGCCATAATGTTCATGTACCACCAGGTCACCTGGCGACAGGTCGGTGAAGCTGTCCAGCCGCTGCCTGTTTGACGGGAGCTTTTTCCTTGCCCTTCTGCGGAAGAGGCTCTGGACTATTTGTCCCTCGGTTATTATCGCAAGACGTATGTCCGGGTACTCCAGCCCCGCTGACAGTGACCCTACGCCGAGGGCACAGGAGCCTTTAGGCGGCAGAGAGTTTAACTCAAAGTCAAAGGACGAGTGGACATTCTGCTTCTCTAGATACTCCGACAGTATCTGTGCCCGGCGCTGCTCACGTGTCAGCACAACCACGCTGTAGCCTGAGTGCATATAGTGGGCGATATCGCTGGCGGCGGTCTCAAGGCTTCCGCCGTATGAGGGCAGCTGTTTTGCCTTCATATTTGCCAGGGTCTTTGGCGGCAGGGGGTAGGAACTTACGGTGAAACTGGCCATCATCACCACCGGGAAGTCGGCCATACGCCCCACAGTATCCTCCCAGCTCTCCGTCAGCTTCTCCGGCCCCCCGTCCAGCACTCCCGCCGCCTTGAGCCCCGTCATATCCTCACCCAGCTGCCATATGAAGTTCTTGGCCCGGTCGGCAAGGCGCGGGGGCTCGCACATCACTACAACCGTGTCCAGCGGCAGGTAATCCATGGCGGTCGCCGGCTCATATATGAGGTCCAGGTACCTGTCTGAGGCCGGCATAGGCCGGTCCTCCTTTATCCGGTTTATGTCCGCAAGCAGATTGTCAAGAAGTTCCCTCTTGACGTTCCGCCTTTTTAGAAGGCTCTTCCCATAGGCGTCCAGCCTTTTGAGCAGCCCGTCCTTTCCTCCCTTGGCGGCCATGATGTCTGTCTCCCTGGCCGGCAGAATAGTCACCGCGTCACATCTCTCGACCCGCCTCTGGCTTGACACGTCAAAAAAACCCATCGAGTCGATCTCATCATCAAAGAACTCACACCTGAACGGGTTTTCATAGGCGGGAGAGAACACGTCCAGGATGCCGCCGCGCACTGCGAATTGTCCGGCGCCCTCCACCTGCGCTGTCCTCTGGTATCCAGCCGCGGCGAGCTTTGCCGCCAGCTCTGTAAGGTCATATCTGCCCCCGTCTTTGATCTCAATAGTCAGGTCAGACAGCACCTGGGGCGGCATTGTCCGAAGCATCAGCGCGTCCGGCGTGGCCGCGATAAACCGGACCGCCCCTGTGAGTATACCGCTGAGTGTCCCCAATCTTGCCCGCTCGCCCTCCCGGGATACTCCCTCGGCATTATAAAACACAAAGTCCCGTCCGGTGAGCAGAGCCACCCTCTCGCCGGTGAAGGCAGACGCGTCTGAGGCAAAACGTTTGGCCTCCCCCTCGTCGGCGCACACCGCCAGCATGGGCCTCCCGGTGGCGCCATATATCGCCGCTGCGGCGTGTGCCCGGGGCAGAGCCCCGGTCCCAGAAAGCAGCGCCGGGCACCTGCCCCCGTCTATAGCCGCCAGGACAGACGCGACGCTCTCCTCTTCAGTTATCGCCTTTAAAAGAATATCCATAGAAACACCATTCCATAATTTACCATATCTCTACGCCAATACGCCCCGATATGAATATATCGGGGTAGTATATTCGGTTTTTCATGCGCTGGGTTTACTTCTCTTACAGGGGCGCCTTCTTTATCCGTGAAAATCTCCTGGGAAAACCCTTTGGCGTTTCGGACACCTTATCTACCACTATGAGGCGTCTCACTATATCGGTTCCGGGCAGGGTGTACTCTATAACCTGCCTGAGCCTTCCCCCAAGCTGTCCCACAGCGCGGCGGCCCTCTTCGATCTCCTGATCTGAGTCCAGGCTCTTCATTGCTATAAAGACCCCGCCTGGCCGCACCAGCGGCAGGCAGAGCTCTGCCAGTATAGGCAGGCGCGCCACGGCCCTGGATACCGCGGCGTCGTACCGCTCCCTGTGCCGCGGCTCCAACGCCAACTCTTCGGCTCTGCCGGCAATGGTCCTTACATTTATATCTAGAGCCCCGCAGGCATCCCTTATGAAGTTGATCTTTTTC
>CALXAF010000107.1 GCA_944386185.1 uncultured Oscillospiraceae bacterium
GCCAGGGACGTTATCTGCGTCACCGCCAAGGGTAAGCCGATAAAGGCAAAGACCCTGGGCCAGAAGAAATATGTAGACGCCATAATGCAAAATACGGTGACCCTGGGTATTGGCCCGGCGGGAACAGGAAAGACGTATCTCGCCGTAGCGGCAGCCGTTGCTGCGTTTCGCTCAAAGAGCGTGAACAGGATAATCCTGACGCGGCCGGCTGTGGAGGCCGGGGAGCGGCTGGGATTCCTGCCAGGTGACCTACAGAGCAAGGTGGATCCGTATCTGCGCCCGCTCTATGATGCGCTCTTTGATATGCTGGGGGCGGACACCTACAATAAGTATCTGGAGAGGGGAGACATCGAGGTGGCGCCCCTTGCCTACATGCGAGGCCGCACTCTGGACGACAGCTTTATAATTCTCGATGAGGCTCAGAACACAAGCCGGGAACAGATGAAGATGTTCCTCACCCGCCTGGGTTTTGGTTCCAAGATAGTTATAACAGGCGATACGACGCAGATTGACCTGCCCGCCGATAAGGTCAGCGGCCTCAAAGAGGCGATGCGCGTGCTCCGGGACGTGGAGGACATAGCCATATGCAGGCTGACAGGCGCCGACGTAGTGCGGCACGTGTTGGTGCAGCGGATCGTGGAGGCATACGACAGGTATGAGGCCAGGCGAGAGAAGGATGCGCCGCCACAACATCAGGATCACCAGAAGAGAAGATGAGAGAGATGACACACAATATTTGCGTTTCAAGGACCAGGACGGGCTTGGGCAGGTATGAGACAGCCAGGCTTGTGCGGCGGGCTGTGGAGACGGCCCTTAAAGAGGAAGGCATAACAGTGCCCTGCCGGGTGGACGTGACGCTGACAGACCCTGAGACTATCCACACTATAAACCTTGAGCACAGGGGGGTGGACAGGCCCACGGATGTACTGTCTTTCCCATTAAACGAGCTTGAACCTGGTGCTTTTGACCAGGAAAAATGTGAGAGGGATATGGATACAGGTGAGATTTTCCTTGGGGATATGGTGATATCGATCCAACAGTGCGAGGCACAGGGCCTGGAGTACGGCCACGGCTACCGGCGCGAGGTAAGCTATCTTGCCGTCCACTCAACGCTGCACCTCCTCGGCTACGACCATGTGGACGAGGGGGAAGACAAGCGCCTGATGCGGGAGCGTGAAGAGATAATAATGGAGCGGCTGGGGGCCGTGCGATGAGCAGCTTCAAAAACGCCCTGCGTGGTATAGCCGCCGCGTACAGGCGCGAGAGAAACCTTAGGATACATTCGGCAGCGGCATATTTTGTGACCGCCGCCGGCGTTATCTGCGGCATATCAAGGGCAGAGTGGGTCGCTGTGATAATATGCATCGGCCTTGTGATCTCGGCGGAGCTTATAAACACGGCTGTAGAATCCGCCTGTGACGCGCAAACTTCGGAACGCCGCCCTGAAATAAAGCTGGCCAAGGACGCTGCGGCGGGGGCTGTGCTGGTGCTGGCCATAGCCGCGGCCACGGTGGGGCTTATAATATTCACGAGGGACGAAAGCCTTTCCCGAGGGATAGGTAGTTTCCGTGAGCATCCGTGGCTCTGGGCAGCAGCTGCCGTGTCCCTGGCATTTTTTATAAAAATAATATTCTTTACATGGGGAGATAGAGATGGTAGATAGAGCCGCTATGATAACCCTGGCTGGACGTCCCAATGTTGGCAAGTCCACGCTTATAAACGCTCTGGTGGGTGAGAAAATATCCATTGTCACGCCGAAGCCGCAGACCACCCGTAACAGGATATTCGGTGTCGCCCAGCGCGGCAGCACCCAGCTTGTGTTTGTGGACACGCCCGGATTCCACCGGGCTAGAACAAAGCTGGGTGACTATATGGTGAGGGTGGCCGGCGAGAGCGTAGCGGATGTGGACGCTGTCTGCCTTGTTGTGGAACCTAAACCCAATGTGGGTGAGCAGGAAAAAGCCTTAATAGAAAAGATCAAGGAGGCGAAGGTGCCGGCGGTACTAGTGATAAACAAGGAGGACACTGTAAAAAAGGAGGCTATCCTCCCGGTAATAGCGGCCTATTCCCAGGTTTTCAACTTCGATTCGGTGGTGCCGATCTCGGCCCGCACCGGTGACGGAATTGAGATTTTGGCGCAGGAGCTGTGCAAATTTGCCAAGGAGGGGGAACAACTCTTCCCGGAGGACATGATGACTGACCAGCCAGAGCGGCAGATGTGTGCTGAGATAATCAGAGAGAAACTGCTCATGGCCTTGGAGAGCGAGGTGCCCCACGGCATAGCTGTGGAGATAACCCGTTTCATGCCAAGGGATGACGGTGTCACCGAGATAGACGCCACCATATACTGCGAGCGGGAGAGCCATAAGGGCATGATAATAGGGAAAAACGGCGAGATGCTAAAGCGTGTGGGCGAGCGTGCCCGCCACGACATGGAGAAACTTTTAGGCTGCCATGTGCATCTCACCACCTGGGTCCGTGTATCTAAAAACTGGCGTGACAGCGGCGCGAACTTAAAGACACTGGGATACTCTGAATGAAAATATATTATTAACTGAAGATCGAAAAATATCCCCCGCGGTATATCATGCCGCGGGGGATATTTTTCGCAGGCGTAATAGAAAAAACGTAGCAATGCGACATTTGATTTACATTCCCTTTTCGATCACTTAACGGAAATACGGTCGAAACTGTGTAACCGATGTGCCAAAATAGGGGCGTATGTGAAAGGAGGAACATAAGCATGAAAAGAGGAATAGCAAAGGCTCTATCCGGTATCTTGGCCGTCTGCCTTGTATTTGGCCTTTTTACGGCCTGGGGCGGCTATGCGAGAGCGACCGAAAGCGAGTATGAGCCAACCGGTACGGGTGAGGAACCGCAGAGTATAACGTGGCTGTGGGAATCATCAGAGGTGGAAACCGGACGCTATATCGCCAGATTTAACTGGGTCACAGGTGAAAACATTGAGGACACAGTCCTGCTGTATGCGGAGAAATCCGTATACGAGAGCAACGGCAACAAATTTACTGACGTTGTGGAAGGGACGAGCGAAAGAATCGATACAACGGCGCAGCTGGCCTCGTTAGGTTATAAAGGCGGAACGGCGGACTACAGCGGCAATGCCGGATACTGTTACGAGCCGGTGATGAGCCATAAGGCTGAGACGGGGATCCTCAAACCCGGCACAGAGTACGTCTACTGTGTGGGTGACGGAGGCGCCAATACCACGAGTGTATCCGAGCCCAGAAGCTTCACCTCCCCAGAGGCTGAAATAGACAGTTTCGATGTGCTCTTCTTCTCTGACGCACAGCAGGGCGGAGGCGGCTATGAGGATACAAGAGAGGGCTATGAATCACTGAATATGGCCCTTACCCAGGCTACAGAGGATTTCCCAGACGCCGCTTTTATAATGAGTGGCGGTGACCAGGTGAACTTTGGCTTTGACACCTGGGAGTGGGACAATTTCTTTGACGTTAACCAGGAGATATTTGACAGATATCCGCTCTATCTTGCCGCAGGCAACCATGAGTTGGGCGGCGACAGCAATGGCCTTGGCTGGGTAGACTCAGAGCAGGGCGGAGAGCCAGTAGATTATACAGCTAGTGCACTCCTTGGCCGTTACAACCCGCCGGAGAACGGTACGGCCTACTATGGCGGCGGAACCGGCGGCCAGGAGCCGCTTACCACAGGCAGCGCACAGATAGAGGCTATGGCTGGGAACTACTATTTCGTGTATGGCAACACCCTCTTTATGGTTATAGACTACCAGGATCACACTGATGAAAGCCTTGTGGAAGCTGAGCAGCAGTGGGTAAAGACAGTGGTAAAGAACCACCCTGATGTAACTTGGCGCGTAGCGGTCATGCATGAAAGCATGTTTGGATACCGTGTCTCAGACCCCACATCAGGCATGAATGCACAGTGGACGGATACGTTTGACGAGGCCGGCGTGGATGTGGTGCTTATGGGTCATGACCACATATACACGCGTACATGCTACTACAGTGATAACGGGGCAAGCCAGCCTCAGGAGGCAGGTAACGGCACGGTGTATATCACAGCGGCGTCAGCCAATACTGACAACCGTTCCTACTATTACGAGGAGAACCCGTTTGTGGAGATCCACAGCGAGGGCGGATACGGGAGAGCATATATCGCCCTCTCAATATCTGAAAGCGAGATACGCGTAACCACAAAGGGATTTGATACAGAACAGGATGACAGCCTTGTAGTCCTGGAGGATAACGCGCTTGTTACCGACGAGCCGAGGACGCCCGCACTTGAGAACTACACATATCCATCTGCGGTTACGGCAGAGGCCAGAACACAGCTGACAGGAGTGAGCCTGACGGGACGTGCCAAGGCTGGCCTCACACTGCAGGCCGTGGCCGCTCCACAGAGAGCCCTGGTCCAGGTTAAATGGCAGATAGCAGACTCAGAGGACGGCGAGTGGGAGGACATCCCGGGAGCCAATACGGCAATATACACATGCCGCGAAGAAGATGAAGGGAAATACATCAGAGCAGTTGTGACAGGCGAGGACTGCTTTGCCGGTACGGCTACAAGCCAGGCCGCGGGACCGGTGGAACCTCAGGGCAGTAGCGGCGTAAATGAGCCCGGTTATATAATGGATCTCTCTGACGATGAGGCAGGGACGCTTCCAGAGGAGTGGACTGCAGCTTCCCAGGGACAGTTTGCGGTAGCGGAACTGCCGGAGGATGCCGGTGAAGGCAAAGCGATAGAGATAAAGTGTGACGCCGAGAACCAGATGTCCGTGACATTTGGCAAACAGGGCAGCGTTTTCTATGGCGCGGTTGACCTGTATGTCCAGGATTGGGGCCCGATAACAGCTGATGAGGGGGCCAAGTACGATATAGCCCAGTTCTCCTTTGGAGACGATATGGACGGTGAATATGCGGCGACAAAGCTGTTCACATGGGGAGACTGCGGCGGTGAAGTGTACATGACTATCGACGGCACGTACGCCTGCCTGGACGGTGGACAGCTGGCCATGACCGACACTGGCTGGTACAGGTTCCTGTATAGGTTTGATCTTAACAACGGCACCTTCGCTGTATATCTAAACGGCCAGCAGCTATTTAAGGACGAGGCATGTGAGGACGGCGTATTTTCCACTGAGGCGTTTGAGGTCTCAAACTTTACAATGGAGTCGCTTACAGCCGGAAGCACCATATACATGTCTGGAATGTCCATAACTGATTCAAACCCCAATTGGTGTGAAGGCGGGGAAGACTGCCCGAGCAATATTTTCAGCGACGTGGACACTGATAAATGGTACCATGAGGCAGTAGATTATGTCGTCGAGGCGGGCCTCATGGGAGGCACAGGCGGAGATACTTTTGAGCCTGACACATCCACAGACAGGGCAATGATAGCCGCTGTTATATACAGGCTCGCAGGTGAACCCAACATGCCTGAGGAAAACTGGGGAGAGGCATACACAGACGTAGCTGGGGACAGATGGTATGCACAGAGCGTCTATTGGGCGAGAGCTGAGGAAGTGCTGGAAGGATACGGCGACGGACGCTTTGGACCCGCGGATAGGATAACACGTGAACAGATGGCGGCGGCACTTTACCGCTATGCCGGTTCGCCAGATGCGGACGTGAGCGTGCTTGAGAGCTACACGGACTGCGAAAGCGTTTCATCCTGGGCCAGAGAGGCCATGGCATGGGCTGTTGCGGAAGGGCTTATAAACGGAGTTGACGGCAACGCCCTTGCGCCACAGGGCAGCGCCATCCGTGCTCAGGCGGCCACTATCCTCATGAGGTTTTGTGAGAATATTGCCCAGTAAAATATAAAGAGATATCCTCGGAGCTACCTCCGGGGATATCTCTTTAATTCAATATAAGGGGAATCATCATATAGAGTTTTTCAGCTTTTCCCAGGTAATTTTAGCGTGGTCAAAATCAAGGTAGTGCCGCTCAACCTGCGCATGGTATTTTTTCAGCTCAATGAGTATATTTTCAAAATCATAGTTGTTGAAATACGCGCAGATACGCGGGATAGCCGTCTGGAGCCGCCCAATGGTGTCCTCCATAATTGACGCGTAGTCGTCGCGCCTTGTTATGTATGTGTACAGCGGCTTGTACCTCACCCAGCCGATGCACGCCCTGTAGAACCGCTGTATGACGGCCTTCGAGTCATAGAAGGACACATTGTGAAGATCCGTTGGGAGTACGCCGTTTAAAAGCGTGCCGTAGATGGAAAAGCCGTCATGGAAGGTGTAGGTTGGTATCCGCTTGACAGTGTGGTTATGCAGGCAGGTGCTCAAAAAGCTGTCCTCACCACGCGCTCCCGGGGGATTATAAAATGGCAATACCTTTGCTCTGTCTGTTAAATTGAGCCCTAAGTTCCCACCAGTTATGAATTTAGCGTTATTTTCTTCCTGCACCAGTATGGGGCTTTTCTCGATGAGGACATTCTTGTCGGCATATGTTACGCCACCGCTGCGTATCACCTGCAGGATGCTCTCCCACGAGAGCACATCGCTGCTCATGGACTCGATAAAATCCCTGAACGTGGATTCGTCCACTATGGAGTCAAACTCTATGGAAGGCAGCGGAGATATGTAACCACAGTGATAACCGTTTGTGATGTCGGCAAATTGCAGATACTTTGTGTGCGCCTCTATCACGTGCTGGCCGCTCCAGAGCGCGCAATCGCCTGACTGGGTCACGGCCATAGGGTACTCATCGTCATCGAGAAAAATGAGGTAGTCGACCTTCTCCCGCATAGCTTCAAAGACCACGATATTCCGCTGAACGGCATACCCGTTCCCAAAGCAGTTGTCGATTTCCTGCTCCCCAAGCACACCATGGGACAGCATGGAGTCCTTTATACTCTCCACGTCCTCAGGGCCAATAAGACGGACGGTGTGGAAGGCCTCACGCACTGATGGCTCAATCGAGTCGTAGTCGGCCCTTGTGGTGTTCATGTACGAGGGGTCATATGCCACAAAGAGTGAAAGTATCGCATTGTATTTATCTAGAAACCTGGACTCTTTCAGGTGGAATATATACGAGCGGAGCACATTCTGAAAGCTTGTCCTGCCTGTGGCAAAGCCTATGCCTACGTGTATCTTCCCGTCGATCATTTGAATCTCCTTTAGTTTTCCGGCACACAGCCATATTTGCCACGCATTATACCAAAAACATTGAAAAAAATAAAGCCTCTGATATTGATTAGCAGTCTCGCAAAAGATTGACAAACGCTATCATTTTGAGTATAATATTCGCCGGTACACGCGCTGGTGTAGCTCAGCCGGTAGAGCAGCTGATTCGTAATCAGCAGGTCAGGTGTTCGAGTCACCCCACCAGCTCCAAAAAGAGAGACATCTGCTGAAAGCAGATGTCTCTCTTTTTGGGTTTCGCCGCCCGGAGGGCAGCTCCACCCTTCGTATTTTAATGCTCGGGATGGCGAAGCCATCCCTCCGCCAAGGTTTTCGCCTACGGCGAAAACGCTTGTACGGCGCAAAAGCGCCGCCGGCCAGAAGGCCGGTTTGGTGGTTCTCCTGCACCTTTTCGAAGTTTCAAAATATCGATTTTAACCGTCCTTTCCAAGAAAACCCCAGAGCCATAGTGGTTCTGGGGTTTTACTTTTGCTGGTAACCGGGATTTGTTAGAAACGTGTTAGAAACGCAGATGGAGTTAACTGAGGCAGCACCATATCGCAGGGATTTATTTCTGAATCAAACTTGCCCTGCCGGGGTTCGATTCGGCCTCCTTTTTATCCGCAGCAGACGGGTAAAATCATCAAAGAGAGAGGTATCTGCTGGTTTAAACATCAGCCACTTCCCGTCGTGGTAAGTCTGAGTTTCATCATAGATTTTCTGAACCTCATCTGAATAATCATACCTGTCTCTCTCAAATTTTAGGCGGTCATCTTTTCCTAAGATGACCATAAACCCAACACAGGCTTCCCTGGCATACAACGCGCACAGAGTTTTACCACCTCGACGGTATTTATATTCGTAAGTCCAGGCCTTCCCGCCCCTATCCCACAGACGGTCCATATCATATTTTTCGTCAATCAAAACACACAATTTAACCCATATCTCATATAGATCTTTTCCAAGCAAAGCTGTCATCTGCTCTGCACTTGGTATCATATCGAGCATGGCGGTGACCTCCTACACTTTCTATACTGTCTTATCAGGACTGGCAAAATATAATTCTGCTTAGACTTACAGACCGCAGGTCCACTTCGCGCTTTGTGGTGAAAATTTTATAGAGAACATGGCACGCAATCATAAGGCCTGGCTTTTCAGATTCTCCAGGGCTTCCGGATTGTTTGAATGGATCGCGCCGACTGTCTCGCAGCCCACCAGGTTAGGGCAGTCACCGCATGTGGCAACTCCGTTTTTTAGCGCGCACTTACGGATGCCGCAGAGGCTTTCGCAGAACACGGTTTTTATCCCGTCAACGCGGCATCCCTGGCAGTTAATGTGCTCGGGCAAAATCGGTGCATTATTCAACTCGGCCCACAGCTTGGCGGTCTCCTCACGCAGAGCCTGGTCGTCGTTTTTTGTCGCAATGTATGCGCTGCATTTCTCACAGTCCAGCCCACAGTACCCGGTCAGATCTCTCATGGCCATGTATCTCCTAAAATTTAAAATGTAATTGACTCAATTATACTATGCCTGTTGTTTTTTGAAAATAGAAGAATTACGAACAGATAGATTTATGTGTTATCAAGTCAGTCTGAATTACAGAAGTTGAGGATTTTAGTAACATAACGAATAATATTGAAATGGAACTCAATAACCTGTATAATACCATCATAAATTGACTAGGCCGGGTATGGGATACGGTACTTCATATGAGCGTTGCGAAAGTTGAGATAGACAATTATAAGTCCATAAGGCACTGTGAGATAGACTTCAGGGACATAAACCTCTTTATCGGTGAAAACGGCACCGGTAAGAGCAATATCCTTGAGGCTGTCCAGTGCTTTTATGGGAGCCTGCTCAATGAGACAGACGACAGGGAGTGCTACAATTACCTTAACCGTTTCAGCAACGAGTTCTCCATATCTGTCACATTCGACTTCAGGCATCTGAAGAGGATATCCATGTGGAACCTGTCGAGAGGGTATGACTCGGAGTTCCAGGGATATTACGACTGGATAGCCAGGCGCAAGCCCTTTGAGACGCTCACCATGCGGAAGATAAAGGACAAGCCGATACACTGGAACAGGGAGCGCAAGTACCGGCAGAATATCTTGAACCTGTTCCCGTTATACGCTGTGGACGCCAGGCAGGTAGATCTCACAGACTGGCGGCAGCTATGGGATATAATAGGCGACCTTATGAAAGTGCACCGCTCCAGGGAGAGCGAGATATCCTCCGAGATCAGCGCCATAAAGGACAAGGGGGAATATAAGCTTGAAGAGAGGTTTAGAAGGCTCTCTGAATCCTTTGAGCGGGCGAATGTTAAGATAATGCCCTTCACGCCAAAGGAGTACGCCTCAACAATCTCCACACTCCTTTTTAAAGGCGATGTGTTCTCCATACGTGAGAGCGGGCTCGACTATATGTCCAATGGCACGAATGCCTTTAACTACACCAACTTACTGATCGAGATACTGAAGCTCATTTCCGAGTTCAAGCTGAAGGACCCGGTAGTAATACTGGACGAGCCGGAGCTGAGCCTCCACCACAAGCTGATCGACCAGCTGACATCCAGGGTGCTGGGCTGCGGCTCGTCAATGCGTTTTCTTATTGCCACCCATTCGCCGCGGCTTTTGAAGAACGTGCTCAAGCTTGAGGAATCAAACTGCCAGGTGATACACGTATCTATATATGGCGGATACACCAGGGCGGTACCCATCAGGCTCTTCTCCCAGGCTCAGGACGATGATCGGCCACGTGTGTTCATGATGGACCAGCACGCCAATGCCTATTTTTCCAGGTACATCCTATCAGTGGAGGGGGCTTCGGAGACGGAACTGTTCTCCAACGGGTATCTCCAGGAGCTATACCCATGTCTCAAGGATGTGGACATCATGGAGGGCATGAGCGACGATGTGATACAGAAGATAATATCTCCAAGGCAGAGGCACTTCGAGACAAGATTCCTCCTTCTCACAGACATGGACAAGGCCATTGTGAAAGTGAAGGGGTCAAACAGTTTCAAGCCCACAGGCAAGTATTTCTCAAGGAAGAACCCGCCCCAGGAGCGGTACTACTACACAAAGGAGCGGGACGAGCAGCTTTGGAGGCTCAAACGTATAAGGCTGCTGGCGGATAAGGGGAGGTTCCACTACTGGTTCCCATTTTTCTCCTGTAAGGATAGGAATTATTGGGAGCTTATTGAGCTTATAAAAGAGTATCTGCTGGAGAGAAACCTATATGTGGCCTCTACCACCGTTGAGGGTATGCTTATCACATACAGCGGGCTCACGCTCTTCTGGAACTGGTGTATGGGCCTTGAGCATTTCCAGAGGGACAAACAGGAACTTGACGACACATACACAGCATTTTTGAAAAACGACAGGCTGAATTTTGTGAGGCTGCTGTTTTCAGGCAAAAGTGACTATATTCTCAACCTCAGTGAGATAATAGCAGAGAACCCTAAAATGGACAGTGGGCTTGTAACGCTGATGCGCCAAAACCAGATAACTAAGACCAGCGGATGGATAAGCGCTTGGCTGGATTACTATTTCAAGATGACGGCGGCCGACTACAGGGAATATATATCCGGCCCTGAGGAGATGGCCAGGAGGATGGATGAGGAGCCTGAGTTCCGTTATGCCATGCGGCGCGACCTGCGCCGGGATATGCCGGAGCTTTGGGAGATGCTGGATATTATAAATAGGCAGATAAACAAAAGATAAGACGTCCAGGCGGCGGGCAGGAAATCTGTGACTGCGGCGACGCGGCACGGGCCTCGTGAGGGGTGGGAACCCCGGATAATCCGAGGAGACGATGGCACAATATGACTTATATCGCCATTGAAAGATTTGCTATGTCATTACCGGGCTGGTAAGCGCAAGCGAATGTTCAAGGGAGTGCCCGCCGTCTGGAGAGTTTATAGCCCCAAGGGAGGGAAGAGAGTGTATCTGGGCGACAGAGAGTATTTTGTAAAGCACGTACTTAACACCATCGATGCGGAGGTTGAACTGGTCGCGTCAGATATACCCAGCTACTATCACTCCTTCAAGATACCGAAAAAGGGAGGCCTCAGGGATATACGCGGAATAGTCCCTAAGTCACGCCTCTATTACCTGCAGAGGGCTCTCTGCGCTAACTTTCTGGATAAGATACTCCTGCCGGTGCCTGCGGTGGGATTTGTTAAGGGTGAGAGCTACCTGTCATTTTTAAAGCCGCATGTTGGCAAAAACTTTTTTCTGCGGCTGGATATAAAAAACTTTTTTGATACTATTGACGAGAGCATGATAAGGGAGGGCCTGAAGGAGTTTTTCCCAGAGGGTGACTCTGAGAATATGCGGGATCTGCTGAGGCTGTGTACCTATAATGGAACGCTGCCGCAGGGCGCCGTCACGTCGCCGGCCATATCTAACGCGGTGTTCCGCAGGACGGACCAGCGGATACTCAAGTACTGCCAGAGCTTTGATTTTATTTACAGGGACGGCCAGCGCCTGCCGGAGGACGTACGGTATACCAGATATGCTGACGATATGCTGTTCTCAAGCCAGCGCCTTGATTTTTCAAAGGCGCCGTATTTCATGGGGATGGTGTCAAAGATACTAAAGGACGCGGGCTTTCAGCTCAACCGCGGTAAAGCCCGGTACGGGCAGCGGGAGATATCCCTATCAGGATTTGTCGTCTCGGATGATATACATCTATCAAGGAAAAAGCTCTACTCTATAAATAAGCTGCTCCACTTCTTTGGCAAGACGGAGGAGTACACCGGACAGAAGTACAGGGTGAAAAAGCAGCTCTTCCAGAGTGATGACTGGCTGCAGCAGGTAAACGCCCTGGGACTACCAGACGGGCATGGACGGCAGAAGTGGTTTGAAGAGGCCGGCGACCTGCTAGACTATCTCTGCGGATGGAGGTCGCTGTTAATATCTTTGATCCAGGTAAATGGGGCACAGGCACAAAGCCTGGAGCAGCTCCAGGCGAAAGTAAAAAAGGTGGAACTGGTGATAGACCAGATCCTAACACAGCAGGATATGATATAAAAATAGAGTGGCTGCAGGGGAATACCCAGTAACCACTCTATTTTATTTATACCTATATCACACACCAAGTATTCGCAGACCCTTGTCAACATGGTTCAGAATTTCGCAGCCGTCTTCTGTGACTATCACCAGATCCTCAATGCGGACACCGAAACGGCCAGGGAGGTAAACTCCCGGCTCAATCGAGAAGATCATACCGGCCTCAGCCATCTGGCTGTTGACGGCGCTCACATCGCCCTTTTCGTGGTCCTCCATGCCGATAAAGTGGCCAAGACGGTGGGTGAAGTATTCACCGTAGCCTGCTTCAGAAATAATATCCCTGGCTGTGATATCAATATCCATAAGTGGCACACCGGCTTTCACCATGGCCTCCGCTGTCTCATTTGCCCTGCGGACTATGTCATATATCTTCACATACTCCGGATCAGCCCTCTTCCAGAAATATGTGCGGGTCATATCGGAGCAGTAGTAGTCTTTCTTACAGCCAATGTCTATCACAATACAGTCGCCGTCCTTCAGAACCGTGTCGTCGGGGGAATGGTGGGGATCGGCGGCGTTGGCACCAAAAGATATGATTCCGTCAAAGGAGGGTCCCTGGCATCCATACTGGGCGTAGCAGTCGTTGAGATATCTGGCGCACTCCTTCTCTGTGACGCCCTCGTGTATGAAATCGGCGAGTTTTTCCATGCACTCGTCATTTATCTGGGATGCCCGGCGCATAAGTTCCTGCTCAGTCTTATCCTTTATCGCTCTGACATTATCAACGCAGTTGGATCCCAGGACTACGCGCGTATTTGGGCAGGACTCAATTATAGGCAGCAGGAACCTGGCGGCCATGTTTTTATCTACACCCAGGACGCCCGAAGCGATATGCGGAGACACGATCTTCGCCACATCGTCGTTGTCGTTAAAGGTGACGGTGGGCATGCCAGTATCGCCAAGAGCAAAGAGTATGTTTGCGAACAGTAGGTTTTCACCATCAATTCTTACAAGATACGCCCAAAAGCGTTCAAATGGGAGCACATCTATGCCTGTCAGATAGTAGATGCTCAGATGGTCGGTGACCATAAGCTGGCTTATGCCGGACTTTTCCATTTCGCGGCGCACCCGCGCCGTACGTTCTTCATAGATATTCATTTTTACCTCGAGAAATTTTATATTTTAAGACATTAAAGGGAGGCGGCAAAAGCCGCCTCCCTTTAATACTCAAGCTTACTCAACGAATGAGACGGCAAGATTGATGATAGCGTTTGCCGTAGTCTCCAGAGCCTGAACAGTGATGTACTCATATATACTGTGGCCACTCTGGTATCCGGCGCTGATGTTGGGACAGGGGAGCCCTCGCCCGGATAGGACAGAACCGTCAGTCCCGCCGCGGACGGCCTCAACTCTCGGCGTCACACCGGCATCTGTTATAGCTTTCAGCGCGTGCTCGGTAATGGCTGGATTCGACTTTATGGCCTCGTACATGGAGAAGTAGGTATCCTTGAATTCAACCTCCACAGTTCCTTCACCGTAGACACCATTGAGGTAGTCACCTATGCGCCGCAGGAATTCCTTGCGGTTATTGAATCCGTCCATATCAAAGTCGCGCACAAGATATTTCATCTTGGTGAGAGGGACTGTCCCATCAAAGTTTGTAATATGGAAATAACCCTCACGGCGATCTACATGCTCGCATGTGTCAAAGGAGGGAATCAAGTTGTCGAACTCCTTGGCCACGATGATGGCATTTATCATCTTGTTTTTGGCACGGCCAGGGTGGACCTGACGGCCGTGGACGGTTATAAACGCATCGGCGGCATTGAAGCTCTCACAATTATATTCTCCAACAGAGTGGCCGTCAAGGGTATAGGCAAAGTCTGCACCGAAGTATTCTATGTCAAAGACTTTGGCGCCTGGGCAGCCCACTTCCTCGTCGGTTGTAAAACCGACCTTTATTGTGCCGTGCTTTACTTCAGGGTGTGTGAGCAGATACTCAGCCATATACATTATCTCGGCAACTCCGGCTTTGTCGTCAGCGCCAAGCAGTGTGGTTCCGTCAGTGACGATAAAGTCCTGCCCCACGTAGTTGAGCATGTTGTCAAAGACCTGGGTTCGCATGACGATACCAAGCTCCTCGTTAAGGACGATGTCGCCGCCGTCGTAGTTTTCGACAATCCTGGGGTTCACATTGGTCCCGCTTACATCAGGCGTGGTGTCCATGTGGGCAAGGAAACCCACCACCGGGGCATCGGTCTCGCAATTGGCCGGTATAGTGGCGTAGACACAGCCGTGATCATCCATTCGTATGTCCTGAGCGCCAAGAGCCTCAAGTTCTTCCATAAGCAGACGGCCCAGATCCTTCTGCTTTTCGGTTGATGGGACGGTGGGAAC
>CALXAF010000108.1 GCA_944386185.1 uncultured Oscillospiraceae bacterium
AAAAAAGTAACAAGTAAGAAAAGGAGAATATGAAATGAAAAAAATCCTCAGTCTGATCCTTGTTGCGGCTATGCTTGTTTTCGCTCTTGTTGGATGCAGCAGCAGCGAAGACACCACTGAAGAGCCCAACACAAATGAAGAAACCAACCAGTCTGATAACAACGAAGAGAATACCCCCGATGATGGCGACGAGACAACTGGTATGACCGGTGACATCAACGTCTGCACTCGTGAGGACGGTTCAGGAACCCGCAGCGCTTTCATTGAGTTGATGGGTATTGAGGACGACAGCGGCGACCGTACCATCAACACCGCTGAGACCACCAACTCCACCGGCGTTATGATGACTACTGTCGCTGGTAATACCCAGGCCATCGGTTACATATCCCTTGGTTCCCTCGACGACACTGTCAAGGCCGTTACAGTAGACGGAGTTGAGCCCACTGTTGAGAACATTCTCGCCGGTGATTACGCTGTTTCCCGTCCTTTCAATATAGCTACTCTTGAGGACGTGAGCGATACCACTCAGGACTTCATCAACTACATCCTCAGCACTGAGGGTCAGGCCATTATTGAGGGAGAGGGCTACATTCCTCTGCAGGAGACCACTCCTTACGAAGATAACTCCGTTGCCGGTGACATCACCGTCGGTGGTTCCTCCTCTGTCTCCCCTGTCATGGAGCTCCTTATAGAGGCTTATAACGAGATCAACCCAGATGTTAACATCACCCTCCAGACTCAGGACTCCAGTACCGGTATGAGCAACGCCGCTTCCGGCGTCTACGACATCGGTATGGCCTCCAGGGAAGTAAAGCAGGAAGAGCTTGACCAGGGCCTTGTGGCTACCACAATTGCTACTGACGGTATCGCCGTCATCGTCAACAACGACAACCCCATCACCAACCTCACCGCAGAGCAGATATGCTCCATCTACATTGGTGAGATCACCACTTGGGATGAGCTTGCTTAACTGATAATCACTGGCATCCTATCAAAGGGGCGGGCGTTGACGCCCGCCCCTTTTTTCTGAGTAATATTCTTCATTTTTACTTAGCGCCGCACGGCGGCGCTGATCGGGAGGTTTAAAAAGATATGAGTTCAAGCGCTGTAAAAGAGCGTGTCATGCGCATTGTATTCCTCATTGTCGCGTGTGTCTCTATACTTGCTGTTGCGCTTATATGCCTCTTCCTCTTCAGGAGCGGCCTCGCGGCAATGGGACAGATAGGTGTCCTTGATTTCCTGATGGGCGAGAGCTGGCGTCCAAGCAGCAACGAATTCGGTATACTTCCCATGATCCTGGGAAGCATCTACGTCACGGCGGGGGCAATAATTTTTGGTGTTCCGCTTGGCCTGCTCACAGCCATATTCATGGCACGTTTCTGCCCTGAAAAGCTGCATAGAAAACTGAAGCCGGCCATTGATCTGCTTGCCGGTATTCCATCTATTGTATACGGTTTTTTCGGACTTATGTCCATAGTGCCGCTGATGCAGGATATATTCGGCGGTTCTGGAAAAAGTATGCTGACAGCTTCCATACTGCTTGGTATAATGATACTGCCTACAATAGTCAGCGTGTCTGAGTCCAATATCCGCGCCGTACCAGAATCATATTATGAAGGTGCTCTTGCCCTCGGTGCCACCCACGAGCGGGCCGTGTTCTGCGCTGTAGTACCTGCTGCCAAAAGCGGTATACTCGCGGCAATAGTCCTGGGCATCGGTCGCGCTATCGGCGAGACAATGGCAGTTATAATGGTCGCCGGCAACCAGACGGCAATGCCGTCTAGCATACTCAACGGCGTCCGTACTATGACAGCAAATATAGTCCTTGAGATGGGCTATGCCACTGGTCTTCACAGAGAATCCCTGTTTGCCACCGGAATGGTCCTCTTCGTATTCATCCTGATAATCAACCTGGCTCTCTCCTGTGTCAGGAGAAAGGGGAACAAGAAATGAAAGGTCTTGCTAAATATAAAGGGCATACTGGTTCCCTTATCCTCAGGATACTCGTTATCCTATGTACTGTGATCTCAATAGCGGTTTTGGCTTGGCTGCTGATATTCATACTCTATAAGGGCATCCCCAACTTCAATCTGGGGCTTTTTGAGTGGAAATACACCTCAAAAAACAACTCAATGATGCCGGCAATAATAAATACCATAACGATAACCGTCTGCGCGCTGCTTGTCTCCATACCTCTCGGCGTCGGATCTGCCATCTACCTCACTGAATATTCAAAGCGAGGCAGCCGTCTAGTTAAGGTAATAAGGATGACGACTGAGACCCTCTCCGGTATACCTTCGATAGTCTATGGACTATTTGGATTCCTAATGTTCAATGAGACTCTTGGGCTTGGGTACTCACTTCTCTCTGGAATTCTCACTGTGGCGCTGATGGTTCAGCCAACGATCATGCGTACCTCTGAGGAGGCTATTTTGTCTGTGCCAGACCTATATCGTGAGGGAAGCTTCGGCCTGGGCGCCGGCCGTCTCCGTACTGTGTTCCGGATAGTCCTTCCATCAGCTATGCCAGGCATTGCCGCTGGTATCGTTTTGGCTACCGGCCGTATCGTCGGTGAGACTGCTGCCCTTATATTCACCTCTGGCACATCTTCTAATATGGCTGGTCTTATGGACTCCGGCCGTACCCTGGCCGTTCACATGTACACGCTTTGGAACGAGGGTCTGGATATGGAACCCGCCTACGCCACCGGTGTTGTACTGCTTGTACTTGTTGTTCTGATAAACGCCGCGTCAAACGCTCTAGCCAAGCGCTTGTCTGTCAAGAAATGAGGTAGAATAAATGGAAAAAGATAAATTCACTATAGAACATTTGAACGTCTACTATAGCGATTTTCACGCCATAAAGGATGTTACACTCCATCTGCCGGAGCACCAAATCTCCGCATTTATTGGGCCTTCCGGCTGCGGAAAATCCACTCTTCTTAAAACTCTCAATCGTATGAACGATTTGGTTGAGGGCTGCCATGTTGACGGTCTCTGTGCCCTTGATGGAGAGGATATCTATGGCAATATGGATGTTAACTTGCTCCGCAAGCGCGTGGGCATGGTCTTTCAGAAGCCTAACCCCTTCCCCATGAGCATATATGACAACATCGCCTTTGGTCCACGCACCCACGGCATACGCTCAAGGGCAAAGCTCAATGACATAGTGGAGAGTTCTCTCCGCGCGGCCGCTATCTGGGACGAAGTTAAGGACAGACTCAGCACTAATGCTCTTGGCATGTCAGGCGGACAGCAGCAGCGTCTGTGTATAGCCAGAGCCCTGGCTGTGGAGCCTGAGGTGTTGCTCATGGATGAGCCAACTTCTGCCCTGGATCCTATCTCCACATCAAAGATAGAGGATCTTGCTCTTGAGCTTAAAGAGAAGTATACTATCGTTATAGTTACTCATAATATGCAGCAGGCTGTGCGTATATCTGATAAGACTGCATTTTTCCTTTTGGGTGAAGTGATAGAATTTGATGATACGGAAAAACTATTCTCGCACCCTGAAGATAAGCGCACCGAGGACTACATAACGGGGAGGTTTGGATAATGAGAGTAAGATTTGATGAACAGCTCGCACTTCTGAATAAAGAGCTTATAGCTATGGGCGCTTCCTGCGAGGAAGCGATAGCTGCCGCTGCCAAAGCTCTTACTTCCGGTGACCCTGAGATGGCAGAGAAGGTTCCACTTATAGATAGTGAAATTGACGAAAAGGAACGTGAAATAGAGTCTTTGTGCTTAAAGCTCCTTCTTCAACAGCAGCCAGTAGCCAGAGATCTCCGTCAGATATCTGCCGCGCTCAAGATGATAACCGATATGGAGCGTATAGGTGATCAGGCCGCGGATATAGCTGAGATAGTAGGTTTTCTTGGCGGCAGAACTGGTGCTGAGTGTGCGGCTATCGGAGATATGGCCAGAGCTGTGGTTAGAATGATGACTGACAGCGTAGACGCTTTTGTAAAAAAGGATCTGGATCTGGCCCAGTCTGTTATTGACTGCGATGATAATGTGGATGAGCTTTTCACGCAGGTAAAGTCATCCCTTATAACGCTCATAACCAACGATCCCAGTGAGGGTGAATATGCTCTCGACCTTTTGATGATAGCCAAATATTTTGAGCGTATCGGTGACCACGCTGTCAATATTGGAGAGTGGGTCGTCTTCTCTGTCACCGGTGTACACAAAGGGGAGAATGAATTATGATCTTCTGCGTTGAAGATGACGCCGGTGTACGTGATATAGAGGTATACACGCTCAGATCAACAGGTTTCGAAGCCACAGGGTTTGCTGACGGCGCTTCTTTCTTTAACGCCATCAGGACCACGCGCCCTGAACTTATAATTTTGGATGTGATGCTTCCCGGAGAGGACGGCGTGGAAATACTTAAAAAGCTGAAGGCCAATACAACAACCCGAAATATACCGGTGATAATGGCCACCGCAAAAGGCGCCGAGTATGATAAAATAACAGGTCTTGACCTGGGGGCGGACGACTACTTGGTAAAACCTTTTGGTATGATGGAGATGGTCTCCCGAGTCAAGGCTGTGCTGCGCCGCACTTCCTATCAAGGCGGTGGAAAAATCCTTCAGTTTGGCCCCATCACACTCAATGTTGACGAACACACTGTCCTCGTCTCAGGGACGCCAGTGACACTTACTCTTAAGGAATTTGAGATCCTTCGTCTTCTCATGTCAAGCCCCGGCACAGTGTTTACAAGAGACAGACTTCTATCCGAGATATGGGGTGTCAACTATGACGGTGAAACACGTACAGTCGACGTACACATCAGGACCCTCAGGTCAAAACTTGGAGCTCCCGGCAGCATGATTTCTACGGTTCGCGGTGTCGGGTACAGATTGGAGGCAAGTACCTCATGACCAAAAAGATATTCCGCTCTATATTTCTTGTTTCTCTTATAGTTATACTGGCCTGCATGGCCGCGGCTTCTGCTTTTCTTTACAGCTATTTTTCCGAAATACAGCAGGACCAGCTTCAGGCTGAGCTGACGCTCGCTTCTCAAGGTGTTGAGTCTGATGGCGAGAATTATCTCAACGCGCTGAACATCACAGATTACCGCATCACTTGGGTCGGTGCTGACGGTACAGTGCTCTATGATAATGAGGCCAATCCGGATGAGATGGAAAACCACTTGGATCGTCCTGAAGTGCAAGAAGCTCTGAGTACCGGCTCCGGAAGCGGTGTCCGCACCTCTTCCACCCTGTCAGAGCGTACATACTATCTGGCACATCTGCTCTCTGACGGCACAATATTGAGGCTCTCATACTCAACCGAGAGTGTGTTTGCCCTGCTTGGAGGCATGTGGTACGCCATAGTCATAGTGCTTATCATTGCTGTGGTTTTATCCCTGGCACTGGCAAAACGCCTTGCCAAGAGCATTATCAGGCCGTTGAATCAGCTGGACCTGGATCACCCGCTGGAGAACGACTCATACGAGGAACTTACTCCATTACTCACCAGGCTCATTCAACAGCATAGACAGATTGACCATCAGTTGGAGGAGCTGCACGACAGGCAAACTGAATTCTCCGCCGTAACAGACAATATGAGCGAAGGACTCATTCTCTTAGGATCCGATGGCTCCATACTTAGTATAAACAGAGCTGCCATGAAAGTCTTTGGCACTGATGGAAACTGTGTCGGAAAAGATATGCTGACGGTTGACAGAAGCCGACAGGTACAGGAGCTGCTGCATCAGGCTATGTCCGGCGAACACAGTGAGACGATCCTATCCAAAGACGGACGTGAGTATCAGCTAAACGCAAGCCCAATTGTAAACGACGGAAAATTGGGAGGCGTAGCCCTCCTGGCTTTTGATATCACTGAAAAAGCCATGATGGAGCGTCAGCGCAGGGAGTTCTCAGCTAATGTGTCTCATGAGTTAAAGACCCCTCTCCACTCCATAATGGGTTCAGCTGAGCTTATTGAGAATGGGCTTGTCAAAGCAGACGATATGCCGCGTTTTGTTAGCCGCATACGTTCTGAGGCTACAAGGCTCGTCACCCTGATTGATGATATAATACGTCTATCCCAGCTCGATGAGGGTATTGAGATGCCCAAGGAGCAAGTGGATCTCATGGCCATATCCAGGGAAGCTGTTGAGGCCCTCTCCCCTCTCGCTTCAGAGAAAGATGTGGAGGTCAGTGTTACTGGCGGTCACTCTTACATATCCGGAGTTCGTCGGCTGCTTTACGAGATTGTTTTCAACTTGTGCGAAAACGCAATAAAGTACAATAAAGATGGCGGCAAGGTTGACATCAACATATCTAAAAATACTTTGACTGTCACAGATACGGGAATTGGAATCCCACCCGAACACCAGTCCAGAGTATTTGAGCGTTTCTATCGCGTTGATAAGAGCCACTCCAGGGAGACCGGCGGTACTGGCCTTGGCCTCTCAATAGTTAAGCACGCTGTCCTCTACCACGGGGCAGAGATAAAGATGGAGAGCCACGTTGGTGATGGTACCAAGATAAGCGTTATATTCCCTGAACAGGATGACAAATAAGCAGCTATAACTCAAGTGGGCGCGGATAATACCGCGCCCGCTGTTATTTTTACCAAACTTGATCACTGATTTTATTTCACATCGTTCGGAAGCATAAGTTCAATAGCGCTTGGTAATACCCGTATTTCCGCGGTACCATACCATGCAGCTTTTTCACCATCCATCGTCCAGGGTTCCTGTGAATCGCATTTAATGGAGATATCTGCCCCGCTGCGCAGCACTATGCCTCTGCAATTGGTATCCCCTGTCCTAAGCGCTCTTATCATATCCCTCAGCTCCAGGGCATTTTTCGGACGGGCAGCAAGTATAAGCTCAAACCTGCCATCGTTAACGCTTCTGCGTGACTTGTCAAGGGGGATCAGCCCTCCAAGTGTGCTCGAATTGCTGACGGCACAGATCATAAACTCCCCATGTATCTCCTCCCCGTCAATATCCACTGCCATATCATAGCCGCGTATAGACGGTATATCCTTTATTCCCTCCAGTACATAGGCCAGGAACCCAAGAACATTTTTCATATCCTGGGATGTCTCATATGATGCCCTGGAAAAGGCGCCAAACATGGCCGTGTCCAAAAAGTACCTTTCGTTCATCTTTGCCACATCTACCTGCTTCGGGCTTCCATTTACAGCTATATCAAGAGCTTTTTCAACATTATTAGGTATTCCAAGGCTGCCGGCAAAATCATTGGTACTGCCCAGCGGTATGTACCCAAGCGGCTTTCCGCTTCCCGAAGATATGAGCCCGTTTATCACCTGGTTCAATGTCCCATCTCCGCCGGTACATATAACGAGATCATACCTGCCGGCACCTGAAGCAAGCTCAGCGGCGTGTCCATTATATTGGGTCATCATAACTGTCGGCTCATAACCTGAAGCGCAGAGTTTCTCTATTATACCGTACAGGCTGTTTCTTATGCGCATCCTGCCAGCCCGTGGATTTACTATAATAAGGACCTTTTTCGTCATTAGCCGGCACTTTCTCCTTTATCTGTAGATTCTTTTATTATCACAGTGTATCTTCTTACATACATTACAAATGAGAAAAGTACAAATGCAAGGCTTATAAGTATCAGCACATCAGCTATGATTAGGGATATGTCAGTCACGAAAACCAATATAAGAGCAACTGCCTCAGTGACCAGCGTAGTTATTTTTCCATACCATTTAGCGCTATTCACAGTACCTGTGCATTTTAATACTTTTATGCCAAGGTACGCCACCATCAGTTCCTTAACGGCAAACACACATATAAAAAGTATTATGAGCCGATACCTTTCAGCCAGGCAGATGAATATTGCGAACTGTGTCAGTTTATCCGCCAGAGGGTCAAGGGCTTTACCCAGGTCGGATACCATATTAAAATGCCTTGCAATGAAACCATCGGCTATATCTGTGAGTCCAGAGACCAATATTATTGCAGCGGCCAACGTGTAATTGTTCCGGTCTATGTACAGAAAGACAAACACCGGTATAAGCAGAAGCCTGAAGTAGCTGAGCATATTGGGTATAGTCTTCCAATCCCGTCTGATCATTCTTCCAAGGCTCTTTAATATACTCACCTGTTTTACAGAATCGTCCCTATTTCTATCCATCCCACACCTCCAGGAGAAAAAGAAGCGCCTATTAAAAGAAGATAAACCCTTTCTCAGATAATTTCAACCTTGCAAATGTTAAATATTTTATTTATATAAACTGTATTTAAACTCATCTTCTTCGTCACATATGCCGCTTGAAAAGGCGTGAATAATATGGCATATTATTTTCAGGAGAAAAAAGGCAAATTGGAAGTGAATAAAAGATGATAATAGACGCTCACGCACATGTTTACCCCGATAAAATCGCAGAAAAAGCCACTAAAAGCATTGGGCATTTTTATGATATCGAGATGTCCAGCCAAGGGGGTTCTGTCTCCAGGCTTTTGAAATGCGGGGATGAGGCTGGGATAGATAAGTTCCTTATCCACTCTGTAGCTACTACTCCGCTGCAGGTGGAAAGTATAAATAATTTTATTATCCGTACCGTTAACGAGCATCCTGGAAGGTTTATAGGCTTCGCCACCTGCCATCCAGATTACAAGGATCCTGAGCGGGAGCTGGACCGGGTGTTCGCCCAGGGGCTCCACGGCCTCAAGCTTCACCCTGACTTTCAGGAATTCGTGATGACTGATCGGCGCATGTGGCCGGTCTATGAGTATTGCCAGGCAAAAGGTGTCCCCATCCTCTTCCACACAGGTGACCCTCGCTTTGAGTATTCAAATCCACATCTGATACCGGAGCTTCTGGAGCTCTTCCCGGATCTTCGGATGATATGCGCCCATTTTGGCGGCTGGAATGAATGGAATGAGGTGGCAAAATACGTGCCTCAAACGAATGTGATGGTTGACTGCTCCTCCAGCTTCTATGCCATGACCGACGAGAGGATAATGGAGATGTTTGAACTCTACGGCGAGGATCGTGTCTTCTTTGGCAGTGATTTCCCAATGTGGGATCCTAAGGAGGAGCTGGACAGGTTTCTCTCCCTGCCGCTCTCAGATACGGTAAAGGAGAAAGTACTCTCAGGGAACCTGATACGCTATCTAGGGCTTTAATTTGTTCTTCATTTTTAAAAGAGGAGTTTACATGGATATTAAAGAAAAGATGCACTCATGTCAACTATATCTCCCCAGCGATAAGGCTCTTATGGAGGAACAGGTCAAGTATCAGGATCTGGTATACGAGTACAATATGACTCGGCCTTCTGATTCTAAACGCTTATCATCTCTTCTGCGTGAGATGTTCGCGGAAATTGGAGAAGGTTGTTACATCGAACCGCCATTTCACTCGAACTTCGGCGGCCACCATGTTCATTTTGGGAAAAATATATATTCCAGTACAAATCTCACTCTCGTGGACGATACCCACATTTATGTGGGCGACAATACCATGTTTGGTCCAAATGTGGTTATCGCTACGGCCGGGCATCCACTTCTTCCTGAATTGAGGGACAAGTTCTATCAGTATAATGCCCCTGTGCGCATCGGCCACAGCTGTTGGCTTGGCGCCGGTGTCATCGTAGTTCCCGGAGTTACTATCGGTGACAACTGTGTCATCGGAGCAGGCAGTATCGTGACAAAAGATATTCCTTCCAATACTGTAGCTGTAGGCAACCCATGCCGTGTTTTAAGAGAGATAGATCAGAGAGACAGGGAATATTACTTTAAAGATATGAAGATAAATTGGGAAGAGATCGAGAAAGAACTTGAATAATAAGACCGGCGCGTCATAACGCGCCGGTCTTTCGTTATATCAGCAGCCCCCCTGAAGAATAACGTAACCCCTCATGTTCTCAGCACCAGGCGGAAAACGTACTGAACCTGCTACATAGTCCCCCACATTATGATAAGCAAGATCTGGTATAGGCGCGATATATGTCTCGCCATCCCTCTCATAGAGCAGGCTCCCTCTCAAATCCATAAAGCTGTACCATGGTTTTGCGTATACTACTTCCCCAGAGTTTGGCAGTTCGTCCCAGCAGTAATAGTACACAGCCAGTTTCTCATACTCGCTGTCTATTATGTCATACCGTGTCTGATAAAAACTGCTGAATACCCAATCAACTTCCACCGGCTTGCCATTCATCTCCAGATCCTCATCTGGGATATCCCTCAGTATCTCTTCTGGCATCCCAAGCTCCAGTATCTTCTGCCGCAGCTCACTCATTGCCGGCTCTTCATAGTTTTCCGTCCCAGGAAGGTAATGGACTGTAAAGAAGTTCATAGAGTACACAAGGATCAGCGTAAGGATGAGATACGCCGGTACTATCACTATGCCTAATACACGCACAGGCGCCGGTTTTAATAGAAAACCATTGTCCCGGAACTCACCTGGAACTCTTCCAAGGGGTATGAGTATACAGAGCATTAACAGTATTGCTGCCAATCCCAGCACTCCAAGAAATTCGATCCGTAAAACCGCCATTACCAATATCAAGATATACCATATTATCACCCATAACAGGGGATCCCTGTGACTTTCTACATCATGTTCCCTGAATATCCTCCTGAGGCCTGAGCGAATGAGTATCAGCTGGACCAGTATCAATATGCTAAAGGCCAGACCCACTACCCATGACACTTCGTTTACACGGTATCTGGCGGCCTGGGCCATCAGCGGCGAAACTTCAATGCAGCAACTGACACAGAACGTTATAATCCTGATAATGGATATTATCCACGCCCAGCGCAGCTGGCCGTTCTCCCGCCTCAGTGAACGCAGGCCAACATACATCAGTGCTACACCTACAGCCGGAAGGATTATATCAAGATACCAAAAGTTTAAGGTCACAAGCGTCAGGGCAAGTCCCCATAGGATGGGATATATAGACCTCTTCCACGGGTCTATGCTGTCAGAATCACGGTATGCGATCTCCTGTCCTATACCGCTGTTGAAAAGCTCCCGAAGCTGTTCTTCCTGGATGACGCGGTCCCTGTCATTCAAGCTCTCCACCCCCTATCAGTTTTTTCAGGCTGCTGCGGCGCAGGTGTCTGAGCCTGCCATCCGCTGCCCGCTCTGACAGGCCCATCTCAGCCGCAATCTGCCGTATATCCTGAAGATAGAAATAGCGCCTCAGTATTAGCTCTCTATCCCTGGGGCTGAGCATCATAACTGCTGCCCTGATCGCTATGAGCTCCTCTTTCCTCATAATCGCCCCCTCCGGCGCATCATCAGCCGCCATATCAGTTGCATCAGCAGGCTCTATATCTTGAGCCTTTATTCCAGCAGCCGCCACAGCAGCGTTTCTGGCAATAACGCTTATCCAGGAGGCAAAGCTGCCTTTTGTGTAATCAAAACTTCCAATCCTCCGCCATGCCTTTACGCACGTGTCCGTGAGGCACTTCTCAATTTCCTCATCACTGTGCCCGCGCAGTATAGAGGCGGCCACGTATCTGATCATATTGCCGTAATTCTCCCGCAGCAGCTCGATGCCCTCGCGTCTGTCAGCTTTTAACACTTCAATTATATTGGTATCACGGTTCCCCATGGCTATCGTAATCCTCCTCCTTCCTCAAACCTGTCCCAATGCTATAATCGTAAGCAAATACACGTGGAGTGGGTAATAGGCATAGAAAAAATATTTCATGCCTCTCCCCCGCTGGCCATTATATAGAAGCATAAACGGTGCGGCAATTACCATTCTCCATTGAGAGCCTGAGATGAATGTATCATACGATGTAAAATTGCCAAAGTAGAAAAAGCTGATAATGCACACCAGAAGAAAAACAGCGCATTGCTGGTATTTATTTTTAAGGAAATACCATATGACACCCAAAAGTATAAAAAACAGTGAATAATCCGTGTCCGCTATCGATCTGAAAACTGCTTGAGAAACATCATATAATAGCTGTCCGGCGCCTGCACCAATAGCGCTGTCCACTTCATTTAGACTCTGCAGAAGCGCTCTCCTAATAAAGTCGGTGCAAACTACCGCGGCCAGATATCCCAAAAGCACAGCAAATATTTTGGTGTACTGTTTGGATCTCCATTTTTCAATCACAAAATCAACAAGATATGCAGTACCGGTAACCCAGACAAATGTATGGAGTATGTTGAAATCAAACGTATATCCCTGCAATAGGTGTCCAACTATTATATTTGATATACCTAAACCAACAGCGGCGATATAGAGCCGCAGCAGGAACCGTCTGCGGTTGCGTGTATGCTTGGCGCTCTCAATAAGGCAAAACAGGAACAATGGTGCCGCGGCGCGGCCGATATATCGTAAAAGCGTGGCGTACCTTGCAATTAACGGAATCTCAAAAAGGTACGCCCCTATATGGTCGATGGTCATAAAAGCCAGGGCTACAAGTTTTATCCCAGTGGAACTAAGGCACCCCTTGTCCAGTGCCCTCTTTATTCTCTCCATTTTGTTTCCCCCACACTACATAAATACGCCGTGTTCCCCCAAATCCCCAGTTCTTTGCTAAAATATGATATAAAAATTTGGCGGCTCAAAACTGAGCCGCCAAAACGCAGTCTTACTCCCCAAAGAACTTATCGTGGACAGCCTGGACAGCCTTGTCGGCGTCCGTCTCATCCACAAGGACAGATATCTTTATTTCACTGGTGGAGATCATCTGGATGTTTATCTTCTTTGAGGCCAGCGCGTCGAACATCATGACCGCAAGGCCAGAGCGCATAAGCATGCCCGCTCCGACCACGCTGACCTTGGCAACGTGCATATCGACGCTTATGTCCTTAAAGCCAATGACATTCTGATACTCCTTTAGGGCATTAACAGCCGTCTCAGCATCGGCCTTGCCAACCGTAAAGCTTATATCCTGTGCACCGTTACGGCCCAGGGACTGGATTATAATGTCCACATTTATCTTCTCATTGGCCAGTATCCTGAATATCTTGAAAGCGATACCTGGCTCGTCCTTTATCCCAACCAGGGCTATACGGGCAATATTAGTATCCTTCGCTACGCCGCTTACTTCCGCGTGTTCCATCTTTTTGACCTCCCTTACTTTTGTACCAGGCAGACGTTCATAGCTGGATAGAACTTCCAAATTCACATTATATCTCTTTGCCAGCTCCACCGACCTGTTGTGCAGGACCTTGGCTCCCATTGAAGCCAATTCAAGCATCTCGTCGAACGTTATCTCCTGAAGCTTTTTTGCACCTTTGACTTTATTTGGATCCGCTGTATAGACCCCGTCCACATCTGTGTATATCTGACAGAGATCCGCATGCATAGCCGCGGCTATGGCGACTGCCGATGTATCCGAACCACCGCGCCCAAGCGTCGTCACGTCGTCATACTTATTTACTCCCTGGAAGCCTGTCACCAGAACAACTCTCTTTGCGTCCAGTTCCCGGCGTATCCTCTCAGAGCCGACGCTCTTGATAGAGGCATTCCCATAATTTGAATTGGTCTTAAAGTCTATCTGCCAGCTGGCAAGAGAAACGGCCGGAATACCCATTGTCTCAAGCATCATCGCACACAGTGCAACAGACTGTTGTTCTCCCGTGGCAAGTAGCATGTCAAGCTCCCTTTTTGATGGCTTTGGATTATACTCATGGGCCTTCTCTATGAGGCCGTCTGTTGTCTTGCCTTGGGCTGACAGCACTACGACTACTTCATTACCCTCTTTATAAGTATCAGCAATTATTCCGGCAACGCGCCGGACTCTTTCAACATCCGCGACAGAACTGCCGCCGAATTTTTGAACAATGAGTGCCATTATGGCAACCCCCTCTTACACTAAGTTTTGCTTTTCACTGTCCCCAGGATCATAATATGCTCAACCAAGGATTCTGAACAGAGACCTTACCTCCATGCCAGACAGCCTTTTCTGTAATTCCCTTCCGGTAATCGGCTCTGTTGCGAATGCATACTCATCAGGGCCGGCGCCAGGATATTCACCGGGATAGCTTATCAGGCGTACGTTTCCAAACGCTCTGCCTATTTCCTCAAGACCAGAGCCTGTACGCACATACCATCGCATTCGTATGTCCGCGGCATCCACCACATAGTCTGGCTCACT
The DNA here is from genome assembly GCA_944386185.1 of uncultured Oscillospiraceae bacterium. GTDB lineage: Bacteria > Bacillota > Clostridia > Oscillospirales > Oscillospiraceae > RUG626. The sequence continues at coordinate 14,059 of CALXAF010000108.1, forward strand.
CTCGTCCCATCCAAGATATTTCCTCGCCAACATATGCTTGGCAGCGTCGATAACATCTGCTACCACAGCGCTGGCGGTCGGCCGCTTGCCGGCTCCCGCTCCATAGAACATGGCCTCCCCAAGCGCGTTTCCATGGACAACTATGCCGTTCATAACTCCGTCTACATTCGAGAGAAGGCTCGTCTTGCTTATGAGGTGCGGGGCCACATAGGCTGTGATGTGCTCCTCATCCAGCCTGTAGGCGCGTCCCAGAAGCTTTATCTTATAGCCAAGGCGTCTCGCGTACTCCACATCCTCAGCTGTTACACCGCGTATCCCCTGGACGCTTATCCTATCCGGATCAACGCTTTTCCCGAAGCACAGGTCAGCCAGAATACATATCTTCCTGGCGGCGTCGTGGCCGTCTACATCAGCAGTTGGGTCGGCCTCAGCATATCCCAGGCGCTGTGCCTCATGAAGGACTTCCTCAAAGCTCACATTGCCCTGTACCATTCTTGTGAGTATATAGTTAGTAGTACCATTCAGGATTCCATAAACCTCGTCCAATTCATTTGCTGTGAGGCACTGGGTGATAGGCCGAATAATGGGGATTCCCCCTCCGACGCTGGCCTCAAAAAGGTAGTTTACATTCTTCTCCTTGGCAATTGACAGGAGCTCATGCCCGTGTTTGGCAACCAGCTCTTTATTAGATGTCACTACACTTTTCCCAGCAAGCAGGCTCCGCTTAGTATAATCGTAAGCGACACCGACACCGCCAATGGTCTCAACTACGATCTTTATGTCAGGGTCATTCTCCACCACTGAAAAATCTTTAGTCTGCATTTTGGAAAAATGGCCGTCCTCTATATCACGTATATCCACAATACGCTTTACTCGTATGTCCTCCAAAGCGTTATGTGCAATACTGACAGCATTCTCCTCCATGACTTCCGCTACACCGGAGCCGACAGTACCAAACCCGAGTATGGCTACATTTACCATATACATCTACCATCCCAAACAACGTATATCGCAGGCCTCAGGGCTAAAAATAAGCCCAGACCGGCTTTGCCATGGTTTTTATACCATAACAATTTATTATATTAACACAGCAGCAACGCCCGCGCAATAATTTATTCATAGAATCAATTCGAATTTTACAGTTTTTACACTAAATCTATAAAAATTAGAACGATATTATCATAAAATCACATATTTCCCCGATAGGAGTGTCAAATTTGGGCACATTAAGGCCTAAAAATATCATAAGAACAGCCTTGACGTTGCTTCTTGTTGCAGCCGTCACCCTGTTGTTTATAAAATTTTTACTTCCCTGCCTTCTGCCATTCATACTGGCCTTCTTTACCGCTTGGCTTGTGGAACCCGTCGTCTCATTCCTCGCTAAGCGTTCAAATGGTCATCGCGGGATCTTCTCCGGGATCTGCGTGCTCTTTCTTATTCTGTCACTGTTTGGTTTCTGCGCCCTTGTAGTATCCAGGCTTATATACGAAGCTATCGGACTTCTTCAAAACCTGCCAAACTTTTTTTCAGGAATACCTGAGATCATGGACAGAGCGCAAACTGCTGTGGAACGTTTCATATCACATTCACCAGACGGTATGCAGGATTATATATCCAGTGCTGTGGACTGTATATATGAAAAGTTGTCCGAAGTACCAGGCGAACTCTCCACCAGAGCGTTAAACAAAGTCTCCTCAATCTTGAGCAACGCTCCAAAGATAATACTCTTCACGGCTACATTCGCCATCGGCTCTTTTTTCATAAGCCGCAGTTATCCATCCATACGCGCCTTTATAAAGAGACAGATACCTCAGAGGCTTCATGACACAGCCTCAAATATTAAACGGGATATATTATCAGGTCTTGGTAAATGGCTGAAAGCCCAGCTCACAATGATGTGTATCACTTTTCTGGAACTGGCGCTTGCACTTGTAATACTTGACTTTGAATACGCGGGGATAATCGCCGTTATAACCGCCTTTATAGACGCTCTGCCTGTATTTGGTACTGGCATTGTGCTCCTTCCTTGGGCTGGCTTCATGATTGTAAGCGGGGATAACGGCAGGGCTTTGGGGCTTTTGGTGACGTATCTTATAGTCACAGTTGTGCGAAGCTGTCTTGAACCGCGGCTGGTAGGGGCTCAGTTTGGAATAGATCCGGCTGCGGCGCTGCTGGCCATGTACTCCGGCTTTAAACTAGCTGGTGTGGCAGGCATGATCCTGTTTCCCTTTGGCCTTATGATATTAAAGCAGATGAACGATAAGGGATACGTAAAGTTATGGAAATAAAAAGAAAACAGAAAATAAAGATATCTGCAGCAGGAGCCATGGCCGGCATAATAAATGGTTTTTTTGGCGGAGGCGGTGGTATGGTGCTGGTGCCTGCGCTTAGTACCTGGTCTGGTCTCTCTGAAAAGCAGGTTTTCGCCACCTCAGTGGCTATCACTCTGCCTATGTGTATATGTTCAGCCCTGGTCTATCTTCTCAACTCAAGTATATCTTTCCATACCGCGTTTCCATATATAATAGGAGGCCTTATCGGCGGGTTCATTGGCGGCACTCTCTATAAACGTGTTCCCGCTCCTTTTCTCCGCCGTGTATTTGCCCTATTCATGATCTACGGAGGTATACGTTCTCTTCTATGACTTTTTCACTTGATCTTTTAGCCGGCGCGGTATGCGGTGTCCTCTCCGGCTTTGGGCTGGGCGGAGGTTCCCTGCTGCTCATATACATGTCCCACATGGCGTCTCTCGATCAAACCCAGGCCCAAGGTATAAATCTCATATACTTTATTCCCACCGCCGCTGCCTCCCTAATATTTCATCTAAAAAATAAACTGGTAAGCGGCGCCGTATTCCTTCTGGCTGCTGTACCTGGGATAGTTATGTCCGTTATGTCAGCGCTTGCCGCAACTTTCGTATCGCCTCAAATATTGAGGAAGTTTTTCGGCATATTTCTCCTGGCAACAGGCGTTAAAATGTTTATAAAAAAGGATCCAGCATCTGGCACCGGTGAATCTTGTAAACACAAATAAAAAATGTTAAAATACTTTTTAACAGTAAAGCTGGATCTGAAACTAGGAGGCGACAGGCTTTGCTTACACACAAAAGAGAAAACCCCATGGCAACTCGATCCAAAAATGCCCTGGCCAGCTCGCTTCTTGAGCTGATGCTCCGCAGATCTTTCGGTGAGATATCTATTTCGGATATCACGGAGTACGCCGGGCTTTCCCGTCAGACTTTCTATACTAATTTCCAAAAAAAGGAAGATATTCTTATATATCTTATCCGACGCCTGTTCCAGAAATACTATAACCGGCTCTCGGCTGTGCGTCCTGTGCCGGAAAACCTTATTATCGACTACTTTATTTTTTGGGGCGACAGCAGGGACTTCCTGTCTCTGCTTTTCAAACAGGAACTGGGATACATATTTCAAAATTGCAACAGGGCCTTTTTCGTTGAGGATACAGATATATTAGACAGCATGTTTACCGCCCAGGATTGGCAGCTCCCATACATAAAGGCGAGCCTCGCCGGAGTCACATATGAGCTTCTGTTCATGTGGATCACCAAGGATCAGGGACTATCGGTGGATGTGTTAAACTCTATGACTTTGAATCTTCTTGGCGGGAAAATCTTCGCGTGAAATAGAAAGCTCTCCGAAAAACGGAGAGCTTTTAAAATAACCGCTATTTGATTTTCCTGCACTCAAGGTAATATCTCTTGTCCCTGGCGTGGCCGATTGAGAAAGCTTTCTGAGGAAAAATACCATCGGATATCACAGTCTTGAACAGATCGGCCTTATCCATAGCGTGAAGGAGAAAACCAATACTGTCATTCTCTTTAGTTACACGGAAAAGAGCGTCCTCATCGTGAATATAGTCTATTGTACCGTCTACAGCGGCGGCGTATTCCTCCAGGAAATTCTGTAGCTGCTCTATCATGCTCCCGAAGCTCTTGCCGCGGATACGCAGCCTGCCGCTCTTTTTGCCATTTATAACGTACTCAATTTCCCTGCCGTCATCACAACAGATCTTTTCTTTCATCATCTCTAAAAGCCTCGGCGGGCACACATTAAAAGCCACTCTGTGTATCGGCTCAAAAATAATTCCCTGGTCATAAACATTATTTAATTCCACAAGCGCATATCTCGCTGGATGGACGGCGGCCTCTTCCTGTGTCAGGCCCTTTTTTGTCTTCTCCCACAATTCCTTCGCCGCCGCAAGGGAATGGTTGCCATCGCCAACGACTATCTGTACTCCACGTTCAGATAGAACATCCAGGGCATTCATTATGTCCGGTATCATATGATCAGGCACCTGATATCCGCGTATGCGCCCTCCGTCTTCCATGAGATCGAAGTCGTACAGTTTTTTCATTGAGGACGTTTTTCTTCTGAGAGGTTCAATCACAGTTTTGCCTGGATCATCTATCAATACCATCACATGCGGCAGTTCAAGCGGTGCTCTCTCCCGTGTCAGCATTCTCGCCGGAAGCCTTTCTACAACAGTTCTCTCACTTGCTCTGACCAGAGAATTAGAGTTTCTGGAATAGTCGTAGGCATCCAGGTCCAACGCGCCGACAAGCCCATGGCGCACACCGCCAGTAACGTTTCTCTCCACATAGACAAACGTGTTTTTCAGCGTTTCAAATATGCCGGCTGACAGGTAGCTTTCCATAACGCTCTCGGCGCTCGCAGCCATGTTCATAACCGGCGCATCGTTAAGATATGCCTCAGGTATGATCATGTGAAATGTCGACAGCTTGCCGCTGGTCGCATCCCTGACCTTGTCCCAATAGCCATGCTCCGCAGTAAACTGATCACAAGCGATTACACTCCAGTCCCGCATATCGGCGGTAGCTGGAATCAGAATATCAGCTGGTACAAAAGCCGACTTATACATTACCGCATCCCTTTCGGACATATATTTGAATATACCGTCCGATTGTACCAGCTTTGAGAAAAAAAGTAAAGTATTTTTTCTCACTCATTATATTTACCGTTGCATATCCTTGGAATATATGTTAAAATTCATATAGGTAAATCCCGTATAATTGTTCATAATAAACAAATCCATATACTCTACAACAAAAAGGGGGCTTGGTCATGAGAAAGACCATTATAGCGATCAGCCGTGCTTACGGCAGCGGTGGCACACTTATCGGCAAAAAGCTTGCTGCTGAGCTTGGAATCCCTATGTTCAACAAGCAAATAATTGAAATGGCAGCTCAGAAAAGTGGCCTGTCGCCAGACTACATCGATCGTATGGAAGATCACGCCTCAAACAGTTTCCTGTTTAACCTGGCGTCTACATCCTATCCGGTTACGGGACTTACCGCCCAGTATGATATTCCTATAACATTCGCCGCGTTTTCTGCTCAATCCTCCGTTATAAAGGAGCTGGCCAGCCGTGAAAGCTGTGTCATCATAGGGCGTTGTGCCGATTATATTTTGCGTGATGATCCCAACTGCGTTAGAGTATTTATATACGCTGATAAAGAGGACTGTATAAAATACACAATGAAGGCGTATGATATGGAACGAAAACCCGCTATATCCAAGTTGGCAAAAATAGATAAGGGGCGCGCCAATTACTATAAGAACTTCACCGGTGAGAACTGGGGATCTGTATATTCCCACGATCTCTGTTTCAATTCCTCCCGTACTGGTTATGACGGTGCTGTCGAGGTCATTAAAGGTTATCTCAAGGCTCTTGGAAGAATCTGAGAATATATCTCAATTTATTTTAATAATTCGTTTTTCCGGCGCACAAAAGTGCGCCGGTTTTTTGTCTTGAAACATACTTTTAAATAAATTATTAATTGACTCCACAGGTATTGACAACTCAGTGAGACAGTGCTAAATTATGTTTAGCACTCAAGATGAGTGAGTGCTAAACATATGTTTGAAGAACTCCAGTGGTGTTAAAGATGCAGATCAGCGATAGGAAAAAGAAAATACTCCAGGCTGTGGTGGAAGAATATATAGAGACCGCTGAACCTGTCGGCAGCAAGACCATACAGCATAAGACTGGTCTTGAATGCTCTCCTGCCACCATTAGGAATGAGCTTGCGGATCTTTGCGCTAACGGCTATCTGGAGCAGCCGCACACTTCTGCGGGCCGTGTACCAACCGCCAAAGGCTATCGGTTATATGTAAATGAACTGATGCGTCAGCAGAAACTGTCTGTGGAAGAGACGGAGACCATAAATTCTGCTCTCAGCGCAAAGATGGAGGAGTTAGACCAACTAATAAACGATGTGGGCCATATGGCTTCAGAGGTCACAAGCTATCCGGCGGTATCCATCACTTCTCAGGCTCCAGCTACAATAAAGCGTTTTGATCTTATTTATATAGATCCCAATACTTTTATAATTGTCCTGCTCTTGACCAACGATACTGTGAAGAACAAGCTTGTGCATCTGCCTTTTTCCTTTGAACAGAGTATGATGACACGTCTCTCAGCAGTTTTCAATGCGTCGTTTACAGGTGTGACAGAGGACAAAATAACCCAGCTTATGATCTCATCCTGTGAACGTGCAGTTGGTGATACAATGGGGTTGAGTTCTGTGATAGCCAGCTTTGCTATCGAGACTCTCAGTTCCGTTAAGAGTACCGGAGCCATTGTCACTGGTGAGGCTAACCTTTTAAAGCTCCCAGAGTTTAAGGATCCTGAGAAAGCTCATAAACTGATGAACTATCTGTCTGATGCGTCAAATCTGTCTCTGCTGCCCTCTCTCAGCAAGTCTGGTGATGTAAAAGTCCTTATTGGGCCTGAGAATGTGGCCGAGGAGTTGAAGGATTCAAGTGTTGTATTGGCAAGTTATGACGCCGGAGATAATATGAAAGGTCTTATTGGTGTTGTAGGTCCTACAAGAATGGATTATTCAAGTGTAGCCGCCAAACTCAGTTACATTGCGGCCGGCCTTTCGAGGCTTCTCGGCGGAGGCAGCTCGCCTCCACCTGGTTTCGGAAAGTTAATGATAAAGGGAGATGATAACGATGGCTAAGAAAGAAAAAGACCAGCAGCCTGAAAAAGCCACGGAAAATACTATGGATCAGGAGGTAACTCAACAGGAGGCCGAAGTTCATGATAACAAGGCGCCCGATGATTCGCTTAAGCAGGATGCCGCTGAATTTGAGGATCTTTTGAAAGCCGAAAAGGATAAATACCTGAGGCTGTATGCTGAGTACGATAATTTCCGTAAGCGCAGCCAGAAGGAACGGGATGCCCTTTTTGCCACTGTAAAGTCTGATGTAATTCTTCAGATACTTCCCGTCTATGATAATCTCGAACGGGCTCTGGCATTGAAATCTACTGATGAGGCCTTTTATAAGGGCATTGAAATGACAATGACTCAGTTGACAGGTATATTTGACAAACTTGGTGTAAAGCCGATAGATGCCGTAGGTAAAAAGTTCGACGCGAATCTTCATAACGCGGTTATGCACATAGAGGATGAA
>CALXAF010000109.1 GCA_944386185.1 uncultured Oscillospiraceae bacterium
GAGAATATGCGGGCCCTCTCCAGCAAGGAGATGACTAAGCGGAACATGGCTGCTGCCGGCCTCCAGACAATACCCGGCTCATCGGTGCTGGAGAGCCTGGAGGAGGCCGAAAGAGAGGCGGAGCGTATAGGCTACCCTGTGATGCTCAAGGCCCGCTCAGGCGGCGGAGGCAGAGGCATCCGCCTTGTGCGGGGGCCAGAGGATATGGAGAAGGCCTTCTATTCGGCTGTTTCCGAAGGGGAAGCCGCCTTTGGCGATGGCGCAGTGTACATGGAGAAGTACCTGTACCCGGCAAAGCATATTGAGGTGCAGATAATAGCCGATGAGAGCGGCAGCGTTGTGTGCCTTGGAGAGAGGGACTGCTCTGTCCAGAGAAACAACCAGAAGCTGGTTGAAGAGTCCCCATCCCCTGTGGTGACGGAGGCCCAGAGGCGGGAGCTATTTCAGAACATCACAAGGGCTGTCAAAGAGATAGGCTACGTAGGTGTTGGCACGCTGGAGTTTTTGTATAGCGGCGGACAGTTCTATTTTATGGAGATGAACGTCCGGCTCCAGGTGGAGCACACTGTTACAGAGGAGCTGACCCAGATAGACTTGGTCAAGTGGCAGATACGTGTGGCGGCGGGCATACCCTTTGGCTATACCCAGAACCAGATCAGGATGACAGGTTCAGCCATAGAGTGCCGTATAAACGCCCTGGCCCCGGGAAAGGTGAACTTCCTACACGTGCCAGGAGGTCCTTTCGTCCGATTTGATACGTTCCTCGTGGCGGGGTTTAGCATATCGCCCTACTATGACTCCCTTCTGGGCAAGCTCATTGTCTATGCCGGTACAAGGGAGGAGGCGCTGCGGAAGATGCAGGCCGCCCTTTGCGAGCTGGTGATAGACGGTGTGCCCAACAATGTGGAGGAGCAGATAGATATAATAAACGACAAGAGATTTCGGGACGGAAGTTACGACCTTTCGTTTTTTTCCAAGTGAGGTGTGATGGATGCCTTTTATAGAGTTTCTGTTCAAACCGAAAAATGAGCTGGAAAAAGGCGGACGCCAGTCTGCCCAGATAGCCACCGCAGATGAGAACGAGCCCTCAAAGCCCTGTCCAAATTGCAGGAAAATGGTGCCATTAAGCCAGCTGTGGGCCAACCACAACACATGCGAGTGCGGATACCACTTCCGTATGAACGTCAGACAGAGGATAAATTTCATATGCGACCAAGATTCCTTCCAGGAGTGGGACAGGGACATGGTCTCAAAAGACATATTGGACTTTCCAGGATATAAGACAAAGCTGGAGAACACGCGCAACGCCTGCAGCGAGAACGAGGCTGTTATATGCGGCAGGGCTAAGATAGGCGGTCAGGACTGCTGCCTTTTCATAATGGAGCCATATTTTATGATGGGTTCTATGGGCACTGTTGTGGGCGAGAAGATTACCAGGACCTTTGAGAGAGCCACTGAGTTGGGCCTGCCTGTTGTGGGCTATACCGTCTCAGGAGGTGCCAGGATGCAGGAGGGGATACTATCCCTCATGCAGATGGCAAAAACTAGCGGAGCGGTCAAAAAGCACAGCGACGCGGGGCTCTTCTATCTGACGGTACTCACAGACCCCACCACAGGCGGCGTGACTGCCAGCTTCGCTATGGAAGGCGACATTATACTATCAGAGCCCGGCGCCCTCATAGGCTTCGCGGGACCAAGGGTGATAGAGCAGACAGTGAGGAAAAAGCTGCCTTCAGGCTTCCAGAGGGCGGAGTTTGTGCTGGAGCACGGGTTTATAGACGCCATAGTGCCTCGCAGCACACAGAAGGAGACTATAGCGAAGCTGCTGAAGATCCACTGCGGAGGTGAGGATAATGGCTAAGTCAACAGCCGTAACAGCTTACGACAAGGTAAAGCTGGCAAGGCAGAACGGCAGGCCAACAGGCGTGGAATATATAGACCACATGTTCCAGGACTTTATAGAGCTCCATGGAGACAGGCGGTACGCCGACGACAAGGCCATTGTGGGAGGCATAGCCTATCTGGCCGGCCGGCCGGTCACTGTCATAGCCATTGAGAAGGGGCGCAACTCGAAGGAGAGGATGGCCCACAATTTCGGCGCGCCTCACCCAGAGGGGTACAGGAAGGCCTTGAGGCTTATGAAGCAGGCTGAGAAATTCAAAAGGCCGGTAATTTGCTTTGTGGACACCTCCGGCGCTTACTGCGGCATAGGCGCAGAGGAGCGGGGCGAGGGACAGGCCATCGCCGAGAACATCGTAGAGATGATGTCCCTAAAAACTCCCACTATATCCATACTCATTGGCGAAGGGGGCAGCGGCGGCGCGCTGGCGCTGGCTGTGGCAGACAGGGTGTGGATGCTGGAGAACGCCGTTTACTCAGTCATATCGCCGGAGGGGTGCGCCAGCATACTTTGGAAGGACGCGTCGAAAGCCGATGAAGCTGCCGAGAGCCTGAAGCTGACAGCGGCGGACGCCCTGTCCATGGGGATAATAGAGCAGATGATACCGGAGAACGAACTGGGTAAGGACGTCTTTTATGAGAAGCTGGGGGCTATGCTCTCTAGAGAGCTGAGACAGTTGGAGGAGCTGAATGAGAGTGATCTGCTGAGTAGACGCTTTGCCAGGTTCAGGTCCCTGGGCGTTCCAGGCAGAGAGGAGAGATGAGCCTTGGCTGAAAATACTTGCCGCCAAGGGCAGACTCCTTGCGCGTATACCCGGAAAATATACTACTACGAGACGGACAATATGGGAATAGTCCACCACTCCAATTACATAAGGCTCATGGAGGAGGCCCGCATGGACTTCATGGGCAGGGCGGGCTATGAGTACAGGGGCATGGAGGAACTGGGGATCATAATGCCTGTCACATACGTAAAGGCCAAGTATATAAAACCGCTTCACTTTGACGACGTTGTGCATGTGAAGACGAGGCTGATCTTTTTTAACGGCATAAGGGCATTTTTTGATTACCAGATATTCAGGGAGGGGGATGATACACCCTCGGCAGAAGGGGAGAGCGGCCACTGCTTTTTAGATACGGCTACCCGTGTGCCTGTAAACATCAAGAAGCGCTGCCCACAATTTTATGCCAGGGCGATGGAGATCCAGGAGAAGGATAAATGAGTATATATAGACAGTTTTGCCAGGAAGAATTCGACCAGCGGGGTATACTCAGAGGTTTTGAACTGAAATACCCGTATAACTATAATTTCGGATATGACGTAGTGGATGAG
>CALXAF010000110.1 GCA_944386185.1 uncultured Oscillospiraceae bacterium
TTCGCAAGGTGCATCCCGCTCTCAAGCTCTCACTCGCGGGAGTTTTAGATTACCACATCTTCGCTCCCTTGTCAAGTACTTTTTTTATCTCCTTGACCCGCTCTCGAGCGCTCAGTTACTATACACCATATTCTCTACTACTGTCAAGCCTTTTTTACGAAAAAAATATCAGTTTTTGTCTTTTTTTCTTTTAGCTTTTTTTCGTGTCTTCCAGATATGATCTGTCTGCCGTTGACCATTTGCCGGCAGGGGCCAAATACAGATATAAGCCAGCCGGTTATCGGCTGGCTTATATTGATATATACAATTAAATATAGGGTATATCTTGTGCCCTACGCTATATTCTGACAGAAGCGGGTGATCATGATAGCCACCTGGGCCCTTGTAGCTGTGCCCTGGGGCACCAGGTTGTTGCTGTCGTCCCCCAGCATCAGTCCTATGCCCGTCGCCCAGCTCATGGCGTCTCTTGACCAGGATGCGACTTTACTCCCATCTGGGAAGGCCGACAGGTCACCCTTAGCTGACGTGTCGTATCCCTTAGCCTGAGCGTATCTATAGAGCACAACCGCGACTTGTTCGCGGGTAACATCGTCCACTGGGCCGAATGTGCTTCCCTCATAGCCATCCATTATGCCGTTCTCTGCGGCCCATGTCACTGCGTCAAAGTACCAGTCGTCCGAATCCACATCGCTGAAACCGCTGTCGCCGTCTACACCAGGCGTATCCTCCATATTGTAGAGCACCTGGGCGATCTGGGCCCTGTCGAGGTTTGTGTTGGGGCTGAATTCATCGCCTCCCACTCCGGACATTATGTTATTTTCATATGTATACAGCACCGCTGCATAGTACCAGTCCTCTGGATCTACGTCACTGTATGGTGAATCGTTCTCTGACGTGCCGTTGCCCGGCAGATAACATCCATTGACGGCTACAACAGCAGCCGAGGACGCCTGGAACAACGCTGACGTATCCTCCGCGCAGAAGTAGCGGGTGTTCCTCTTGAGCACATCCCCTTCAGAACACTCTCGGCCGGTGCTTATATCTATGACGGTCCCCTCAAGGCCATGGAGCCTCACTGTGCCGCTTATGACTATTATGCTTGAGCCTGAGGCCAACGTAACGCTGCCGTCCTCCTGAAGGGACAGGCTGTCGTAATCCCTGGCTATTATATACCCCTCAGGTATATCTATCTGGCCATTAAGTTCCTCAGCGGCCTCCTCCAGTATCTTCTGAAAACGGCTGTCTATGTTCTCCTCCGCCTCCGCGATAACCTGAGAAAGGTAAGTATCCTCAACGTATGACTTGGATACCAGCGGATCCGAGGAAGTGCCCGCAGAGCCTGCCGCCGCCCAAGTTAAGCTGGATAAGAGCGCTGCCACCATAACGCCTGTAAATAGTCTCTTCATTGTCTCCTCCTGAAAGCGCCTCACTGCTGTTCCTGGCGCTCGTCGTGTTCTCTCAAATAGTAACCAAGGTTAAGAAGGCTGTCAGAAAAATGTACGTTCTCCACCAGCACCCCGTCCGGAAGCCCAGCGTCCACATCAACACCTGTAAAGTTCCATATTCCCCTGACACCGAGATCCGCGAGTTTTTTTGCCATATCATGGGCCGAACGCTTTGGCAATGTCAGCACCGCCACATCCACCTTATTATCTTTAAGATAGCCCTGCATCTCGCCTGAGTCCAGGACATTTGTACCGGCAATCTGTGTGCCTATCAGTTTTGTGTCGGTGTCAAAGGCCGCGGCAAGGCGTACCCCGCATTCCTCAAAGTGGAAATTTGAGATAAGCGCGTGACCCAAGTTGCCCGCTCCTATAACTATAGCTGTAAGCTGCTGTTCCATACCCAGCACGGACACGATGTTATCCCGCAGCTGGCGCACATTGTAACCATAACCCTGCTGGCCGAACCCACCGAAGCAGTTAAAATCCTGCCTGATCTGGGACGCGGTGGAGCCCAGCTGTATGCTCAACTCCCTAGACGACACCTTCTCGATACCGTCAGCTATCAGCTGATCAAGCTTGCGCACATATCTTGGAAGCCGCTTTATCACATTGGCAGATATCTTATATTTCATTTTCCATCTTCCTATACCAATTGCTTATTATAAAACCTAAGCCAATATATTTTACCACATACTTTTTTCAATATCAACCGCCGGTTATTGACAAACTCGCAGGCCGTGGTGTAAATTTACCCTAATAATAGAGGTTAGCTGCAAAATGCCGGGAGGTAAATATGTCAGGTATAAATGAGCTGTCGCAGGAAATACGGAGACTTAAAAAGGAAAAAAACGCGCTTATCCTCGCCCACTACTATGTGCCTTTAGAGGTGCAGGATCTGGCAGACAGCGTGTGTGATTCCTTTGCCATGGCAAAGCTTGCCGCAGGCGCAGCGGAGGACCTTATAGTCATATGCGGCGTCCGCTTCATGGGTGAGAGCGCCAAGATCCTCTCACCGGAAAAGACCGTCCTTCTTCCGGCTGACAATGCCGGCTGCCCAATGGCGGATATGGTGACGCCCCAGGACGTGCTGAAGCTGAAAGCCGATCATCCGGAGGCTGCCGTCATGTGTTATGTGAACTCCTCCGCCGCTGTCAAGGCCGTCAGCGACGTCTGCTGCACATCCTCTTCAGCTCTGCGTATAGCGAGAGCGCTTCCTCAGAAAGAAGTAATATTCGTGCCTGATAGGCATCTTGGTTCCTTTGTTGCTAAAAACGTGCCTGAAAAGACATTCTATATCCACAGCGGCTATTGCCCGGCGCACGACTCTGTGACCCGGGAAGATGTACTTGCCGCAAAGGCCTCCCATCCGGGCGCCCTTTTCGCTGTACATCCGGAGTGCGGGGACCAGGTGCTGGATCTTGCCGACTTTATAGGCAGTACGGCGGAGATACTGGACTTTGCCGAGAAAACCCAGGCCCAGGAGCTTATTATCGGCACTGAGTCTGAGATAGTCCGCCGGCTCAGCCGGGACATGGCGGAGAAGAGGTTTTATGAGGTAAAGCCCCGCTTTGACTGCGGGGATATGAAGAAAGTCACGCTGGAGTCCCTCTTTACCTGTCTTGATCTCGAGCAGTATAAAGTCGAGCTGCCTCAGGAGCAGCTCACTGCCGCCAGAGCCAGCCTTGACCGGATGGTCAATATGTGAAAACTTGTTTCAGCCCGGGGGAATTCCCCCGGGCTTTTTCTATCTTCACTTTTCAGGTACTGGCCGCTGCCTTCCGCATATAATGGTGTATAAGCTATCTTAATACATACGGCCGGTTATAAAGATTCCGGCCTGGGAGGCATATATGGAAAGCTATGATCTTGACAACCTATCCCGAGTATGGCTGAGGGTGAAAGGCAGTGACCAGAAGGAGGCCCCAGGTGACGGATTCCTGGGAAAGCTCAGAACCTACATAAATATGGAGGCCGCCCACGCCGATATGTACACGTTGCTGGCCATAAAGTCAAAGGGCGGACCCGCGGAACGTGTGTTTAAACGGGCCGCCGAGGATGAACGCCGCCATGAGAAGCTGCTTCAAACCGAGTATTTCCTTCTCTCCGGTGATACCCTGGTCCCGGATAGCATAAAACCAAGCGCCGCCTACCTTATTGAGGCTGTCCGTCAGCAGTATATGGAGGAACTGCGCGGCGCGGCCGGCTACGAGAAGGAGGCCCGGTCTGCCGCCGATGCCCGTACCGCGGCGCTGTTCACCCAGCTTACACGTGACGAGCGCCGACATGCTGCCGCCATGCGGGCCCTGGTGGAGAGGCTTATGGGATAGATAATATCATAAGTGTATTTATAATGTGAGGATAGGAGAGTCCTATCCTCACATTATTGTATCAGATGCTACAATAATTTATGGAAAAACTGTGCAGCTGGTTATAAGGGCAGCTCCCTTTAGAGACCTATAATTATTATATATAATATATTATGAGCCGCAAAGGAGCAAACAATATGAACAAATACTATCCTACCTTATTCAGCCCCTGCAAAATCGGCAACGTAGTCATTAAAAACAGGATATGCAAAGCGCATCAGTCCATCCTCGAGCGGAGTATATCCTCCACCTGGCGCAGCTGCTCCGGTGTGTTCACCCCTATCAGCTCATCGCCCATATCCCGCACGCAGACGCCCACACGCTCTCCACGGCGAAGCATTATGTCTGGCACATCGGTGATGTAGTACTCCCCCTGGGCGTTGTCGTGTCCTACCTCCGATAAGGCAGAGAGCATTTTCTCCGCGTTGAAGATATATATACCGGAGTTCAGCTCCTGGACGCGCGCTTCCTCCGGAGTACAGTCCTTGTCCTCAACAATACGCAAAAAGCTGCCGTCAGCATTCCGGATTACATGGCCGTATGGCAGAGGCAGGGAACTCCTGCCGGAGAGTATGGTGCAGTCGTTACCATCCCTCCGGTGGGTCTCAAGCAGGTCAATATAGCTCTCAGGCCGCACAAGGGGCATGTCCCCATTACAGATGAGAACGTCCCCATCATATCCCTTCAGAAAGGCCGAGGCACACATTACGGCGTGCCCCGTACCCAGCTGCTCCGGCTGCTCCGCCATGGGATATTTGCTGAAAGCCTCCTTGACGTATTCCTTCTTATACCCCACCACGATGACCACGCCTTTTTCGTTTTTCACCGGCAGGGCGTCCAGTACATACGACAGAAGCGGCCTTGAAAGGGCGGTCCGCATAACCTTTGGCAGATCTATTCCATCCGTCCTCAGGCGCGTCCCTTTCCCGGCGGCCAGTACGATGGCTCTGAGTTCACTCATCATTTACTCCTCCTTTAGTACATATGAAGGCGTGCCAGTCCTCCTGACGGCGGTGATCCATAACCGTAAGCCCCGCCGCTTCCAGCGCAGAGCGCACCTCCTGCTCCCTGCCGTCTATTATGCCGGAGCATATGAACACGCCCTGGGGTTCCATATATCTCCCCACCTCTCCCGACAGGGAAATTATAACGTCAGCCACGATATTCGCCAGCACCAGATGGAAATGCCGTCCCTCAAGCCGGCGTCTCACCGCCTCACCGGTCACATCCCCGGCAAACACCTGGAGGGAGCCCTCCACCCCATTGAGAGCCGCGTTCCGCATGACAACATCGGGCGCCTTATCGTCAATATCACATCCAACGGCCTCCCCCGCACCAAGGATCAGGGACGCTATGGCCAGTATACCGCTGCCACATCCCAGATCCAGCACGGCACACCCGGGTGTTATAAACTCCTCTATAGCCGCCAGGCACAGTTTCGTTGTGGCGTGGGAACCGGTACCGAATATGAGTCCCGGATCCAGGCGCAGCACTCGCCTGTCTGTGTTCTCAGGAGCCTTCTCCCACTGGGGGACTATCAGCAGCCTCTTCCCCACCTCTATGGGCTTATAGTATGCCTTCCAGTTGTTCTCCCAGTCCTCGTCCTTGACTTTTCGGGTGATAAATTCCCTGTTTGGGAATACCTGTGTTATGCGCCGCAGCTCCCGCCGCCCCTCATCAGAGTCCTCCAGGTAGAACTTCACCCGGCTCACGCCCCTGGACGCGTTGTAGAAATCCTCATCCACATAGTCCCAGTAGTCCCTGTTTTCACTGAGGAATTTGTCTATCTCCTCCTGGTCCTCGGTTA
>CALXAF010000111.1 GCA_944386185.1 uncultured Oscillospiraceae bacterium
CTGGCTTCCATCCCTTACTGCCTTAAAAAAGTCGCCAAGTATACGGGCGCACCTGTCCTCCAGGATGCCACCGTATATCTCCACCCGCCGTCCGTAGTCCTCCATAAACAGATTTAACACGCTGCCGCAGGAGCCCAGGTTCTTATCCTTTGCACCATAGTAGAGCCTGGCGATACGGCTCACTATTATGGCCCCGGCGCACATGGGGCAGGGCTCCATTGTCACAAACATTGAGCATCCCTCAAGGCGCCAGCCGCCGAGATTCGCCGCGGCGTCTCTGATCGCCTCGATCTCCGCATGGCAGGTGGCATCCCTCTCCTCTGTCCTGTTCCTGCCCCTGCCGATAACAGTTCCGGAGCCGTCCACTATGACCGCGCCCACCGGCGTCTCTCCTGCCTCCGCCGCCTCCTGGGCAAGCTCCAGCGCGGCCATCATATATTTTTCAGGTGACATATATAATCCCCCCATAATTATCTTTACAACCGCCCTGCCAGAGTGTATACTGGTGGGGTTATTTTGCGCCGTATAGGGCTTCAGGCATAAGCTCGTCAGAGGCCATATATAATTTTAACGTAAGCTCTGGTGAATTTCAATGGTATACACCCTGCTGATAGCCGTCTCCCTGGCCCTGGACGCTTTCGCCGTATCTGTGTCCTGCGGGCTCACTGTCAAAGGGAACGGTTTGAAGAACGCTCTCCTTATGGGCTGTTATTTTGGCGCTTTCCAGTTCATAATGCCCCTCATAGGCTGGCTCCTGGGCAGCAGTGTGGCAGGCTACATATCCGCCATAAGCCCCTGGGTGTCTTTCGCGCTCCTGGGCTTCATAGGCGGCAGGATGATCTACGGAGCGCTGAAGCACAGTGAAGAGGAGGAGCCTGCAATGGACCGGCTCACCCACGGGAGGCTCGTTGTGCTGGCTATAGCCACAAGCATCGACGCCCTGGCCGTAGGCGTGTCCTTCGCGTTCATGGATGTGGACATAATCCTCTCCTGTGCTATTATAGGGGTCGTGGCCTTTGTCCTGTCCGTCATCGGCGGCACCATAGGGAAAAAGCTGGGTGACAGGTTTCAGAAACAGGCTGAGATACTCGGCGGAATAGTCCTCGTGGCAATCGGCCTTAAAATACTTTTGGAAAATCTCCTTTGAAGGAATAGTCTCAAGCCCTCCTGTCAAGAATGATAGTACAAGACTTCATTTTTGACAGGAGGGCTCTCCCATGCTCGTATCAGATATTATGAACCGTGACGTTGTATCAGTCTCGCCGGATGATTCGGTGGCCCTGGCTTCCCGGCTCCTCTCCCGGCACAACATAGGGTCGCTGCCTGTCTGCTCCGGCGATGGACGGCTCCGTGGGATTATCACCGACAGGGATATAGTCCTGCGCTGTGTGGCAACTGACGGCAACCCGGACGATACCCCTGTCCGCGAGATTATGTCCCGCAGTGTCATCACAGTGTCCCCGGAGGACCAGGTCAGCCGCGCAAGCCAGCTCATGAGCGCCGGACAGGTCCGCAGGCTTCCGGTTACCCGGGATGGCAGGCTTGTAGGTATGCTTTCGTTGGGCGACATGGCTAAAAACGGCGCCTCGGATATGGAGGCGTCCCGGGCCCTCGCCGAGATCTCCTCCAGCCTGCGCCAGAGGTAAACGTGGTGCTATATGATAGGACCCGCAGGAGTCGGAATAATCCGCCTCCCCGGGTCCTTCGTTTTGCCCTGTCAGCCCGCTGTCTCTCCAAACCAGGTCTCGGCAGGGTAGAGCTCCTTCCTTTTCGCCCTGTAGTATATAAGCCCAACAGCGTCAGCCAGGGCCCATCCGATGGGGACAGACCACCATATACCCTGTACCCCGATAGATGGGACAGCCGAGAGGGTATACGCCAGAGCTACCCTGGTGCCGAGGGAGATCACCGTCAGCACTACTGACATTCCAGGTTTACCCAGGGCCCTATACAGCCCATAGAGCAGGAACAGGCACCCGATGCCGCAGTAGAAGGTTCCCTCGATGCGCAGATACCGCACTCCCTCGCCCACAACGGCGTCTATTATCTCCGCCGCCTCGCTCTTATCTATAAACAGCATCATAAGGTCCCCGGCAAACACCCATATGAGCACCGTTATGACAACGCAGAAGGCCATAGAGGCCACCACTGCCCCGCGCAGCCCCTCCTTGATGCGGCCATTCTTCCTGGCACCGTAGTTCTGTGCAATAAATGTGGAGAAGGCGTTTCCAAAGTCCTGCACCGGCATATAGGCAAAGGCGTCTATCTTTACCGCCGCGGCGAAGGCCGCCATTACCGCAGGGCCGAAGCTGTTGACGCGTCCCTGGACCATAAGTATGCCGAAATTCATGATGGACTGCTGTATGCATGTGAGGGCGGAGAATCCGGATATCTCCCTCACCCTTGACATCCTGAGCTTTGCCTTCACCCCGTCCCTCAGAAGCGGGAATTTGATAAATGTGTATATCGCGATACCTATGCCAGATACATATTGGGATATCACTGTGGCCTCCGCCGCTCCGGCCACACCGCGCTCCAGCCCAACTACGAACCAAAGGTCCAGCACTATATTCATCACAGCGGACACCGCCAGGAATATCAGCGGCACGACCGAGTTTCCCAGCGCCCGCAGCATAGAGGCAAAGTAGTTATACAAAAATATCGCCACAAGGCCGTAGAATATGACAATAAGGTACTCCCGCATCATCTCCCGCAGTTCGGGAGGCGTCTGAAGAAAACTGATAATAAAGTCAGTTCCCGCCAGGACAAGCACGTTAAGTATGACAGTTATCCCGGCCAGCAGGGCGAATGAGGCATAGATATCCTCTTTAAGTCCCACTTTGTCACCCTGTCCGAACCGCATGGAGAATACTGTGCCGCTGCCCATGGCCAGTCCCAGGAGTATGGATGTGAGAAAAGTCATTATTGAGAACGCCGAGCCAACAGCTGCCAGGGCGTCAGTCCCCAGATATCGCCCAACTATCAGCGTATCCGCAATGTTATAACACTGCTGGAGCATATCGCCCAGTATCATCGGTATGGCAAACTTCAGCATTGTCGGCATAACCGGCCCATGGGTCAATTCTCTGTCCACTGTAACCATCTTCTTTCAAAACGAAATTATAAACTTACATAACGAAATCAATTATAGTTTTTTTATACGCGTTTGTCAATTTGCAGATTGCTATAATCGCCTCAGTAAGTTATAATAAGTCTATCAAAAGAGATGGAGGGGAGCGATGTGTTCCTTGACGGCCTGGATAAATTGGATCAGAGAATAATAGAGCTGCTCTCTCAAAACGCCCGGATGTCATATTCGGAGATAGGCCAGGAGATCGGCATATCCCGAGTAGCTGTGAAGATGCGTGTCCAGGCACTGGAGCAGCGGGGGATAATAGAGGCGTACACCACTATTATAAACCCACAGCGGATAAGCGGCGCCGTGTCGTGTTATTTTGAGATTGAGACGACCCCACAGGATCTGCCGCAGGTCTCGGAGATACTGGCAGGGTGCGATACCATCACCCAGGTCTATCGGGTCACCGGGCGCAATAAGCTCCACGTCCACGCGGTGGCCGCCTCTGCAGACGAGATGGACGCGCTCATGCGCGATGTAATGGACAAGCTTCCGGGTGTCCTGAGTATGAGCTGCAATATTATCCTGTCCCGCATAAAGGACATAAAGGGACTGCGGCTGTGACGGCAAAAAATAAAGGGCGCCTTGGGCGCCCCTTTTTCTATTTTATAAATAAACTCATGCACAAAGGTATAGTTCCGCAGCACAGCGAGCTGGATATTACCGTAACTACGGCTCCCATCTTGCAGTCCTGTCCCACAAGCCTTGGCATGATTATCGTGTTCAGTCCGCACGGCATAGCGTAACACAGTACCGCGATAGGCAGATACTCTTCCAGGCTCACAATAGTGAGCATTCCCCAAACGAGTGCCGGTACAACTATCAGCCGGCATATTGAAACTATATAGTTGCGGGCATCTTTAAGCATCTCAATAAGTGGGAACTCCGATATGACCATGCCGGTGAGCACCATGCTCACCGGACCCATACACGCCCCAGCCTGATCCAGTACAGTTGTCAGAATCTCCGGCATCTGGATCCTCAAAAGTCCCGCGATGCAGCCCAGTATCACAGATATGGTCGGCGGGTTCACAAGCCGTTTCAGCGATATGCTGCCGCTTGTCAGCATGCAATATCCGAAGGTGCTGGCGTATACGGATATTGGCAGCACAAAGATCATCATGTCAAGGAGGCCGACCTGGCCATACAGGGCCTCAACAAGGGGATAGCCCATGTATGAGCAGTTCGGGATCGCAAAGGAGTAGCTGTACACCTTCTTTTCAAAATCGGTCCTTCCCAGGGCCTTTCCTGCAAATTTCGCTATCAGTGTAATCACCGCTAGCAGGACCACCGAGATCAGTATAAGCGGCCACTTTGTGCTTATGTACTCGGTGGTAAAGTTTGAGGCAAATGATCGGAACATCTTGCTTGGCAGGAAGATATATACCAGCATTGCAGACAGTAGCGGCGAAAATCCCCCTTTTAGTACGCCCCGTCTGCACAATATATAGCCTATCAGCATAAATGCAAACAGAACCAGCACCTGATTTACGACCACTCCCATTTTTAAATCCCGCCTCTCTCTCGTTTTCCGCCTAAAGCGTGCATTGATCCCAGTATATTGGCTCGGCACAAAATAATAAATGGAATAAAAGCAACAACATGTACTTTTCAAAACAGAATTTTGCAGGATTCAAAGATAAAATTTGCATATTGACTCAAACAAATGTATAATAAATTCCGGAGTATACAAGATGGGGGCACAGTAATGTTTGAGGATATCCGCAATGTGCAGCTTTTAAATGTGATAAGCGATCTGTCCTCAAAGCATCTCCGCAACGGGGGCCGGCCGAGCCATGCGCTTGTGTTTAAGATCTCTGGAAGCAGCAGATACACCTTTGAAAAGCCTGTTCAAAGCCAGTTGGTGCTGTCTTCTGGAAAGTTATTGTTTATACCAAGATCCTCCATCTACCTGGCGGAAACAGTTACTGAGGGCGATAACAGGCATATCCTTTTTAATTTTGACGCGGATATAATTTCGTCCCAAATACGTGCATTGGTATCAGATATGAGAAACTTTGACCGGTTGCCCGGACTCTCTCCGCAGCTTGCAAAGCAGTGGCTTTTGGATAAGCCGGGAAACCATTACCACTGCGTGTCTATGCTCTACAGCCTGCTGGCCTATCTGGCGGAAAATGAAATAAACAGGTATCTGGGCTCAAAGAGTTTAAACAGGATAAGACCCGCTATGGAATACCTGCGGGAGCATCTGCTGGATCCTTCGTTGAGGGTGTCTGATCTTGCCAATATGTGCGGCATATCTGAAACATACTTCCGAAATATATTTGAAAGCAGCTATGGTATGCCGCCTCAGAAGTATATAACAAAAAAGCGCATGCTCCAGGCGAGATATCTGCTTGAAAACGGCGATTTTGACAGTATAAGTTCTGTGGCAAATGCGGTGGGTTACAGCGATTCCCTCTATTTTAGCAAGGTCTTTAGGGCCTGCTACGGCTGTTCTCCAAGAAACTACGCGGAAAATTCGTCCCTGGAAGGTATGACTGCCCATATAGGTCAAACAGAATAAGCCCTATTGAGTTTTAATTGAATATCATGTATTATATTGGTGCTCCCCAATAAAAAAACAGGGGGATGAAAGCTGTATCGCTTTCATCCCCTTAAGTGCGTGTATGATACTTAAACCGAAAGAGAGAAACATATGGACGAGTTTAACATACTGCTGACGCAGCTTGGTACAATGTTTATATATGTGGTTGTAGGCTGGTTACTGTGCAGAATGGGTCTTGTAACCAGAAAGACAAGTCCCGCTTTCTCTAACCTGCTGCTCTATGTAATAATACCATGCGTGATAGTCCAGTCCTTTCTCCAGGAGGCTTCGCCAGAGAAGACCCTTGAGCTGGGCCTCTCCACCATGCTCTCGGCCCTGGCAATTGGTCTTGCCGCCCTCATCTCACATCTGATCTTCAAAAAACAGCCCATATTGGACTTTGGCTGCACTTTTTCCAACTCCGGATTTATGGGGATACCGCTTATAACCGCCGTGCTTGGTGAAGACGCGGTCTTTTACGTCTCCGGATTTCTGGCTATCTTCAACGCCCTCCAGTGGACGTATGGGCAGATGCTCCTAGGCTCTCCAAAAAGCGAGATCAGGCCGCTGTCTGTTTTGAGAAGCCCGATGATAGTGGCAGTATTCATCGGCCTGATACTCTATTTCCTCCCCATAGAACTGCCGTCGCTCCTTACCGGCGCAATAGGCGCTATAGCCGCCTGCAACGCGCCTGTGGCCATGATACTTCTCGGCGTCTTCCTGGGGAACATATCCCTGAAGCAGATGTTTCTTGACAAAGTGGCCTGGTTCGCCAGCGGCGTGCGGCTACTTCTCATACCGGCGCTCACGGGACTTATGTTCATGTGCTTCCCATCTATAAGCCAAACCATAAAGCACGCCGTATTCATAGCGTCAGCAGCGCCGGTTGGCGCGAACCTGGCAATATACGCCGAAAGGCATGGCGGCGATTCCCAGTCCGCCGCAGCGGTCGTCTGCCTGTCAACTGTCCTCTCGATCGTGACTATGCCTCTTATGCTTCTGGTTTTCTGAAAGTCTATACGGGTAACTGCCATAAAACATTGGCCTGACCGCATAACGGTCAGGCCAATATCTTTTTATAAGTATTTCTCAGCCGCCGAATACCTTCAGCAGGAAACCTGCGGCTATGGCGGAGCCTATTACTCCGGCCACATTTGGTCCCATGGCGTGCATAAGCAGGAAGTTCGCCGGGTTGGCCTTCTGTCCCTCGATCTGGGAGACACGGGCGGCCATTGGCACGGCAGACACGCCGGCAGAACCGATCAACGGGTTTATCTTGCCGCCGGAGAGCTTGTACATTATCTTGCCTACAAGCACTCCTCCGAAAGTGGAGAAGGCAAAAGCCACAAGTCCAAGGGCCACAATCATGAGGGTCTCCACAGTAAGGAACCTGTCGGCCACTGTGGTGGCGCCAACTGAGACGCTCAGGAAAATGGTGACTATGTTCATCATGGCGTTCTGAGCTGTGTCGGAGAGGCGCTCTGTGACGCCTGTCTCACGCAGAAGGTTACCCAGCATCAGACACCCGATAAGCGGGGCCGTAGAAGGCAGCAGGAGGATGACGAAGGCGGAAACGATTATTGGGAACACTATCTTTTCTGCCTTTGAGACCTCACGGAGCTGCTCCATCTTAACACTCCGTTCCTTCTTAGTGGTCATAAGCCTCATTATAGGCGGCTGGATCATCGGGATAAGGGCCATATATGAATAGGCCGCTATGGCGATGGCTCCCAGCAGTTCAGGCGCCAGCTTCGTCGTCAGGAATATTGCCGTTGGGCCGTCGGCACCTCCGATAATGCCGATAGACGCGGCCTGGTTGCCAGTGAAGCCCAGGACAACAGCGCCAACAAACGCGAAGAACACTCCGAACTGGGCCGCGGCGCCCAAAATAAGCGTCTTGGGGTTTGCAATCAACGGTCCGAAGTCCGTCATAGCGCCGACTCCCAGGAATATGAGCGACGGGTATACACCGGCCTTAACACCGATATACAAGATATCCAGCAGACCGCCATTTGCTAAAATATGTCCGTAACTCTGATAATATGGGCTCGCCTGATCTAAGAAGGCATCCCAAAGCTCCGGATTATATAGGTTTGCTCCCGGCAGGTTGGTAAGCAGGCATCCAAAAGCAATGCCCACCAGCAGCAGCGGCTCAAATTTCTTGACAATACCAAGATACAGGAGCACACAGGCTACCACTATCATTATAAGCGACTTCCAGCCTCCGTCAGCGAAAAACCTGGAGAAGCCCGAGTCCTGCCACAGGCCCTCAAGGGTCGCTAATACATCCATGTAAACGCCCCCTTACGCCAGTACGACAAGTGGAGCGCCTGTCTCAACTGTGGCGCCCTTACTGGTAACGATCTGGGCGACCGTGCCATCACGTGGAGCGACTATCTCATTCTCCATCTTCATTGCCTCGAGGATCAGCAAAACCTGACCGGCTTTCACGCTCTGGCCCGCGGTGACCTCTATACGGAGGATATTTCCGGGCATCGGTGCGCTTATCGTCTCTCCTCCGGCCACTGGAGCTGCTGCCGGTGCTGGAGCTGCCGGTGCTGGAGCTGCTGGTGCCGGAGCCGGTGCAGGTGCTGGTGCAGGTGCAGCCACGGGTGTCGGAGCCGGAGCACCAACCTGGCCGTCCATTATGATCAGCGGAGCGCCTGTCTCAACTGTAGCACCCTTACTGGTAACGATCTGCGAGACAACACCGTCGTGGGGGGCGACTATCTCATTCTCCATTTTCATTGCCTCAAGGATGACAAGGATCTGGCCAGCCTTCACGCTTTGGCCTGCGGTAACCTCTATACGGAGGATATTTCCGGGCATTGGCGCGCTTATCGTATCACCACCTGCAACGGAGGCAGCTGGAGCTGCAGGGGCAGCGGTGGCGGCAGCCGGGGCAGCGGCCGGAGCAGCGGCGGGCGCGGCGGCCGGGGCAGCAACAGGTGCAGGAGCCGCTGCAGGGGCATAAGCGTCGTACTCATCTATGAGGATGGCCTCTCCAGCCTCTACCTCTACCTCATAAGTCTTTTTATTGAGGGTCACTCTGTATTTCATATCACTTTACCTCCTTGATCGACTTGAAGCGCAGCTCATTTAATGGTTTGCCCATCTCATCGGCGACAATCGCCATGATCATAGCCGCAACTTTCGGTGGGGTGTCATATAGCTTTATATCCCCGGCGGAACCTGGGGCCAAGGCGGAGACCTGTGTCGGTGCTGGCGCTGGCGCTGCGACAGGCGCGGCAACCGGAGCGGCTTGGGCAGCCTCCACTGGTTTTTCCTTATTTTTTTTCGATCTTCCGAACATGAATCTACCCACTATCATCACCACCCACATAAGTACTATTAATCCAACAAATACAATAGCGTAACCAAGAACGGCAGCTATAAGGGAATCGCCTACGGCCATAGGTGTTCCGGAGGCATTATTCAACATACCGTGTCCCTCCTCAGTCCATCTTGACTATTGAGTACTTGGCGTGGTTTTCCTCCTGCTTTCTGCGAGCGGAGTAGAACTTCTCAGCAACCTCAGGGAATGCGATATAGCTGAGCACATCCTCATCACAGCTGGCCTTGTCGCCAAGCTCTTTCTTTGTTTTCTCAAACTGCGGCTCCAGGGAATCGGCATAACGTCCCTCAACCTCTGGGATATCACCAAGGATCTTCTTCTTTATCTCAGGATTGATAGGCGCTGGAGTACGGCCATACTCGCCGCGGCAGTAAGCACGGATCTCGTTAGAGACCTTCTTGTAGCGCTCGCCCTGCAGCACGTTCGTTACCGCCTGCACTCCAACCATCTGACTGGTTGGGGTCACAAGCGGGGGATATCCCATGTCCGCACGGACCTTAGGCGTCTCAGCAAGCGCCTCGTCGAACCTGTCCAGAGCATTCATCATTTTAAGCTGTGAGAGCAGGTTTGAGATCATTCCACCCGGCACCTGGTAGACAAGACACTGGGTATCTGTAGCCATGCTCTTAGGCATCAGGGTACCGTCAGCAATGTACGCGTCCCTGATGGGCTTGAAGTAATCAGCTATCTCCTTCAGCTTGCCCTCGTCCACATCAGTCTCATACCCAAGCTGCTTGAGGGCATAGACAAGGGTCTCGGTAGCCGGCTGGCTGGTGCCGCCGGAGAACGGGGAAATGGCAGTATCAATGACATCGGCGCCGGCCTCAACAGCCTTCAGATATGTCATGAATGCAAGGCCGGTGGTGGAGTGGGTGTGCACTACCAGCGGCAGCTCAGGTACGGCGTCCTTAATTGCGGAGCACAGGTCATAGGCCTCCTTGGGTCCCATTATCCCCGCCATATCCTTGATGCAGATGGACTTTACGTCCATACTCTTAAGGTCTTTCACCATCTCCACGTATTTTTCCAGTGTGTGCACCGGGCTTGTGGTATAGCAGATGGTACCGGAGGCATGTCCGCCCTGCTTGTTCGTCTCGTCGATGGCAACCTCAAGGTTACGCACGTCGTTCAGCGCGTCAAATATACGGATGATGTCGATACCGTTCTTGATCGAATACTCGATGAACTTGCGCACCACGTCGTCAGGATAGTGCTTATAACCCAGCACATTCTGACCGCGGAAGAGCATCTGGAGCTTTGAATTCGGCATCTTGGCCCTTATCTTCCGAAGCCTCTCCCAGGGATCCTCATTCAAAAAGCGGAGGCAGACGTCAAATGTTGCGCCGCCCCAGCACTCTATAGAGTAATATCCGGCCTTGTCCATGGTGTCAAGGATAGGCTCGAACTTATCGTAGGGAAGGCGCGTTGCTATAAGCGACTGGTTTGCGTCTCTCAGGACTGTTTCTGTGAATTGTACTTTCTTCATGCAGCTAAGACCTCCTGTTTCCCCTTCACGGGTATTTTGTGCCAGGGGCTACTCCTGGCGGCACATCCCGGGATTAGAGAGATATCTGGTTGGCTGACACCAAATACGAAACCAGAGATCTTGCCCACATCCTTTATTTAGAATACCTGGAATGTGCCTTTTATCAACATGTTATCGCTTGTGTACCAGAATAAAATATACTACAAAATTGTGCCTCTTGCAAGCGAGATATGCTAATTTTTTAACGATCTCAAAGAAATATTTGGCGAGTACCATACAACTGGCGTTAAATCCCTCGCCGCCCCTATGGGTACGGGTCCGTACAATGAGCTGCCTTTGACGGGGCCTATGTGAATATTTCAGCTATTTGATCACAGCGGCGTGATTTTCATAACTTTTTTACAAAAAAAGGCGCGTAAAAACGCGCCTTTTTATCGTTTCTATATTTATGAGCTTTATGTCTTACGCCTTAACCACGTCGTTCATATTATACATGCCCGCAGGTTTTCCCACAAGGAACCTGGCGGCCTCAAGGGCTCCCTCCGCAAAAAGTGCCCTGTCGTAAGTCTCATGCTTTAAGGTTATGCTCTGGGTGTCTGTTGTGAGTATTACCTCATGGATGCCCGACAGGTTCCCCATGCGCAGCGCGTGGATGCCGATCTCATCCGGTTCCCTCCGCGCCTGGCCGGAACGTCCCATTTTGAAAGTTGACTGGGGACGCACATCCTTTATGGCGTTTGCCAGCATAAGGGCT
>CALXAF010000112.1 GCA_944386185.1 uncultured Oscillospiraceae bacterium
ATTGGCGCAACGGCCCCGTACTCAATAACGCCATCTCGGGCATTGACGAGGCATTGTGGGACATAAAGGGAAAGATGGCCGGGATGCCGGTCTACGATCTTCTGGGCGGAAAGTGCCGCCAGGCCGCGCCTGTATACCGCCATGTGGACGGCGCAAGCCCCCAGGAAGTGGTGGAGAACGCCCAAAAGTATATTGAGCAGGGGTACCGCTACATACGCTGCCAGCAGGGCGTATACGGCGGTAACATGACCATGGGCGGCGGAGATCCCGGCTCAGGCGGACAGCAGTTCAATATCCCTGAGAACGCCCCTGTCGGTTCCTACTTTGACCCCAAGGGCTACATGAGGAACACCATCAAGATGTTCGACTATATACGCGACAAGCTGGGATTTGAGATAGAGCTGCTGCACGATGTTCACGAGCGTCTCGCACCAATAGATGCGGTGCAGTTTGCCAAGGAGATGGAGCAGTATAAGCTCTTCTTCCTGGAGGACCTTTTCTCCCCGGAGCAGATAGGCTGGTTTAAGGCGGTAAGGTCCCAGTGCGCGACCCCGATAGCCATGGGTGAGCTGTTCAACAATCCACACGAGTGGCTGGATCTGGTCTCAGGAAGGCTCATCGACTTTATCCGGATCCACATAAGCCAGATTGGAGGCATAACCCCGGCCAGGAAGGTGGCGGCCCTGTGCGAGCCATTCGGCGTCAGGACAGCCTGGCACGGGCCCAACGATATAACGCCAGCCGGTGTGGCAGCCCACCTGCACGTGGATCTGTCCACCCCCAACTTCGGCATCCAGGAATTCGCCGGTTTCACCGACAACGAGAGGGAGGTGTTCCCCGGCTGTCCCGAGGTGCGCAACGGTTATCTCTATCCAAATGACAAGCCCGGCCTTGGAATAGACATAGACGAGGAGCTCGCCAAAAAATTCCCCTGTGAGTACAAAGAACACAGATGGCTCTGGGCCCGCCTGCCGGACGGCACCGCGGTCAGGGCATAAATTATAAATATTAAGCAGGCAAAAACTCCCGCGGCGCCGGCCGCGGGAGTTTTGTTCATATTATAAGTTACAGCATCTGGTTGAACTCGATCTTCTCCATATTGGGTCCCTCTATAGTGAAATATTTTACACCGTTTTCCCAAAATGGCAGGAAATTGACACCTTCGACTATCTTGTAGCCGGCCTTTACCGCCGCCTCGTGGGCGCCCTCAATATCTGATACGTCTATTGCCACATGGTCCCATGCGCCATACTCCATTTTCGCCCCATCGTTCTGATACGTCTCGATGACTATATTTTTGAGCTTCAAAAAAGCACACGAGCCGTCGGGGGTAGAGAACTCCACAGTAAAGCCGAGCCCCTTGTAGAATTCAATAGTGTTTTTTTTATCCCTTGTGGGGAGCCCCAGGTGCTGGATTCCGGTGACATAATCGCTTATACTCATGTCTTTCCCTCTTTTCGAAAATATTTTATGATCCCATAAGATTATTAAACTACGCCCGTCAGTCAAAGTCAATTATAACCTTGATCGCCTCTTTTGTGGTGACAAGCCGCAGGACATCGTCTATCTCCTCCGGCTTGCGCACATGGGAGTAGAAGTCCTTTGGATTAATTATGCCTCTCTGCATAAGCTCGATATTCTCGTTTGTGATGTCATACTGACCATACGGGAAGTTCAGCATCTGCAGCAGAGTATTGTTTTTAAGCTTTGTAACATCTACCACCGCGTCCGTGTTCTTGAGTACACCCATGGAACCCACAATGCCGTATGGACGGAGCCTGTGGGACCCCTCCATTATTATAGATGTGAGCCCTACCAGGTCAATGACCCTGTCGAACAGCTCGTCTTTCAGTATCTCGTCCTTATCCTGGGTCTTAAAGTTTATCACCCGGTCAGCGCCGGACAGTGTCTCCGCCAGTTTCAGACGTTCCTCCACAGAGTCGATACATGTAATTGTCTTTGCCCCAAGGTAACGCATGTATTTCATCGTGGCAAGCCCCATGGGTCCCGCGCCGTAGACGAGCACATCCTGGCCCTTGACATTGAAGTTCTTGGCGGCGCTGAAGCACTCGTTCAAGGTGAGCAGGACTCCGGCATCTATCGTGTCAAAGTCGTCCGGTATCTGCCTGCATGCCAACTGCATCCTAAACTCGCTCTCCGGCACGCCGTCCACGCGCATAGCCTCCTGGTCCTGAAAAACTCCAAAGTCGGACATGGCACCCCAGGTGATGCCGTACTTATCTGTGGTCCTCTTCACCGGCGGGTTCATAAGCCTGTTTCCAACCCGGAAGTTCCTGACCTTGCTCCCCACCTCGACGATCTCCCCGATCCCCTCGTGGCCCAGGAGTATGGGGAACTTATCAACATCTATGGCCATCTCTCCGCGGATAATATGGAAGTCCGTGCCGTTGCAGAACCCGCAGGAGCGGACCTTAACCAGGCACTCGTACGGGCCTATCTCCGGCTTTGGAACGTCGTTTACCAGCCGCACATCGTCCTTGCCGAAAACGGCGATGGCGCGCATCATCTCTGACATTTTTCAGCACCTCCAGATTTAAATACTCTCGCAGGCTCCCTTTTCAAAGCCCTCTATCGCTTTTTCCACCTGCTCCAGGCTCTGTACGCCGACCGATGCGCCCACGTGCTGTACGGAGACGGCCGATACGCCGGTGGCGAACTTGCAGCACTCCAGGGGTGTCTTGCCCCTCAGAAGCGAGTGAATGAATCCCGCGGCAAAGTTGTCGCCGGCACCCGTTGAATCTACCGCTTTCACTGTGTATGCCGGCACGTGTACCTTCCCGTCCTTATTGCAGAGTATACATCCTCTCTTGCCTATCTTGGCGATGACATTCTTGACCCCGTATTCCAGCAGGACGTCCGCGGCCTCCTCAACAT
Source organism: uncultured Oscillospiraceae bacterium (assembly GCA_944386185.1). Classification (GTDB taxonomy): domain Bacteria; phylum Bacillota; class Clostridia; order Oscillospirales; family Oscillospiraceae; genus RUG626. The sequence continues at coordinate 2,896 of CALXAF010000112.1, forward strand.
TTTCTTTTCCAGTCATGCCCAGTATCTCGTCCTCATTTGGGAAGAAATAGTCTATGTACTGGAACGCCGGTATGAAATCCGGATTCAGTGTCCCGTGGCGTGGGAATCCGCAGTCCGCGCACACTATGGCCCCTGCGTCCTTCGCAGTTTTTGCGGCGTGCACCACTGCCTCCGGTACATTCAGCGGCGGTACAAACATGCTGGCCAGCGAGACTATCCGCCCTGATTTGAGCGTTTCAAAATTCGGTTCGTAGACTGAGGTCTCAAACTCCCCATTGGAGAGGAACGTGTGCTGGCCGTTGCCCTGCATGAGGACGATGCTCAAGAGGGTTTTTCCACTATCTGTAGTTCCCAGATCCGACGTGTCAAACCCCACATCCCTGCCGCGTTTCTCAATCACGGCACGCAGGTCGTCATTCCCTGCCGCACACACCAGCTTCACTTTGTTTCCGAGTTTTGAAAGGACAGTCGCCTCATTTAAGGCATCCCCGCCAGGTGACACCGTGGATGATTTGACACGCACCATACCCTTGCCGATGGAGTTATTCTCGAAGTTCTCCGCGGAAGGAAAACCCTCGATTAAAACATCGACGCATCCAAATCCAAAACAGACAACGTCAAATTGCTTCTCTTTCATTTCCTTTCCTCGCTTTACAGGGAATGCGCCGCCGGCTCTCGGCGGCGCATTCCTCACAAAATAACGGCAGTTACCGGATCAATGCAGAAGGTCCTATATTATCCCAACGGCAATCTCAAAGCCGTGTACCAAACAGGGCGATTTTCCTCATTGCCCTCTTCTTTGTACCAGTCTTTATTGCCTCAGATACCGAGAACAGATCCAGTGAGCCGTTCTTCACGCACTCCTCAAGCTCAAGCTTTATCTGCTCGGTCATCTCCGTGAATATGTTTATCTTTGTGATACCACCTTTTATCGCCCTGCGTATATCCTCGTCGCCTATTCCAGAGGCGCCGTGCAGCACCAGCGGGACAGATACGTTCTTGCGGACGGCAGCCAGCACGTCAAAGTTTATCTTTGGCTCGGACTTATAGGCGCCGTGGGCGTTGCCGATCGCCACAGCCAGGGCGTCTATCCCCGTGCGCTCCACAAACTCCGCCGCGTTATCCGGGTCGGTGTACATGTAGTTATCAAGGTCGTACTCCTTGCCCTCTCCAACATGTCCCAGCTCGGCCTCCACCGGGATGCCAAACTGTTTGCAGTATTCAGTTACCTGGGATGTTATCTCCACATTCTCCTCAAAGGGCTTGCTTGAAGCGTCTATCATTATCCCGGTGAAGCCCATATCCACACAGCGCTTCACCATATCAAGATCCTGCCCGTGATCCAGGTGTACCACAACCGGGACGCTGGCTTTTTCAGCGGCCTTTATCAGGGTACTGCCTATCCTGTCTATGCCTATCACCCTGTCCAGAACCTGGGCAAACTGGATTATGACAGGCGTCTGCGTCTCCTCCGCGGCATCTATGATGCCGTAGATCATTTCCATATTCATGAAGTTGTAGGCGCCTACGGCGTATCCGCCGGCCTGGGCTTTTTTCAGAACATCATCGAGTTTTACAAGCGGCATAATCGATCTCCTTCAATAACTGCTGCAGCTGATCAGAACTCAACGACGACTTTGAGCGCCGTCTGCTTCTGGTTCAGAGCTATGTCAAAAGCCTCGCCTATCTTCTCAAATGGCATAAAGTTTGTAGCCACCGCCTTGACGTTGATTGTGCCGGCGGATATTGCGTTTATTGCCATCGGGTAGATATTGCGGTAACGGAATGTGGTCATCACGTCAACTTCCTTGCCGTTGAGGGTCATGAAATCGTAGTTTACCGGGTCGTGCACGTTTCCAACCACCGCGATAACTCCGCCAGCCTTCACAAGGTCAGGTGTCTTTTCAGTGGTACGGGCGCTTCCGGCCGTCTCATATACGATGTCCGCGCCCTTGCCCTCTGTGAGCTCCAGCACGCGCTTTACCGTATCCTCATTTGCAGCGTTTATCACGTGGTTGGCGCCCAGCTTCTCGGCCACCTCAAGTCTGTTGTCAAACACATCTGTGATGATAACATCGGATACACCCATCGCCTTTACAGAGAGCAGAGTCATAAGACCGATGCAGCCGCTGCCCAGGATAACAGCCGTCTGTCCAAGGTGCGCGCGGCTGCGGTTCGCCGCGTGGAGCCCAACTGCCAGGGGTTCAATCATAGCGCCCTCAATCGTGGACACATTGTCAGGAAGCTTAAAGCAGAATGCCGCCGGGTGGGATATGTATCTCTGGAACGCTGCGCGGTGCCATGGCGCACAGGCCATGAAGTCCACATCACGACACAGGTTGTACTGGCCGCTCAGGCAGTACTCGCACTTGCCGCAGGGGACGCCCGGCTCAACGGCCACCCTGTCGCCGGGCTTCAGGGTCTTGACATTCTCGCCAACTTCCACCACCAGTCCGGCGCTCTCATGTCCCAGTATCACCGGGAGCTTCGTATCAAAACGGCCGCCCACGTTCGGGTCTACGTAAAACATTACGTCGGATCCACAGATGCCAACATGTTTTATCTCTATCAGCACATCGTCCGGACCTACCTCTGGCATTGGGCAGTCGCGGATCTCAAGTTTCTGTTTGTCGATCAAATATGCCGCCTGGTTTTTCATTTTCTACACTCCCTCTGTCTGTGAAATTAAAATTCAGAGCCGGTTATTCCTGCTCCATTTTGGATATCGCCTCGTCTATCCTGCGCATCTCCTCATCGCTGAGGCTCCAGTCCATACCGCCGCAGTTCTCTATGGCCTGTTCCTTGTTTATGACACCTATTATCGCGGTGCTTATAAAGTCCTTCTGGGTGGACCAGTTCAGGGCGATCTGCGCGAGCTTTGCGTTGCCGTGGTCCGCCGCTATCCCGTCCATAACCTTCAGAAGCTCCATGATGCGTGAGAACTTTGGCTCTTTGAAGTAGTCATAGAACGTGAGGCGCAGGTCGTTCTTATCAAAGTTTGGCATCTCCCTGAAAGCCCCGGTGAGTATTCCAGCGCCCAGGGAGCCGTAGGACATGACTCCAATCCCGTGTTCCACAGCCCACTTGCATATATCCTCCTGGGATCTGTCAACCATCGAGTAAGGCGGCTGTATTATCTCAACGTCACCGTACTGCTGAGCCTCCACAATCTGCTCGATGGAGTAGTTTGAGACGCCGATGTGACCTATCCTGCCGGCCTTTTTCAGGTCCATCATGGCCCTCATGCACTCCTCAACCGGCACGTTGAACACAGGCCAGTGCAGGAAATAGATATCAATATAGTCTGTCTTCAGATTTTCGCAGGACTCCTTGAATAGACGCATAATAGTCTCATAGCGTCCGTCTTTCACCGCCGCGCCATTCTGTTCCGGATCGTTAAAGAGTGC
>CALXAF010000113.1 GCA_944386185.1 uncultured Oscillospiraceae bacterium
TATCGCCTCGTCTATCCTGCGCATCTCCTCATCGCTGAGGCTCCAGTCCATACCGCCGCAGTTCTCTATGGCCTGTTCCTTGTTTATTACGCCTATTATCGCGGTGCTTATAAAGTCCTTCTGGGTGGACCAGTTCAGGGCGATCTGCGCGAGCTTTGCGTTGTCGTGATCCGCCGCTATCCCGTCCATAACCTTCAGTAGCTCCATGATGCGTGAGAACTTCGGCTCTTTGAAGTAGTCATAGAATGTGAGGCGCAGGTCGTTCTTATCAAAATTCGGCATCTCCCTGAAAGCCCCGGTGAGTATCCCGGCGCCCAGGGAACCGTAGGACATGACTCCAATCCCGTGTTCTACAGCCCACTTGCATATATCCTCCTGGGATCTGTCAACCATCGAGTAAGGCGGCTGTATTATCTCAACGTCGCCGTACTGCTGAGCCTCCACAATCTGCTCGATGGAGTAGTTTGAGACGCCGATGTGACCTATCCTGCCGGCCTTTTTCAGATCCATCATGGCCCTCATGCACTCCTCAACCGGCACGTTGAACACAGGCCAGTGCAGGAAATAGATATCAATATAGTCTGTCTTCAGATTTTCGCAGGACTCCTTGAATAGACGCATGATAGTCTCATAGCGCCCGTCTTTCACCGCCGCGCCATTCTGTTCCGGATCGTTAAAGAGTGCTGTCTTGGTTGACAGGATAACCTTGTCCCTTATCCCATCGAGGGCCTCACCCACGACCCGCTCAGAGTTCCCGGCATTGTATACCGGAGCCGTGTCCACAACATTGACACCAAGGTCTATCATGGTCCTTATGGCTTCGATGCTGCTCTTCCTGTCGACTTTTCCGTAGTTGGCACCGCCTATCGCCCATGTTCCAACCGAGAGCGCTGATATATTCAGCCCTGTATTTCCTAGCTCCTTATAACGCATGACATCCTCCAAAATTTAATCTTTAATTATAAGTCTGGGTACTTCAGCCATACATTTTTCAATGCTTTCCCTGTCCACCATGGCGCCGATCGCACCGTGCTTTGTGGAGCACAGGGAGCCGGCAGCGTTCGCGAACTTCGCTATATCCGACAGCCCCTCCCTGTCAATCCCCTCAACATTACAGTCGAACTCTATTATCTTGGAGAGGAACGCTCCCCAGAAGGCGTCACCTGAACCCGTGGTGTCTATCGTATGTACGTCGTACGTTGGCTCATAGCAGTCCTGATCCTCTGTGATGCAGATGCACCCCTTGGGGCCAAGCGTCACGGTGAGCAGCGCTATGCCATACTCTCCAATGAGCTTCTTCCCTGCGTCCAGATAGTCGGAGCTGCCGGTTACATACACCAGCTCCTCCTCCGAGAGCTTCAAATAGTCGGCGAGCTTCATCCCCTCCAGGATAAACTCCCTGGCGTCCTCCACATCGTTCCACAATGTGGGCCTCAGGTTTGGGTCAAAGGACACCCTGACGCCTGAACTTTTAGCCTCCCGGGCCGCCTCCAGCGTGGCTGTCCTGCTGGGTTCCGATGTCATGGAGACGGAACCGAAGTGAAATATCCTGCTGGATCTTATCACATCCCTGTCTATCTCATCGCTCCTGTAATTTACGTCTGCCGTGTCCTCCCGGTAAAAGGAGAAGTTGCGGTCGCCGTTTTTATCAAGAGCCACTATCGCGAGAGTCGTTGGGTCATCAGTAAAAGCAACTCCTGAAGTGTCTATATTGTTTTGCAAAATGACATTTTTAAGAAAGCTCCCAAAGGCGTCATGGCTGAGCTTGCCAAGATACGCCGTGCTGCGCCCCAGCTTCGAGAGCGCCGCCAGGACATTGACGGGCGCCCCTCCGGCATTGCCCTCCATCTTGACATTGGCATCGTCAACACCCAAGGTCACTATAACGTCCAGTAGGCACTCCCCCAGCGCCGTGACATCAAATCTTCTCTCCATGCCATCACCTCCCTATAGTCAGAGTTATATTTTTCTTCAGATCACTCTACCAAGTCGCACTTGAGCGGCAGCCAGTCGAGTATCCTTCTGATCCACGGATCCCAGAAATCCCAGTTGTGTACGCCCGGGCCCTCCTCATACTGGAGGTCGGCGTTGAGGCTCCTGGCGTGATCCCTGAACTCGATGTTCTGACCATACACGAAATCCTCCGTACCGCAGCACTGGAACAGCTTTGGAAGCTCCACACCGTTTTTAACGGCGTTCTCCAGCATCACAAAGAGGTCCTCTTCCTCCGGCTTGTAGTATTCCCAGTTCGGGCCATACACCTCAGCCAGATAGTCATCTGTGGGTACGGCGGACGGTCTTTCGGACATGCCCTTTATGCGCATGCCGCCCGATAGGCTGGCCGCGGCGCAATACTTGTCCGGGTTCCTGATGGCCGCCTTGAAAGAGCCGAATCCGCCCATGGAGAGGCCGGCTATGAACTTATCCTCCCGCTTCCCGGATATGGGGAACAGCCTCTCCATCACAAGCGGGAGTTCCTGGGTATAATAGTTATAGTAGTTGCCGCCGTGGGGCAGATTCGCATAGAAGCTGTTATCAACTCCCGGCATTACAACTGCAAGGCGCTTTGCCTGCGCGTAGCGCTCTATTCCTGAGAACCTGGCCCAGTCCGTGTGATCAGCGGAGAAGCCGTGGAGAAGGTACAGCACCTGGTACTTCTTTCCGTTTCCCGGGAGCGGCGTCTTGGTGGTGAAAAACTCATCTCCTGAGTCTGGGAGGGGCAGCACAACATTAACGCTGACACTGCGGTACAGTTCCCTTGAAAAAAACTTGC
>CALXAF010000114.1 GCA_944386185.1 uncultured Oscillospiraceae bacterium
AATTCATCACAAGATCTATATTCGTGCTGTCGGAAAGGAGCGACGCCGCGCCGAATATGGCCAGTACAACAAGGGCCGTAGCCGCTGACACATTAAATGACCATCTTGTTTTTTTCCGCTCCCTGGCGATAAAGCACCAGACACGCAGCAGCAATGCCCCAATAAGCCAATAGGCAATATAAAAATATCTGGCCGTGCTGTAATTGTAGGACTGATCCGCATATGATTCCACCCTGCTCTCCAGGTAATCCCCAGCCAGAAGATATAAGACCACAACTAGCGCGGCAAGTATCCCCAAAAAAACTTTATTCTTTTTCCCCATTGTATTTCCCTCCATAATCTTTTTTAGAATATATATAAAAATGGAGGCCTGGTACAACCAAGCCTCCATCAGCTCTAATCTTTTATTCCAGAACTATCTTCTTGAAGTTCTTTTTGCCGCGTCTTAGCACAACGCCGCGTCTGAGAGCCTCACCGTCAAATTTACGGTCCACGTCTGTGACCTTCTCATCGTCGGCTGTGACGCCGCCCTGCTGTACGTTGCGGCGCGCTTCTGATCTGGACGGGCAAAGCCCAGACTTTACAAGGAGCGAGAGTATATCAATAGCTCCATCGGTAAGGTCGGATTCATCAAGCGTTGAAGTTGGCATCCCCTCGGCACCACCGCCTCCAAAAATGGATCTTGCCGCCTCCTGTGCACGGTTTGCCTCCTCTTCGCCGTGAACAAGCTTTGTAAGTTCAAATGCAAGGATCTCTTTAGCCGTGTTGAGCTGGCTGCCCTCCCACTTGTCCATCTCGTCTATCTGCTCCAATGGCAGGAACGTGAGCATACGCAGGCACTTGAGCACGTCTGCATCCTCAATGTTGCGCCAGTACTGGTAAAAGTCATAGGGGGAAGTTTTCTTTGGATCGAGCCACACGGCGCCGGCAGCAGTTTTGCCCATCTTCTTCCCCTCCGAGTTTAGGAGAAGCGTGATGGTCATGGCGTAAACGTCCTTGCCGAGTTTGCGGCGGATAAGCTCAGTACCACCGAGCATGTTGGACCACTGGTCGTCACCGCCAAACTGCATGTTACAACCGTAATTCTGGAAGAGGTAGTAGAAATCGTAGCTCTGCATTATCATGTAGTTGAACTCTAAAAATGACAGGCCCTTCTCCATGCGCTGTTTATAGCACTCGGCTCTGAGCATATTGTTCACCGAGAAGCAGGCGCCTACCTCACGCAGAAGCTCAATATAGTTGAGTTTCAAGAGCCAGTCCGCGTTATTGACCATAATTGCCTTGTCCTCACCAAACTCGATGAACCTGCTCATCTGGACCTTGAAGCAGTCACAGTTATGCTGTATGACCTCAGGCGTCATCATAGAACGCATATCGGTCCTGCCTGAGGGGTCACCTATATATCCAGTCCCTCCACCTATAAGCACAACAGGAGTGTTCCCGGCCATCTGGAGTCGCTTCATAAGGCACAGGGCCATAAAGTGACCCACGTGCAAGCTGTCAGCCGTCGGGTCGAACCCGATATAGAACTTGGCCTTACCGCCATTTACAAGGTCCCGTATCTCCTTCTCATCGGTAACCTGGGCAATAAGTCCACGGGCTTCCAGCTCTTCATAAATTGTCATCGATCTTTCCCCTTTTTGTTTGGTAAGTATTTTGTATTATAACTGGATATGCCAGTTATTTGCCACTTATAGTATGGAATTTTAACATAACTCACATGTTAATGTCAATCGTTAGAGGCTGTAGTGCGGGCCTTAAATTCCCTTGCGGTTACCAGTTGTTCCCTAGCTGCGTTGATCGTCGTCTCAGTGATATTGTCGCCGCCAATGAGCCTGGCTATCTCCCGTTCCCTGCCAGATTCGTCCAACTTTGTAACCTGTGTTGATGTCCGCCCCTGATCCTCTGATTTGACTATCGAAAAATGCGTGTCGGCCATCACTGATATCTGCGGAAGGTGCGTCACACATATGACCTGTTTTATTCTGCTTATGGCCGCCAGCTTCTCTGCCACACGTTGGGCGGCGATTCCAGATACGCCAGTATCTATCTCATCGAAAACCATCGACTGCACGCTGTCGTCGGCAGCAAACACAGTCTTCATAGCGAGCATCACACGTGAAAGTTCGCCACCTGAGGCGACTTTGGATATTCTTCCAATCGACTCACCCTTGTTGGCCGCTATGAGGAACCTGACATCGTCAAGGCCCCATGGCCCAGGCTTATCCAACTCTGTGATCTCGACCTCAAACTCAGCTCCCGGCATGGACAGCTCATGGAGTTCTTTTACTATCTTATCGCTTAATGCCTCGGCGCCTGCCTTACGCTTTTGTGTCAGAGCATCGCCAAGGTCACACACTGCTTTAAGACATTTATCAAGCTGCTTTTCCAGCTTTTCCCTTAGTTCCTGTGATGACTCAATATCCGAGAGTTCGCCGCGTATCTTGTCAAGATACTCAAGAGCCGCCTCCTCGCTTCCACCATACTTCCTGAATATCCGCCGCAAGGTGTCGAGGCGTTCTTCCAGCTCATCAAGCTCCTCCGGTGAAAAGTCCAGCTTATCCCTCAAGTCAAGAAGCTCTCCTGCCGCATCTTCGGCGGCATATTTGAGATCATTTAATTTTGAAGCGATCCCCTCAAACTCTTTTGAATACCTCAGGGCGTGGCTGATACTGCCGGCAGCCGAGCTTATAAGAGAGAGGGCGCCATCGCTGCTGTCTCCGCCGTAAAGGGCTGCAGCGGCATCACGCACGGC
>CALXAF010000115.1 GCA_944386185.1 uncultured Oscillospiraceae bacterium
CCATCACTTTTCTACAGGCTTTTTGATTTATCTTGTACTTCTCTATAAATTTGACTGTCGGGCTTTTTGGATTATTGACTTCCCACCCAAGGACTGATATAATTTTTTCGGTAATTTAAAGGCGTACGGCGTTCTCCGTCTGTACGGGTAAATGAAACCAGAAGAAGGGAGCACAACATGACTTATACTGCAGAAGTGGAAAAAATGACATGCGTCGCCAAGGGCGCATACCATGGCCCTGCACCTATCCCCGAAGAGGGCAAATGGGTACAGGCCAAGGAGATTAGCGACATCAGCGGGTTCACCCACGGTGTGGGCTGGTGCGCACCCCAGCAAGGCGCCTGCAAGCTGAGCCTTAACATAAAGAACGGCGTCATCGAAGAGGCCCTTGTTGAGACACTGGGCTGTACCGGTATGACCCATTCCGCCGCCATGGCCGGCGAGATCCTCATAGGCAAGACCATCCTCGAGGCACTCAACACCGACCTTGTATGCGACGCTATCAACACCGCTATGCGTGAGCTGTTCCTCCAGATCGTCTATGGACGCAGCCAGTCTGCTTTCTCCGAGGACGGCCTGGCCATCGGCTCCTCCCTTGAGGATCTTGGCAAGGGTCTGCGCGGCCAGGTGGGTACCATCTTCGCCACAAAGGCAAAGGGCCCGCGCTATCTTGAGCTCACAGAGGGTTACATCACCCGTCTGGCTCTGGACGCCGACGATCAGATTATCGGCTATGAATTTGTACATATTGGAAAGATGATGGAGGCGATCAAGAAAGGCACCGACGCCAACGAGGCAATGAAGGCCGCCTCCGGCACATACGGTCGTTTTGCTGACGCTGTCCGCTACATCGACCCGCGTGAAGAATAAAAGGAGGACAGGATAATGGCACTTTTTGAAAGTTACGAGAGAAGAATCGACAACATAAATTCCGTCCTCGCTGAGTACGGTATCTCCGATATAGAGGAGTGCAAGAAGATTTGCAACGATCTGGGCTTTGACCCTTACACCATCGTGAAGGGCATCCAGCCTATCGCCTTTGAAAATGCCTGCTGGGCCTATACCATGGGTGCCGCTATCGCCGTAAAGAAGGGCGTAAAGACCGCGGCTGAGGCCGCCGAGGCCATAGGCATTGGTCTCCAGGCCTTCTGCATCAAGGGTTCTGTCGCCGACGACCGTAAAGTCGGCCTTGGCCACGGTAACCTGGGCGCAATGCTTCTTAGGGACGAGACAAAGTGCTTCGCTTTCCTGGCGGGCCACGAGTCTTTCGCCGCCGCCGAGGGCGCCATTGGAATCGCCAAGAACGCCAACAAGGCCCGCAAGACCCCGCTGCGTGTTATCCTCAACGGCCTTGGCAAGGACGCCGCTCAGATAATCTCCCGTATCAACGGCTTCACCTATGTGCAGACCCAGTTCGACTACTACACTGGCGAGCTGAAGGTCGTCCGTGAGATCGCCTACTCAAACGGCGAGCGGGCCGCTGTCCGCTGCTACGGTGCTGACGATGTCCGCGAGGGCGTTGCCATAATGCATAAGGAGGGCGTGGACGTGTCCATCACCGGTAACTCCACCAACCCGACCCGCTTCCAGCATCCTGTCGCCGGCACATACAAGAAGGAGTGCATCGAGCAGGGCAAGAAGTACTTCTCCGTCGCCTCCGGCGGCGGCACAGGCCGCACTCTGCACCCGGACAACATGGCAGCCGGCCCCGCCAGCTACGGCATGACCGATACCATGGGCCGTATGCACTCTGACGCCCAGTTCGCCGGATCCTCCTCCGTGCCTGCTCACGTGGAGATGATGGGCTTTTTGGGCATGGGCAACAACCCGATGGTCGGCGCGACCGTCTCCGTTGCTGTCGCTGTGAATGAGGCTCTCAACAAGTAAGCTTACATCCCAATAATAAAGAATCGCTTCCCTCTGCCGTTTGGCGGAGGGAAGCTTTTTATATTATATTTTATATTTGTCGAACTGTACCCTGATACGGGAAGTACCCCGCGTCCCCCACTCCACCAGCTTTCTTTGCACCCAAAGAAAGCTGGTGGAGCCCGAAAGAAAAGCTTTTTGGTACGGCGGTCATTGGGACATAGTACGTATTCGATTAGTACAGGTAAAACCTAAAGATGGGTAATAGTGTATTGACTGGCGCTCCCACTTCCGTAACATTATTTTCATGTCTCCGCTGCTTGCGGCTTATATCTATTATACCAGAAGATGGCTGTATGGAAAATTATTTTCCGTGTCTCTCTGCTCTTTTTCATGATGCCCCTCGCCTATCTTACAAACCCTCCCCTGAGGCTCCGGACGTCGCTGGTGGAGACCAGGGCGTTTGGAGCGTGGGAGTAAATAAGCTTCATAGCGGCTGGGACACTCTTACGGCGGAGCTGGACAAATATCATCTCGCGCCGTGTGCCGTCCACACTGTGCCCCTCAAGTATAGTCACGCCAAAGCCGTTATCCCGCAGCTCGTGTGCCAGGTTCTCAGCCTCCGCCTCTGTCTGGACAATCTGCAGGCTGGTGAGCCCCACAGCCAGACGCTGCTCAAAAACAGAGCCTAAGATTATGCCCAGGCCATAGGAGACGCTGTATACGATCACCTTTATAGGGTCGTCGGCTATGTCTGTAAGCACAGAGCTTATTATAAGCAGCCAGATGACTACATATATAACTCCCACAAAGGCGCTGAGGAGCTTCTTACCCCTGTTTATCAGCATGAGCCGCAGCGTGTCAAGTGACACCTCGATAGTCTTTCCCACAAATATCGCTATGTAGAGCGGCACACCCTGAAGGTCAAGCATTTACATCGTCTCCTTTTCTAAAACAATTTTTTAACAGTACACAAAAACGTGTTTTACATGTTATACTTGCTATGAAAGGTGGCGGGTATATGGTCGAAACAAAGGAAAAAAACAGGAGGCACCGGCAGATTATAAAGTGGGCCATAGCTGTGTCCATACCGGCACTAATGATCCTGCTATACTACATATTCTCCTCCAGGCGGGATTGGGCGAACGCTGCTGTTGCGGCTGTGTCACGCCCACTGCGGGACGCCCTGGGGACTGTGTTCTCTATTGTCCCCTTCTCAGTGATGGAGCTTATGTATATAGCGGTCGGGCTCTTTTTTATTGGGTTTATTATACGGACAGTGGTACGCACCGTCAAGAGTGAAAAAAAGCTTTTTACCGCCCTGCGCGGCGCGGTTGTCCTCATACTTGTGGTTGCCTATATATTCGCCTCCTACCTGTGGCTCCTTGGCATTGACTACCAGTCCGATTCCTTCACAGACAAAAGCGGCCTGGAAGTGGGAGAGGTGTCCACAGAGGAGCTGTATGTTGTCACAAAATACTTTGTGGAGAATGCCCTGGCCCTGTCCGGCACTGTTGAGCGGGACGACGATGGGCACTTTGCCGAGGATATCGACAGCTTTTTTGATAACTCAACTGGCATCTACGACCAGCTTTCAGAGGAGTTCCCATTCCTGGAGTGTGAGTCCAGGCGGCCGAAGAAGATGGCTCTGTTCTCCTGGGTGATGAGCCGCATGGGCTTTACCGGTATCTACTTTCCATTCACAGGCGAGTCCAACATAAATATAGACGCGCCGCTGTGCATGATGCCCTTCACTGTGGCTCATGAGCTGGCGCACCAGCGTGGCGTTTACGCCGAGCAGGAGGCAAACTTCCTGGGTGTTGCGGCATGTGTGTCCTCCGGTGACCCGGTCTACACATACTCAGGTTACTTGTCCGGTTCCCTATACCTGCTGAATGCCCTCTACAGGGCGGACAGGGATCTGTGGCGTGAGCTGCACGATATGATCTCCGGATACATGCTTGTGGATTGGGACGACAATAACGAATACTGGGACTCAATGGAGTCCGCTGTTACTGCCGTCTCCGAGAGTGTCTACGACGGGTATCTCAAGGCAAACGGCCAGGATATGGGAATGCAGTCCTACGGCGCCTGTGTGGACCTGCTGGTGGCCTACTACCTGCCCGCGGTGTCATAAAATTAACAAGTTTTCAAGACGTCTCCCGCTAAAATTGGCAGGAGACGTCTTAATATCATCTATCTTTTAAACTCTATAGTCTGTGCCGGCACATCAACCAGGGCTGGTACTCCGAAGGGGATTATACACCTAGGCGTGCTGTGACCCACGTTTATGTTCCACACCACTGGCAGTGCCGGGTTACCTATGATGTCAAGCAATATCTCCCTGTACTCTGAATCGTACTTCTCATCCATCGGCTTGCCCACAAGGACTCCTGAAACGGCCTCAAATATGCCAGTCTTCCTCAGTGAAAGCAGCATCCGCCTGTATCTCTCCAGCTCGGCCTGTTCCTCACTTGTCTCCAGCAGAAGTATCTTCCCTCTCCAGTCCT
>CALXAF010000116.1 GCA_944386185.1 uncultured Oscillospiraceae bacterium
GCTCTATTCAAACATAAGGATGTCCATTAAAAATATGGTGCTCACAGTAGAAAACAGGAACCTCTTTGTTGATACGTCTGGGTACAGGTTTGTTGTGGTAATGGAGCGCGAAGGAGAGATCCTAGGACGGGAGGAGCATACCCTCAAGATTGCGCCGGGGGAGAGAGGCTGTGCGGAAATAGGCCTTCGCCTGCCGGAGAGAGCGTGCGGGGAGTTTGTGCTCACTGCGTCCGCACAGCTCATAGAGGACTGCCTGTGGGCTGAGAGAGGACATGAGGTGGCATTCGCCCAGGAGATATTGAACGCCGGAGGGGAAAAACCGAGAACAGCCGGCGTGAAAAAAGCCAATATCGTCAATGGCGACTTCTGTGTGGGGCTGAATGGGGACGGCTTTTCAATGATGTTTGACAGGAAAGAGGGCGGCCTGTCCTCGCTTGTGTATAACGGCAGGGAATTTGTGACCAGGGTGCCCACCGTGAGCTTCCATAGGGCCTTTACGGATAATGATATCGGGGCGGGATATCCGAACGAGGCGGCTATATGGACTATAGCGGGCAGATATCCCAAGCTCCTTGGCGATAAGTTTTCTGTTAGGGAGAACAGTGACAGCATTGAGTTGGAGTATGTATTCAGGGCGCCTACTGTACCGGCGTTTGAATATAAAATGGCCTACACCGGATATTTTGACGGCAGGCTTGTGGTCCGAGCCGAGTTTCCAGGAGTGTCCGGCATGCCGGACATGCCAATATTCGCCGTGGATATGAAGCTCAAAAATAGGTACAACACCTTCACCTTCTATGGCATGGGTCCAGACGAGAACTATCGGGACAGGCATTGCGGCGCAAGGCTCGGTGTTTTCACAAGCACGGCTGTAGACAATTTTACAAGGTATCTTGACCCACAGGAGTGTGGAAACAGGATGGGCGTACGGTATGTCAATATATATGACGAGGACGGCGTTGGCCTGAAGTTTGCCGCGACTGGGAACCCATTTGAGATGAGCGTGCTCCCGTACAGTTCGTATGAGCTGGAGGAGGCGAGGCACCGCCAGGAGCTGCCGGATCCCACATATACATGTGTCAGGATAGCCGCTGGACAGATGGGAGTCGGTGGTGATGATTCGTGGGGTGCGCCTGTACATAAGGAGTATAAGCTGGAGCCATCGCAGCCCATGACTGTTGAGTTTGAGATCAGCTCTCTCTGATGGTGGTGGTAGATTTGAATTTTGATGATGTGCTGCACAGAGTGGAAAATAACGGGTACTGTGAATCGTTTGCACGGCTCTATGGTGTGGACGCAGAAACCATCGCGCGCCAGAATAGACGTTACGCCGCCGCATTGCGGGAATTTTCAAGGCTTTTCCCCAGCAGGAGGGACGTTAGGATATTCTCTGCGCCTGGCAGAACGGAGATCGGCGGGAACCACACTGACCATCAGCACGGCAGGGTTCTGGCCGCGGCGGTAGATCTGGATGCCATTGCCGTAGTGTCGCCCAACAGGGAACGTGTTATCAGGCTGGTATCAGAGGGATACGGGCTGATACTGGTGGAGCTTGGTGACCTTACAGTGCATGAATCTGAGAGCGGGACAAGCGCGATAGTAAGGGGTATTGCCAGCCGCTTCGCGCAGATGGGCGTAGAGATCGAAGGATTCGATATGTACTGCACCTCAAATGTGTTGAGCGGAAGCGGCCTCTCGTCATCCGCCGCTTTTGAGACGCTTGTCGGTACAGTTATAAGCTGCTGCTGTAATGAGAACAAAACCTCCCCTGAGGAAATTGCCAGGATAGGCCAGTACGCTGAGAACGTGTATTTTAAAAAGAGCTGCGGCCTTATGGATCAGATGGTCTCCTCTGTGGGCGGCCTTGTGACGATAGATTTCCGGGATATTGAGAATCCGATAATAAGGCGTGTGGATGCAGACCTTGAGGATATGGGTTACAGCATCTGTGTCACGGATACGGGCGGAAGCCACGCCGGCCTGTCTGACGAGTACGGAGCCGTCCGGCAGGAGATGGAGGAGGTGGCGGCCCAGTTTGGCTGCCGCTGCCTGAGAGAGGTAAGCGAGGAAGATTTCTACAGGAATATATCGGAACTGCGACGCACCTGCTCAGACAGGGCCATACTCAGGGCCGCGCATTTCTTTGGAGACGACAGGCGTGCCGCTGAAGAGGCTGCCGCGTTGGAACGCGGCGATATTGGCGCTTTTTTAAAGCTTGTGCGTGAGTCCGGCGAGTCCTCCCAGGCACTGCTCCAGAACCTGTACTCCAGCTCCAAACCGTCCCAGCAGCCGATACCGCTGGGACTCATGGTCAGCCGCAGGATCCTCCGGGACACAGGCGCCGCGAGAGTGCACGGCGGGGGCTTTGCCGGAACGATACAGGCATTCGTGCCAAATGACACAGTTACATCATATATTTCCGGTATGGAGAGCATATTCGGCCGAGGTTCATGCCTAAAGCTGAGAATAAGGCCGGCCGGCGGAGCTGAGATAATGGGGGAGGGACGTAAATGAGCATACTTGTCTTAGGCGGAGCCGGATATATAGGCTCCCACACGGCGTTAGAGCTTACCAGAATCGGCCTGGACGTGGTGGTGGCTGACAGTCTTGTGACCGGACACATTGGGGCAGTGCCCGAGAAGGCCAGGTTTTATAATGGAGATATTAGGGACAGAGAGTTTCTTGATGACCTTTTTAAGAGGGAGAGGGTCGACACTGTTATACACTTTGCCGCGTTCTCTCAGGTAGGAGAGAGCGTGACGGATCCGCTCAAGTATTACGACAACAACTTGTGCGGCACAAAGACTCTTCTCGAGGCTATGGTGAGGAACGGTGTGGATAAGATAGTCTTTTCATCCACAGCGGCAGTGTACGGTGAGCCGGATAGAATACCAATCCCTGAGGACGCACCGACAGTGCCAACGAACCCATATGGCGAAACAAAGCTGGCGATGGAGAAGATGTTCAAATGGACTGCCGGGGCGCATGGTCTGAGATATGTATCACTCCGATATTTTAATGCCTGCGGCGCGGATGCGGCAGGCACCATCGGAGAGGACCATGCTCCGGAGAGCCACCTTATACCGCTTGTACTGCAGGTGCCAAACGGGAAGAGGGAGAGCATATCGATATACGGTACCGATTACGCTACCCCTGATGGGACGTGTATACGTGATTATATACATGTCACGGACCTGGCCCAGGCACATATCCTCGCCGTAAGATATTTGGAAAACGGCGGCGGGAGCGACATATTCAATCTGGGAAATGGTGTGGGATACTCGGTCCGTCAGGTAATAGACGCGGCCAGGAAGGTGACCGGCCACCCAATACCGGCAATGGAGACGCCGCGGCGCGCTGGGGATCCGGCGAAGCTCGTAGCGTCCAGTGATAAGGCAAAGAGAGTCCTTGGATGGAGGCCAGAACATGAGAGCCTGGAGGAGATAATAGACAGCGCCTGGTCGTGGCACAGGGCGCATCCCAACGGTTTTGGGGAATAGGGAGGGACTCTTTATGATCTGCGAGGACTTGCGGCGCCTTATTGACTATGCTGAGAAAAGCGGCGTTATCACCAGAGACGATGAGTATGTGGTGCGCAACCGGCTGATGGAGGCACTGGGGCTCAGGGAATGGATGGAGAACGAGGCGGAGTATGGCGGCGTGGGAGTGGAAAACCTTTTAGCCCCGCTTATATCCCACGCCGTAGAGTCCGGTATAATAGCGGACACGTCGGGCTCGAGGGACTTATTTGATACGGAACTCATGGGCATACTTACGCCTTTCCCAAGGGAGATAATCGGGGAGTTCCGGAAACGGTATGAGAGCGCGGGACCTGACGATGCTGTAAGCTGGTATTACGACCTCTGCAAAAAGCTCAACTATGTGCGGGCAGAGAGAATAGCGAAAGACCGTAAATGGACATATGAGAGCCCGTATGGGACTCTCGACATAACCATCAATAGGTCAAAACCGGAAAAAGATCCGCGGGATATAGCCGCCGCAAAAAAGAACCCTCCGTCCTCATACCCGAAATGCCAGCTGTGCCCTGAAAATGCTGGGTTTGCCGGCAGCAGTACCCAGCAGGCCAGGCATAACCTCAGACCCATACCGTTGGTGGTAAACGGGGAGAACTGGCAGTTTCAATATTCCCCATACGGGTATTTCAACGAGCACTGCATAGTGTTCAATGAAAAACACGTTCCAATGAGGATAGATGGACAGGTATTTGACAAGCTTTTTGACGTGGTTGACTATCTGCCTGGATACTTTATTGGTTCAAATGCCGACCTTCCAATAGTGGGAGGGTCGATCCTGAACCATGAGCACTTTCAGGGCGGGCGGTACGTCTTTGCAATGGAAAAAGCCCAGGTGGAGACGCCTCTGCGTGATGATAGATTCCCGGATGTGAGAGCCGGGATAGTGAAGTGGCCCATGTCGGATATACGGCTGACTTCATCAGACAGGCGACAGCTTGCGGGAGCGTGCGCGGCAATACTTGAGAAGTGGAGAGGCTACTCCGATGCAGAAGCCGGTATATACTCGCAGACGGGAGGCGTACTGCACAATACTGTCACGCCTATCGCCAGGAAGAGCGGTGATAGCTATGTTTGCGACCTTGTACTGAGAAACAACATCACCTCGGAGGAGCGGCCCCTTGGGGTGTTTCACCCGTCGCCCTCATTACACCACATCAAGAAGGAGAACATCGGATTGATTGAGGTGATGGGTTTGGCTGTGCTCCCAGGGAGACTCGAGCGGGAGCTTGACATGCTTGAGAGCGCCATGCTGGCAGGGCGTGATATCAGAGATATCCCGGAGCTTGAGCAGCACGCTGATTGGGCGGAGAACATACTACAGGGGCACCCGGAGTTTTCAGAAATAAACGGGAAATATATACTGGAACAGGAGACAGGCCGTGTGTTCTTAAACGTCCTCGAGGATTCCGGCGTATTTAAACGGGACAAGCAGGGAGCCGACGCATTCCTTAAGTTTGCAGAGAGTTCTGGGATGAGGCAATAGGTTGGCTACGCGCAGCATTATTTAAACGAATAAAAAACGGAAAGCATGCGTTGACATGCTTTCCGTTTTTAATATATTGGAGTTAACGCCGGCCTCCGAAACCACCGCCGGAACGGCCTCCGCCGCCGCGGAAACTGCCGCCGGAACGGCCTGAACGCCCGCCAAAACCGCCGCCTGAACGCCCGCCGAAACCACTGCCGCGAGGTGGCCTCGGGCCGCCAAATCCACCTCTCGGCGGGCGGGGGCCTCTTGGAGGACGGGGGCCGCGGTACCTGTGGTGGGGTCCGCCGAAGATATACCAGAAGTGATACCTGGGAATGGGTATTCCAAGCCCGAAGTAATACCTGCGGTACCTGGATCTGTCTGCCAGAACGATCATGAGAACCAGTACCAGGAATATTATCAGAAATATGTTCCTGATAATAAAACTTATGAGCCTTTCAAAAAATGAGATACCATCGCCGTTACGGGCATACTCATCCTGATACCAGTCATACAGCGAACCCACAAGGTTTGTAACGGCCTCATCGTAGCTGCCGTCGTCGAAATCATCCCAGAAGTACCTGTCAAGATACTGGCTTTTCATACTGTCTGGGAACGATCCCTCTATCTCACTGCCCACAGTGATGCCACCTCGATTTTCCTGGGTAGAGGCGGCAAGAAGCATACCGCTCCCGGATACCTGCCAATCGTTAAAGAGTGATACAGTGAACTCATCAGCGTACACATCGCCAAAATAGTCAACCAGGACTATGACTATTTGTCCTCCGCACAACTCCTCCAGTTCACTGTTCACAGAGATAACATAGTCCACAGTCTCACGGGAGAGGACGCCAGCCTCATCTGTGACGTAGAAATCCGGGCCGGGATCAAGGGCCATGGCGGTAGAGGCAAGGGATATGGCCATTATAAGGCACAGTAGGATGGATGCGAATCTTTTCCTGCTCATTTATTCACTCCGAATGATTCGGGCGGATCTATCGAGAATACCGCCGCGATAAGTTTTGCCGGGAAAGCACCCATAACAGAGGATACAAAGCTGTCCACGGATTCGTTATAGCCGCTGTGCTCCATAGCGGACTGGGACTGGGTAAACAGCTCGCTGTAGGTATCAAAGCTCTCCTGGTCATAGTCGGACGGCACCGCACCTGGAAAGGCGGCAGAGAACGCCTCAAAGGCCGCGCGCATACGCTCATTGGCCAGATACTTTTCCTCTATCGTGCCAGCGGAGAGAAGGGATTCCCGGGCAGACCGCAGTTCCTGCGTTTCAGCGTCCAGGGCGTCATAGTTTGAGCCGGCAGTCACAAGCCCAAGCGCGGCTCTGGAGGCATCGGAGAGGTATGTGTCCATGCTGCCGGCAGTATATCCCTGGTCATCAAGATACACTCCCTCATAGAAACCGTCCTCTATACGCTGGGCCGCCTTATTAAGGCTCAGGTACGCACCCAGCGGGGTGGCCGCCAGAATCACCAGGGCCAAGATCGCAGCTGCAGTTTTCCGGCTTTTAAAGACTTTAAGGCCATTCATTTGTTTGTATTTATCTCAAGAAGCTTGTTTTTAAGCTCTGTCTCAATCTTACCAAGCTCGGTCTCGGCCTGGCGGCGCTTCTGAGCACCCTCTGTCTGGATGGTGCGGACCTCCTCCAAAGTCTCAATGAGCGACTGGTTTGTGGCTTTCAGAGTCTCAATATCCACAATGCCGCGCTCAGCCTCACGGGCAATCTCAACAGAGCCCATCTTGAGCTTCTCGGCGTTCTTTTTGAGCAGCTCATTGGTCATGTTGGTCACTTCGCGCTGGGCTTCCATGGCCTGCTGTGAGTGGTGGAGACCAAGAGCCAGGACCATCTGGCTCTTCCAGAGCGGGATGGTGTTCACCAGAGAGGTCTGGATCTTTTCAACCATCAGAGTGTCGTTATTCTGTATGAGGCGTATCTGTGGAGACATCTGCACAGAGATCATGCGGGTGAGTTCCAGGTCGTGGATTTTCTTATCAAAGCGGCTTATCATGTTGGCGTAGTCGCTGGCTGCCTGGGCGTCCTCCGGAAGACCGGACTCCTTGGCTTTCTGCTGCAGCTGTGGGAGTGTGACATTCTGGCACTCCTCAAGCTTTTTCTTACCGGCAAGGATATACATGGTCAGTTCCTTGTAGTACGCCTGGTTCAGCTCATACATCTTGTCCATGGTGGCAACATCCTTAAGAAGCACAACCTGGTGCTTCTCCAGAGCCTCGGCTATCTTGTCCACATTCTTTTCGGCTTTGTCATACTGCGCCTTTATGGATGCAATCTGCTTCTCTATTTTCCGCTTGAATCCAAAAAGGCCCCGCTTTTCCTCATCGCCATAGTCAAAATCTTTTAACTCAACCACAAGGTCAGAGAGCATATCGCCAACTTCGCCCATATCTTTTGTACGGACACTGTTAAGGGTGGTGCCTGAGAAATCGGCTATATTTTTCTGGGAGGCAGCGCCATACTGCAGTATGGCGTTTGTATCAGTAATGTCGATCTTCTGGGCAAATTCGTCAACAGCCTGAAGCTCCTCCTGTGAGAGCTGGCTCTCCTGGTGCTCGGTGGCAGTGACAACAGGTTCCTCCTGAGCTGGGGACTCCTGTACCGCCGCGGCAGTTGGAGCGGGGGTGGACTCAAATGTAAGCTTTGGGGTGTATCCGCTGTTTTGTTCAGACATAATGCTCGTTCCTTTCGTGTGGATGTATTTTAGAAATCTTTTCCTGAGAGCCCCTCACGCTTTAACATGGCCTCAAGTACGTCAATATCTGTCTCAATATCAAGCGCCTGATTTGCAAACAGGGAATCAAGCTGCTTTTTGTACGCCTCGATAGTTGTGTCAAGTATGTCCTCAATGCGCCTGAGGGTGCCGCTTATATTTTCACCGTCTATGCCCTGGGAGGACATACGGTCATAGGCATTCAACAGTTTCATTGTAGCCGGAAGAAAATACCCGGAAAACCTCTTTACCTGGGGCATGTCATCAGAATCAGTCCTGAGATCGTCGAATATTTTTCCTGTAATATCTATAAGGACACTGATTTTCTCCTTTATCTGAGGATTCTCTATAGAACCCCTGAGCCGCTCCATTTCACTGACCGCAAGGTGCCCCTCCTCAAGCAGGGCGTCGATCTGCAGATTGCCGGTGGATTCCGGCATATCAGGCTCTTCCACAGTCACAACCTTGCCAGGGAATAGCTTTGATAGGATTATATACGCCGCGACACCAGCAAGGATGAGAAAGAAAAAGTGCGTCACTTTATATAAAGGAAAAATAAGACAGTAAGCCAGCCAGACTGCGGCGGTGCCATAGAGAGGTATGGGCGAGCGTTTTTTAATCTGTCTCATTAATTACTCCTTTTTATCTATTATTTGCCGATCTACAGAGATATTGTATTATCCACAACTTATAAAGTCAAGAATTTACTTCCTCTCCCTGGAGAATGAGACAGTGTGAGGCTGCCTGGAACAGTGCTGGGAGCGGTGAGCATGCCCTAATCTTGAAAAAAGACAGCATCCATTGACCAGCCGCGGCTTCTGGTATATAATTTGCCTGGAATACAAACTGATGGGGCCACCCGGGGGAAGAGCCCGGGGCGGCCCCTATATGAAAGCAGTCGGTATACCGTCCGCTGGTTTAGTCTATGCCAGGGACGTGTATATGGTTCGTTTAAAGGGGAGGACAGACAGGATGATCAAGATAGCACCGTCGATACTTTCGGCAGACTTTGCACGCCTTGAGAGTGAGCTTGACACAGTTAAAACGGCAGACCTGCTCCACTGCGATGTTATGGACGGACTTTTTGTGCCGAATATATCCTTTGGAATTCCGGTACTGAAACGGGTGCGTGAGATAACCGGCCTTATTATGGACACGCACCTTATGATTGAGCGGCCTTTGAGATATGTCGAACAGTTTGCCAAGCTGGGGTCAGATATAATCACCGTTCACGCGGAGGCTGATCAGCCGCGGCAGATAATTGAGGCCCTGGAGGAGATACGCCGCCAGGGGAAGAAGAGCGGAATATCAATAAAGCCCGGGACACCGGCCGCCGTACTGGAGCCGTATATGGATCTTGTGGACATGATACTCGTCATGACTGTGGAGCCGGGCTTTGGCGGACAGAGTTTTATGGGCGATATGCTGCCTAAGATATCATGTGTGAGGCGGATGATCGAAGAGCGGGGCCTTGATATCGACGTGGAAGTGGACGGCGGCATAAACGCAGATACGGCAAAACTGTGTGTTGACGCCGGGGCAAATGTGCTGGTTGCGGGCAGTACAATCTTCGGGGCGGCCTCGCGGCCTGAGGCCATATCATCATTGAGAGGTAATGTGTAATGAGTTTCTTCCCAGCCGCCCTTGACAATTTAGTGGAGAAATTTGCGTCCCTGCCGGGAGTGGGCTTTAAGTCCGCACAGAGGCTGGCTTTCTACATCCTGTCCCTTCCTGAGGGGGAGGCAAAGGACTTTGCGGACGCCATATACGAGGCCAGGAACAGCGTACGCTGCTGCAGCGTGTGCCAGAACCTGACAGATACAGACGTTTGCGCAATTTGCCGGAGTCCCGCCAGGAACGCAAAACTTGTCTGCGTAGTGCAGAGCCCTAAGGACGTGGCGGCCATAGAGAGGGCAAGGGAGTATAACGGCAGATACCATGTGCTCCACGGCGTCATCTCTCCAATGAACCACATCGGCCCTGACGACATCCGGGTGAAGGAGCTGGTGGACAGAGTTGCCCAGGGCGATATTGAAGAGGTGATTATGGCCTTGAACCCGGATACGGAGGGGGAGACAACAGCAAAGTATATTTCAAGGCTTATCAAACCATTCGGCGTCAAAGTGACGCGCCTGGCGCACGGCCTCCCCGCCGGAGCAAGCCTTGAGTTTGTAGACGATGCTACCATCGGCCAGGCCATCGACGGCAGGCAGGAGATGTAGCGAAGTATGATAAAAGCAGCTTCCATGGTGCATGGCGCTCCATGGAAGCTGCTTTTATCATAAGTATCTGCTTGCCTCTCTTATGCTTAGTTTGTCCATCCTGTCACTGTATTTCCCGATAAACGACCTTACCCATTCAGGTGAGGTTTTGGAGTAATCCCTGAGGCTCCAGCCAATGGCCTTATTGATGAAGAACTCGCGGCTGCCAAGATTATTTACGATTATCTCCTCCAGCAAGCCGGTATTCGTTTTTTCCCTCCTGCAGAGCTGATGATCTATCGCGATCCTCCTCAGCCAAAAGTCCTCGTCTGTGGACCAGTCGAGCATCAGCTTATCCACACGCGGGTCGGTGAGGCCGATATTGCCTACGATCATATCAAAGGAATCCACAGTATCCCACCATGGTTTGATCTTGATATATTTTTTTACCATCGGGATGTGCTCATAGGTGAGAACGCCGCCAAACGCGGATAGATAGTCGCACACCAGATACTGCAGCTCCCTGTGACTGTCCATATAGCACTTATCTAAGAACTCCCAGTCAATATCGCGTCCCTTTAGATCCTCTTTTATAAGATCTTTGGCAAGGCGTCTCCTGAGCGGGGTGGGGATTCCATAAAACTCAAAAAGGTCCCTCATGTACTTTGCCATGGCAGCCGCTTTTTCACTGTCAGAATTCTGCTCAAATATCACCTTGATACGCTTATATTTATCCATAAGAGAAACTCCTGAAAAGATCACAGAAAGGGCGCATTTTACATCAATGGGGCGATTATCTTCATAATTGCCCCGGCGGCGCGGATATGCCACTTTTCATGGCGCACATCAATCATAGTCACCTGGTGGCTGAGCGACTGGGTGCGCAGGAAATCCTCCTTAATATCTTCCAGCGCCGAGACGCCGTAAAGGAATGCAGCGCACTCAAAGTGGTGGTAGAGGCTTCTGTAATCCAGATTTATAGTGCCTACAACGCCCTTTACATCGTCGGAGATGAACACCTTGGCGTGGACAAAGCCGGGCGTGTACTCAAAAATGGACACACCAGAGGATATGAGCTCCCTATAGTGGGTCTTGGCCAGGATAAAAGCATACTTCTTATCTGGTATGTGGGGGAGGATTATCCTCACGTCAACGCCACGCTTGGCGGCAAAAGACAGGGCAGAAGACATCACGTTGTCCAGAATAAGGTATGGGGTCATGATATAGACATAGTCACGGGCCTTGTTGATAATATCAAGGTATACCATCTCACCCACCTTTTCATCGTCCATCGGGCTGTCCCCGTATGGGATGACGTATCCGTTGGCGGGTTGTGAAATATCCCTGGGCGGCAGCAGGTACTGCTCGTAGGAGCGGTGGGATTCTTCGGCATTCCACATCTGCAGGAACAAAAGGGTAAAGGTTCTGACAGCTTCACCTTTGACCATTATGGCGGTGTCCTTCCAGTGGCCGAACCGAACCTTCTCATTTATATACTCATCGGCAAGGTTTATTCCGCCGGTGAAGGCCGTACGGCCGTCTATCACTGCGATCTTCCTGTGGTCCCTGTTATTGTAATGGGTGGAGACGAGGGGGCGTATCGGGGCAAAGACCTTGCACTTTATGCCCTTGGAGCGGAGAAACTTAGGGTAACTGTAGGGCAGGTTTGAGAAGGAACATGTTCCGTCATACATAAAGCGTACCTCGACACCAGCCCTGGCTTTTTTCTCCAGAATTTTGAGTACACTCTCCCACATATGCCCCTCGGAGACAATAAAATACTCCATGAATATGAAACGCTTTGCCCGGTTAAGTTCTACGATCAGATCACGGAACTTGTCCTCGCCCAGGGGATAGTATTTGACCCAGGAGTTCTCATAGACTGGAAACCCATTCTTTTTAAGATAGGTGGCAAACCCGTAAGCCTCTCGATCCTCGTTTTTCAGACGTTCCATAAGCTGACGCTGGTCAGGAAAGAGGCGGGCTGTCTCCAATATGGTCCGCTGTATGGAGTGTCTGACGGCTCTGTGTCCCAAGTCGAGCTTTATAAAAATGTAGAGCAATGTACCAAAGACAGGGACTATCGCCACAATGACACACCAGGTGAGCTTAACTGTGGGATCGTGGCGTGTGTTTAGAAGGTACACCAGCATTACGGCGGCAAGGACAGTGGAACCGCCATAGAAGAGGTGCATGCGTCTGCCCAGCCAGTCGAACCCTAAAAACAGCAGGCCGATCTGTATTGCCAGCAGTATAAAGATAACAAAGGTACGGCCGGTAACTATACTGAAAAAGCCGCGCTTACTGGTTTTCAGAATTTTATTTAATTGCTCATGCTCTTCGACAAATTTTTTGGGATTAGACATAATTCCTCCGTATGCCACACGGTGAT
>CALXAF010000117.1 GCA_944386185.1 uncultured Oscillospiraceae bacterium
CAGATATGCGCATGGCACCGTCCCACATTTTATGTATGTCACTTTGCCGCCGTGTCTATGGTGTTGCGGAACACCACCAGCCGGTCAAACAGGTACTCTGTGACAAAGTTTATGAGCATGGTGACAATTAGGACAAGATACTCATTGACTCCGTGCTCCGGCCCTGTGAGAACTGCTGTCCACCAGGTGGACAGCGGCGTAAATACCGCATAATAACCAGCCACCTTTGCCATAGCCGCCGGCACGTTGCCGGCTGAGTGAAAGGTGAATTTCCTGTTCAGAGTGAAGTTCCATACGACTGAGAGCACCAGGGCTGCAAGGTAGGATACCCAGTGGGTGAGGTGGAGGAACTCCTCCATCACTGTGAAACTCACCAGCTGTATTGCACCGGCGCTTATGGAGAAACAGACAAACTTGAGGGAGCGCCACAGCTCCTTCTTTTTTTCGCTCATTTTGTGCCCGCCTTTCAGATATGTACCAGGAGAGTATATACCAACAGGGCGGAATTTGCAAATTACGGCCTCTAGTACAGCGGGAACAGGGTCATCACCCAGGCGGTCATAACAATGGCCAGAGGGATAAATAACATGGGCGCCAGTCACAAAGAAAATAGGCTGATACCATCCGGCACTGCCACAGGAGCAGTGGAGAGCGGAGAAGGAAGAGCAGAATAAGGTCGAGACAATACCAATGAAGATGGTTCCAGGTTTCAGGAAGAAATAGAACTTGGTAAGTTTTACATATAGTAAAAGGAGCACTCCTCTGTGAATAAGGAGTGCCATTTAATTGCTTAGAAGGGTTATTTAAATTTAATTTTTTAAATTTAAAAAGTATAAGCATAGGTAAAACATACACTTAAAGAGTCATTTAAACTTGTATAGAAGTTGATATGCACAAATAAGCTAATTAAAGTTTATTTATATTGCCAATTGAATTAAATAATATTTAATAATATAATTTGCTTGCAATTAAAAAATTTAGATAGGAGGGAGGGGCGTGAAGAATATACAAATAGCTGAAATGCTTAAAATTTCACCAGCAACAGTGTCCCTTGCCCTTAATAACAGACCGGGAGTTAGTGAAGAGACGAGAAGAAAAGTCCTCGAGTTGAGAAATTCTCTTATTCAAAACGATTTAGACTCCATAGAGCGCAGCCGAAATATTGGAACCATCGGATTATTAGTTTATAAAAGTAAAAATGGGATAATTTCAGAAACGCCTTTTTTTGTACAATTAATCGATGCGTTCAGTGACTTTTGTGAGTCTTTAGGATTCAGCCTATCCCTTCTATATTCGTCTGCCGAAACTGATACAGAGATTATTGAGAAGATTAAGCCGCTAAAGCTCGATGGGCTTGTGATTATTGCAACAGAGATGACGTCGGAGAATGTAAGATTTTTTCAGAATAATATGACTATACCATTTGTCATGGCAGATGCTTATTTTCCTGACTGTGATGTAGATACGGTAGTCATGAACAATGCTGCTGGAGTAATCAAAGCCGTCAGATATGCGTACGACATGGGACATAGACAAATTGGATTTCTATCTACCGAGAAGACGTGTAACAATTTTTCCGATAGATTGAGAGCATATCTTAACGAGATAGAGAGGCTTGGCCTTATAAGAGATGACGGCATAATATTTAAAATGCCTCTATCAATTGATGAAGCTAAGGAGCGCATGCTTGGGTATATTAAAGAGAATGCAAAATTGCCAAGCATATTAATTGCTGATAATGACCGAGCTGCTATGGGTGTACTTGGAGCTTTAAAGGAAGCTGGATATAAAGTCCCGGATGATATTTCACTTATTGGTTATGATGATATGCCTATGGTGCAGTATGTTGAACCGGCACTTACGTCCATCGGATTGCATCAGCAGACAATCGCCAGACTGGCTATAGACCGACTAGTTAAAAAGATAAACGATCCAAAGGAAAATACATATACTATCCAACAACTTGTTGAAGTTACTCTTATTGAGAGGGAAAGTGTAAAAAAAATATAATATTTGCTTGTACTGATTAATACGGGTAGTGGGGCTGCCACGTTTGATCACGATTGATACTTACAATAGGAATTAAAAAGTAAACCGTCAGCGCTCTGTGGGGCAAAGCGCTGACGGCTATGAGAGCAAGTTAAAACGAATGTATCTGTCCTGTCAAAGACAAATAATACATGGGATAACCAGCTCATTTTGTATTTTATCATAGTAAAATTTCAGTTGCAAGTGTTTCAACATAATATCGCAATACGAGGGGTAAATCATGAAGTATGCTACAAGGATAAATTCGTTTCTACGTACAGGGATATCAGTAAAGGAGGCACTTCAACAGATCGGTGATATTCAGGGTGTTGACTATGTTGATATGAATTATCCAGAGCACTTCCGGGATAATACTGTCCAAGAAATAGGAAGTATCCTGAAGGAGAATGGACTAAAACTCAACGCCATAAACTTACGTTTCAGAGATGAGTACATAAACGGAATATTCGATAATCCAGACTTGGAAATACGGGAAAGAGCCATGGAACTATGTAGAAGAGCGGCTGAGGTGTGTGAAGAACTTCAGGGACTCCAATGCATAATCTGGTTAGGATTTGATGGTTTCGATTACTCCTTCCAGAAAAATTATGTGGAATCATGGGCACGTCTCACAGACTGTTTCAAACAGGTCTGCAGACAGGCACACTGTAGGGTCAGCGTTGAATACAAGCCATATGAGGAACGAGGATTTGCTCTAATAGATAGTTGGGGTACCGCATGGAAACTGGTACAGGATGTGGGATGTGATAATTTTGGAATCACTCTGGACTTCTGCCACATGCTCATGAAAAAGGAGAACCCGGCCTTCGCAGCGGCATTGCTCCTTCACGAGGGAAAGCTCACAGGTATTCACGTAAATGACGGGGAAGGAAGTTTCGACGACGGTATGATTGTTGCCTCAGTGCATCCTTTTAAGACGGTGGAACTTTTTTATTATCTAAAGAAGTACGATTACCAAGACGTCATATACTTCGATACATTTCCAAAGCGTGAAATAGCTGCGGCCGAATGTGAGATGAATATGAGAATGTGTTTGAAAATCGAGGAGATAATAGACAGGACTGGCCTTGAGGAAATCTCCAGGATAATATCCAGGGAAGATGGAGTGGCCGCCTCTGAATTTATGGCCAGGCTCCTGGTGTGATGTCAGTTAACTTTGGAAGGGGATGTGAGCAATTAGTTACGCAGTTGTTGTAGGCAGTTTGAACTGTGATACCATTTATCTTCAGGACAGGCTCCCGGATAAGGGAGAGACATTTTTCGCTCGCTCTGCATCGGTTATACCGGGTGGTAAAGGTGGCAACCAGGCAGTACAGCTTAGCAAGTTAGGTATAAAGACATACATGGTGGCCAAGATAGGCAATGACAATTACGGTTCTCTCTTGAAAGCGGAGCTTGAGGGCTATGGAGTGGATACAAGCTACGTACTCACAGGCAGTGGAACTACTGGGCTTGCGGCGGTACTCACAATGCCGGATGGGGTATACTACTCCACAGTGGCCTCAGGTACAAATAACGAAATGGTAAAAGGGGATGTGGAGACAGTTAAAGAACTGATTCAGGGAGCGGCGGTGACTGTATTTCAGAATGAGATTACCAGAGAAGCCACTGAGTACGCTATAACTCTTGCCCACGATAGTGGTGTATACATAATACTGAATGCGGCACCTGCAAGAGAAATGCAGGAAGATGTCTTGAAAATGGTGGACTGTCTTATAGTAAATGAGACAGAGGCTAGTTTTTATCTTGGACACCGAGTAGATTCAATCGATTGTGCATGTAAATACGGTCCACAACTTAGGGAACGTATAGGCGGTACACTTATAATAACCTTGGGCTCCAATGGCAGTGTACTCTGCACAGATCAAGGATGCACCCATTATGAGGCAGACAAGAATATAAAAGCCATTGAGACAACAGGCAGCGGCGACAGTTATGTGGGAGCATTCGCCTATATGAAAGCCAAAGGGGCGACTGATGACCAGTCGTGCCGGTTTGCGAGTCTTGTGTCCCAATATACGGTGACACATATAGGCGGTCAACCTTCCATGCCCTATTGGGACGATGTAGCTGAGGCATGGGAGAAAGAAAATCAGGGAAATAAAACTGCATGAGCAGTTTTATAAATACTAAAAAAATTAGGAGGTAAAACAATGAAAAAGAAGCTTATAGCAATATTACTGGCGGCAATAATGGTCCTTTCTCTGGCTGCCTGTAGCAGCGGGGATAATGATTCCCAGACCGATGACGACGGTACTTCACAGACTGGTGAAAATGATGGACCGCAGGGCGATGAAAACACTGATGCCAAGACCTTCGCAGTGTTCAACTACAACAGCACCAACGCCGCGGCGAACCCCATCTTCGAGGGCATGATCGAGGTCATAGAGGAAAACGGCGACAACTGGCTCTACTTCTCCGCGGACAACACTGAGGCCAATATACTTCAGGTCTTTGACGAGATAGTGGCTAGGGACGATATAGACGCTATAGTCTGGCCTAATATCAATGACACCCTGCTATTGGACTCCATAGAGCGGGCCGATGAGAAGGGAATCACCTGCGCCACCATGGATATCCGCCTTGAGGACGACGAGACTACGCGCCGTGTTATAAGCCAGACCCTGGACGACAACTATCAGGGCGGCTACGATTGCGCCGATGCAATCCTTACTGAGATAGAGAGCAGAGGGGAGACTCCACAGGTCATCTACATGACCTACCGGGGAAACAATGCCTGCAGAGACAGATCTGATGGATATGATGATGCCATGGCTGAACATCCAGATGCTGTTCTCCTCTATGAGGGAGATATAACTACAATGACCGACATAGCCAGCACCACAGAGGATCTGCTCCAGAGGTATCCGGAGTGCAACGCCATATTCTGTGTGGCTGACAGCACCTGCGTATCTGTGTTGGCCGGCTGCAAGGCCCAGGACCGCGAGGATATCCTGCTGTGCACCCAGGACGGCGGCACTGACGTCCAGTCCTACATACTCAACGGCGACGTATACGTGGCTGCCTGCCAGCCCCTCTATGAGATGGGCAAGAACGTGGTGGAGTCGGTCTACAAGGAGTGGAACGGCGGAGAAGATACCTATTGGTATAACTATGAGATCCCCCTGATCTTCCAGGACAATGTCCAGGAGACCATAGACCAGTTTGAATCCTTTGAGTATAAGTTCCTCAAGTGACGGCAGCTATTAAGAGATAGTACAGTGGGGTGCGGCCTCTGGCTGCACCCAGATTACGAGACAGGGAGAAATATAGCATGGCAGAAAAACTACTTGAGCTGAGTCATGTAAGCAAGAACTTTGGCAACACCATGGCTCTGCACGACGTGAGCTTCGATCTGCTGGAGGGGGAGGTCCACGCCTTGGTAGGCGAGAACGGTGCGGGGAAGTCCACCCTTATAAATCTGCTGGGCGGAATCCACCAGCCCAGCAGCGGATCCATTATTTTCGAGGGCAGAGAGGTGAGAATCCACGACCCCAGAGAGTCCACAGACATGGGTATCAGCATAGTCCACCAGGAGCTGATGATCTGCGAGGACCTGACTGTTGCTCAGAATATATTCCTTGGCAGGGAGTTTCTGAAGAGCGGGTTTCTCAGCGACGGACAGCAGCGGGAGGCAGCGGCCCGGGCACTGGAGAGGGTAAACGCCAAGTTCAGTCCTGATGAGGTGGTAAGGAAACTTAGTACGGCCAACAGGCAGATCGTTGAGATTACCAGGGCTGTCAGCGCTGGGGCAAAGTGTGTAATCTTTGACGAGCCAACCACCTCAATAACGGAAAAGGACACGGAGAATCTTTATGAGATAATAAAGAAGCTCCGCTCAGAGGGTGTAGGCATCATCTATATCTCCCACCGTCTTGAGGAGATATTTGAGCTGGCTGACAGAGTGACGGTACTGCGGGACGGCCAAACGGTTGGGACCCTTACCGGAGATGACATAAATCAGGATAAGATAGTATCCATGATGGTGGGCCGGCAGCTAAGCCAATTCTACATACGTCGCAACAAGCCCGGAGAGAAGATTGTCTTTGAGGCGGAGCACATATCTGGCGAGAAGGTGAACGACAGTTCCTTCTATGTAAAAGAAGGGGAGATTGTCGGATTCTCCGGGATGGTTGGATCCGGCCGAACAGAGCTTATGCAGATACTCTTCGGAGTGGATAAGATGGAGACTGGTACGGTAAAGGTAGAGGGCAAGCAAGTGCACATCACCGGACCCGCCAGCGCAGTGGCCCATGGCATAGTTTATCTTCCTGAGGACAGGAAGACCGAGGGACTTTTCCTGAGAATGAGTGTCCGGGACAACACCACTATAGGATGCCTGAAGCAGTTTATGTCAAAGTTTGGGATAAACAGGAAGAAAGAGAGTGAGATCGCCGCAAAGTATGCTGCTCCTCTCAAACTGAAGGCAGTGCCTGACCAGGCGGTCATATCTCTGAGCGGCGGAAATCAGCAGAAAGTGCTAATGGGTAGGTGGCTCAACGTGGCCAGAAAGGTGATAATCCTGGATGAGCCTACCAGGGGTATCGACGTTGGAGCCAAGGCGGACATATATGGGATACTCGATGAGCTCACAGCCCAAGGATTCGCCATTATCATGGTTTCCTCAGAACTTCAGGAGATCGTGGGTATGTGCGACAGGGTGTACATTATGCGTGACCACACCATAGCGGGATGCGTGGAGGGCGATGACATTACCCAGGTAAAAATCATGGAGATAGCAGCGGGAGGCGTCCGAAAATGAAAGATTTCAAAGGTAAATTCATCTCTGGATTAAAGAGATACAGCGGTATACTGGTTGTTCTCGTTGTATTCTTCATTTTAAACAGCGTACTCACAGACACTTTTTTGTCAACAGACAACCTGATACTGGTGGCCAGACAGACGGCCACCTCGTGCATGCTTGGCTTCGGACTAACAATAGTTCTGGCCAGCGGCAGCTTCGACCTGTCGTTGGGTGCGGTTTACGGGCTGTGCGGGGTGCTTTCAGGCCTCTGGTGTCTTGCAGGTTGGCCTATATGGCTGAATCTGCCGGTGGTTATCCTGATAGCTCTGGCCTTCGGCCTGGCCAATGGGCTTGTAATAACTAAGACAATGGTCCCCGCTTTTATAGCCACCCTGGGCACTCAGTATATAGCCACTGGTTCTAGCTACCTTATATCTGGTGGACGGAACTATGCTCTGATGGTAGATTCTTTCAATTTCCTGGGTACCGGAAGGATATTCGGACTACCCATACAGATCTACTATGCTGTCCTCCTCTTTATAGTTCTCGGGTTGCTACTGAATAGAACCAGGACTGGGCGCTATATCCAGGCTACAGGTTCCAGCCTGACGGCCGCCAAGTTTGCGGGTATTAATACAACAAAAATCAAGATAATAGTCCACGTGCTCTGCTCGGCCCTGGCTGGCTTTGCGGGCATAACAAATACCGCGCGCCTCTTCAATGTAAGCCCAGGCAATGAGGCAAACCCCATTGATGCCATATGCGCTGTTGTCATCGGCGGTACGTCCATGGCCGGAGGCAATGGCACACTGGTTGGTACCCTTTTTGGAGCCATGGTTATGACTGTCCTGTCAAACGGACTGAACCATATGGGCCTGAACTCCTACTGGCAGCAGGTAATAAAGGGCATACTTATAATCGGCGCTGTAGCCTTTGACGGTTACAAGAGGCTGGCCGAGGAGAGAGCCATCACCCGTGCCATAGTTAAGGGAGAGGAGAAGGCTGCGGCAGCCAAATGAGAGTGTATCCGGAAACAGGTTCGCCTGTTTCCGGATAATCACATGGGGAAATATCTATAATCGTTTATAGGAGATGAGAGAATGTCAGTATTTTCAGGAACCATATTTTCCAAGTCCCTCAATAAGGATACTCACCTTACGGTGATACTACCACAGGACAGCCGGCCCCACGTGGGCATAAATGGCCAGCTTGTAAATGGGCTGAAGCCGCATGAGCATCCACACACCATGATCCTTCTACACGGAGCCACCGACTGCGACTCCACTTGGGTGCGGCGCACTTCATTGGAGCGTTACGCGGAGCTCTACGATATGGCCATAGTTATGCCGGATGGGGAGATGAGCTTTTACAACAACATGGTCTATGGTCAAGCGTTCTTTGACTATGTGTCCCAAGAACTGCCGGAGCTGGCCTCACAGCTTTTCAAGGTGGCTGTAGGGCCTGAGGATTTATATGTAGGAGGCCTCTCCATGGGTGGCTACGGAGCTATGCTCTGTGCCCTCACATATCCTGAGCGGTATAGGGCTTGTGCGGCGTTCTCAAGCGGCGCTGATGTGAGGGGTGCTAGGAGGATGAGTATGAACCCGGATCTCAAAAATGGCATGGACGCCGCAATGAAGGCCATCTTCGGGGATCCATTGAACATCCCAGACTCAAGCGACCTCTACATGTTGGCAGACAAAGTTAGCACGCCCCTCACCGTGTACATGACCTGCGGACGGCAGGACTTTACATTTGAGTCTAACTGCCGCCTGAAAGACCGCCTTCAGGCAAACCCCAATGTGGATCTTGAGTGGGAAGAGTGGGACGGTATACATGAGTGGGGATTCTGGGATGTAAGCATAGCAAAATTCTTTGAGAAGTACATCAGTGACTGACGGAGGGAACAATGTACAAATATCTCGGTCAGTTCAAGTACCGGACTGTGAATTCCAGGTTGAAGACGAGACCATTTATAAAGCTGGAGGAAGAAAACCCCGTTCGCAGTGCTTTTATGAATTTTATGCGTGAGCATGACAAGACAAAATGTGTATATGACTGCAACCCTTATTTTGAGGTATACAGACTGAGAGATAACCTTTACGGTCTATATTCTGACAGCCTGGGAGGAGTGGCAGACCAGTGGGTATTTGTCCTGCTTGGCCCCCAGAAAGCTATGGTGATCGACACGGCCTATGGTTTGGGGAACTTTAGAGCCTTGGTGGAGGAGCTGACAGAGGGAAGGCCATATTACGTGGTGAATACTCACGGCCATCCGGATCACTGTGGAGGCAACTCACACTTTGACAGGGTCTACTGCCACCAGTACGAGGTAGATGCCATCAGGCGGCTGGAAGCCACCTCAGACAAGTTCACCTCAATAGTGAATGATGAGGGGACGGACGGTAGATATACACACTTCGACCCAGCGGACCTACCACCAGCTCGGGACTATGAGCTGGTAGGCGTGGAGAGCGGACACATTTTCAACCTAGGCGGCGGTTTTGAGGTGGAGCTCATATTCATGCCAGGACATACTGCTGGACACTGTGTACTGCTGGACAAGCGCGATCGGATACTTTTCGGCGGAGACGATATGTGTATCGGTGTACTCCACATAGGATTCGCTGCCACCGATGATCCTTACAGCAGATATGCCACTGTTACAGGGCTCCGGGATGAGCTTGAGAAACTCTGCAGGAGGCTTAACGAGTTCGATAGCATATTTCCGGCCCACGGTATAGTAGGCATAGGTTCCCTGTGGCTCCAGGACGTTCTGGAGACGTGCCGGGAGGTGACGGAGAATCCCGAGGACTACGACAAGGTAATCCCAGTTTTCAACTCGGACAAACTACGGTATGCCAAGCGAATACACGACTCCGGATATCTTACCTATGAGGCCGGAAACGTGTAAGGGGCGGAAATTTCAGTTTGAAAATCACAATTTTATAGTATAAGATCAAGGGAGCAGGCTGTATAGCTTGTTCCCTTGATTTAAAGATTTATTAATAAGGGGAGAACTGTCAATGGAACTTTCCGAACTTCGCGAGATATATGAGATATATGATGCAGAGCTTGCGGAGGCAGTAAAAAAATCAGGTCTCTTCTCCGGAGTGCTGGGTTTCGGTACTTGCCGGGACCCTAGGGCCGACAGATGTAATGAGAAATTCTACGAGAGCGTCAAGCAATGGGTGGATGGATTCCTGGCCACAGTACCAAGCCCAGAGAAGGTGATGGAGGCGGCGGAGGTGATATTGTGGTCTGCCGCCAGAAGTTCTGGGAAGATGTCATACTGGTATAAGCTGGCTGCCCAGAGTCACGCCATAAAGCTCCTGCCATACCTTACAGAATCAATGCTGGCTGATCTAGAGAGGAGCTACAGGTATGCCTATCCAAAAAAAGATTGGCTGCCAATTCAGGAAAAGCTGGTGAAGGCCCTCGCAAAAGGCACAAAATGCCGATGACCGAATCTTTTGAACTTGCCTCATAAGTGGTTGCTTTTTAAAATTAAGAGCCGGTTTAACTGAAGGATTTATAGTGATCAGGTGCAGAATATTACAGCGCCACTATACTTTACTCCCAGGGCTTATCCCAAAGCTACGTCTAATACCATCATCAGCACAAAGCCCAGAGCGGCGCCGATGGTGCCTATATTAGAGTGCTCTCCAGCCTGGGACTCGGGGATCAGTTCCTCCACCACCACGTATATCATAGCGCCGGCGGCGAAGGATAGGATATAGGGGAGGATAGGCGTTATGAGCCCGGAGAGCGCTATGGTAATGGCAGCGCCGATGGGTTCCACAACGCCGGACAGCGTACCCATTAAAAATGACCGGCCCTTGCCCATTCCCTCGCTTCTGAGCGGCATGGATATGACCGCGCCCTCCGGCATGTTTTGGAGGGCTATTCCGACGGATAGTGCAAAAGCGGATGCAAGAGATATGCCGGTAGAGCCTGACAGCATGCCGGCAAATACAACGCCCACGGCCATTCCCCCCGGCAGATTGTGAAGAGTCACGGCCAGAACCAGCATGGTGGAGCGGCCCAGCTTGGAGCGTCGCCCCTCCGGTTTATCCGACCCCATGTGCAGGTGGGGGATCAGGCAGTCTAACGCCAGCAGAAAAACTATCCCCAG
>CALXAF010000118.1 GCA_944386185.1 uncultured Oscillospiraceae bacterium
AGATCCATCCATGGAGACACGTGCCAGCCCTCATCGTCCCTCTTCACGCGGACTATCCGCGCGTGGAGCGCGGAGAAACCGGGCATGAAATTCTGGGAGGCCAGGAACTCGTTTGGCGAGCCTGGAATGGGAATTATGGACATGGTGCCGCCGGGGCCGTCCCAGACCTGCTCCATATCGCCGCTTGAGGGATCAATGGCCACGCAGGGGCCGGTGTCGTCAGTGGCGAAAACATACCTTGGGCCGTACGTGGTGGGGATCAGCTCCACAGCATAGCATATGGGCAGCATACACAGGTGTCTCTTGATGAATCTCATTTCTTCTTCTCCTTTATATTACTTGCCTTATGAGGCAAACAAAAAGGCGGCATACTGCCGCCTTTCTATTTTGTGTATAAGTGTCACTTGGCGTTGCGCTTGCGGATAATGTCAAGGAACACGGCCAGGAGCACTATGGCGCCCTGCATGGCAGACTGCCAATAGGCGTTCACTGAGAGCAGGCTCATGCCGTTTTTCAGCGTATACACCACCATGATGCCGAACACGGTACCCATTACTGTGCCCTTGCCGCCCTCGGCGGAGGCGCCGCCGATGATTGCTCCGGCAATGGCCTCCAGCTCAAAACCGGTACCGGTGGAGGTTTGGGCCACGGACATACGGGCCGTCAGCACCATGCCGGCAATGCCCGCAAGGGCCCCGCCGTACATATAGGCCATCATCCTGTGCTTGCGGGTATTTATACCCGAGACCATAGCGGCCTGCTCATTGCCACCGGTTGCGGCCAGGCGGCGGCCGAACACCGTTTTGTTGAGCGTGTACCAGGTAACGAGGCCTATAAGGATGGTGATCCATACGGGGATGGGAATCTTCAAAAAGTAACCGGTGCCCATAGTTACAAAGGACTCGCCCAGCTCATTGATTGGGTAGCCGCGGGTTATGACGTTTATAAGCCCGCGTACCAGCTGCTGGCAGCCAAGTGTGGCTATAAAAGCGGGGAAGCGGAGATACCCGATTATGTATCCGTTGAATCCGCCTATCAGGACACCTACGGCGATACCGGCCAGGATAACAACTATAAGGGGAAGGCCGGTCTTTGAGAGGTAGGCCGTCACAATGCCGGACATGCCCGTGGTTGCGCCCAGGGACATATCCATGCCGCCGCTCATGAATATCATCAGCACGCCAAGGCCTACCATTATGTAGAAGGACATATAGCGGCTGAGATTCGTGAAGTTGCGCGTAGTTAAAAAGGTGTCGCCAGTTACAATTATAAGTATAACAGCTATAACGAGCCAAATCAATACCGCTCCCGCGGAATCGTTTGTGAGAAGCATTCTCAAAAAGCTTTTAGCTGGATTTTTCTTTGTCTCCATTGATTCTACTCCTTATTCAAGTCCCGCCGCGTAACGGAGGATAGTCTCCTGGTCCGCGTCCTCCCTGTTGAGGACCTTCTGTATCCTGCCCTCATGGACGACGCATATACGGTCGCTCATACCGAGTATCTCCGGCATCTCCGAGGAGATCATTATTATGCACTTGCCCTCTTTGGCAAGACGCACCATCTCTTTATATATGTCATATTTGGCGCCTACGTCAATGCCCCGGGTGGGTTCATCCAGTATGAGTATGTCCGGGTCAGACAGCAGCCAGCGGGACAGCAGCACCTTCTGCTGGTTGCCGCCGCCGAGCTCACGCATTTTCTGCTTTAGGCCGCGTGTCTTTGTAGAGAACAGCTCTATCTGTTCCTGGGCCAGCTTACGGCACTCCCTGTGGCGGATGCCAAGTATGCTGGCGTGTTTCTTCCACACAAGGGTCATGATATTGTTATATACGTTTGCCTCCAGGAAACAGCCGTCCTTGCGCCTGTCCTCAGTCAAAAAAGCCAGGCCGTTTTTTATAGCCGAGCCTGTATTTTTTATCTGCACCGGTTTCCCATCTACTTTAATCGTGCCGCCGTCGGCCTTGCGGATACCCATGATGGTCTCCATTATCTCCGTCCGGCCTGCGCCCATCAGCCCGGCAAAGCCAAGGATCTCACCGCGTCTGGCGGTAAAGCTCACATCGTGGAGAAGGCCGTTTACGCTAAGATGGTCCACTTCCAGGAGGGGGGCGCCTATGGGTACCTGCTCCTTTGGATAGTACTCGGATAGCTGCCGGCCCACCATCATGGCCACTATCTCATCAGTGTCGGTCTCACTGGTGGATTTTGTTCCCACATATCGGCCGTCACGCATTACGGTGACCTCATCGGCTATCTGGAATATCTCCTCCAGCTTGTGGGAGATATAGATAAAGGTTATGCCCTGGGCCTTCAGGGAGCGTATAGTGTCGAAGAGCTGCTGGACCTCCTTCTCCGTAATGGCGGAGGTGGGCTCATCCATTATGATGAGCTTAGAGTTATTGGATATGGCCTTGGCAATCTCCATTACCTGCATCTGGGCCACGCTGAGCGTACCCACCTTCCTGTCGGACTTGATGGATGGGTATCCCATGTCGTCAAGGAGCTTCTGAGCCCGCCGCTGCATCTCCTTTTTGTCTTTAAGGAGGAGGTTTATTTTGCATATCTCCTTGCCGCAGAAGATATTTTCCGCCACAGTCATATTCCGTATTGGGTTTACCTCCTGATAGATCATGGAGATGCCCTGCTGTATGACTCTGTGTATGTTGGAGGTGTCCAGTGGCTTGCCGTCAAAGGTTATCTCGCCTGAGTCCCGGGTGTAGAGGCCTGTCAGTATCTTCATCAGCGTCGACTTGCCGGCGCCGTTTTCGCCCATCAGCGCGTGGACACTGCCCCTTTTCACGTCAAGCTGCATATCGTCCAGGGCCTTGACGCCGGAGAAGGCCTTGGAGACGCCATTTATATGGAGTAATATGTCCTGATTATTCATTTCACCATTCCTTATAATGGGCTGAGGGGGATATTTGGTATATCCCCCTCAGCAAGTACAGAGGTTTGTCAGTCCTGAGGTATCAGTTGAATACGAAGGTGTCGATATTGTCGGAGGTGAGCATCTGGAGCTCCATATACATATCCTTCTCAATAGTCTCACCGGCGAAGAGAGCCTCCGCGGCCTGCATGGCACCGTTCATATAGACGGAGGAGGGCAGGTATACGGTGGCGTCGATTATGCCGTCCTCGATTGCTATCTGGGCGTCCTCCATGCCGCCCTGGCCAACTATGTAGGGGTCGAGTCCGGCTTCCTTGAAGGCTGTGCCGGCGCCAATGGCCACGGTGTCCTGGGAGCACCAGATGGCGTCGATCTCAGTGCCGCTGGTGATCCAGTTCTCA
The DNA here is from genome assembly GCA_944386185.1 of uncultured Oscillospiraceae bacterium. Taxonomy (GTDB): domain Bacteria; phylum Bacillota; class Clostridia; order Oscillospirales; family Oscillospiraceae; genus RUG626. The sequence continues at coordinate 3,289 of CALXAF010000118.1, forward strand.
GCCACGGTAATGGCGTTGGCCTGGTCGTTGTTTTCAGCTACCTGTTCCTCGACTACGGTGATTCCTGGGTACTCGGCGAATACCGCCTTGGCGGCGTCGGCCTGCTCAACCCAGCCCTGCTGGGAGAGTGTGCCGTTGAGTATAGCCACATTGCCCTCGCCGTCAAGGGCCTCGACTACAGCCTCGCCCTTCATGCGTCCGATATCCTCGTTACTTACCATAACAGCACAGTCGTAATCAGAGGCGATATCCGAGCAGATGACCACAAGGGGAACGTCGGCCTCAGCACAGGCGGTGCTGATCGGGGCGCAGGCGGACATATCGTAGGGCTTTAGGATTATGACCTGGCAGCCGTTGGAGATCATGTTCTCCACCTGGTTTATCTG
>CALXAF010000119.1 GCA_944386185.1 uncultured Oscillospiraceae bacterium
CGGAAGAGGCGCCGCCGCCCTGGGAGGATGCGGATATCCCCTCCGAGGACTCTGTTCCCTGGGGAAAGTACGGTGCCGGCGATATGGCAGAGTATGAGCCGGAGCCTGAGGTGCCGCCTGAGCCTGCAGGAGTAAGGCCTGCCGCACCATCGCCCCAGTCCTCAGACAGCGGATGGTGGGAAAAGGTGCTGTCTGCCTGCCGCGGCAGTGTGGAGGATACGTCCTTCCAGTTTCTCTCCGACCACATGAACCTGTCGCCGGATTTAAACGGCTCTGTCCTTACCCTGAGAGCCAAAAACGACTTTGTGCTGATGATGGTGAACACGCCCGGCGTAAAAAGCGCCGTCTCCCAGGCGGCGTCCAATATCCTGGGCAGGAGTGTCACCGTCGCCGCTGTCACCGGTCTGCCGGACACAGGCCTTAAGGAGGATAAGCTGGACCGTCTGGCTAAGTTCGGAAACATAAAATTTCAATAAATGATCATAAAACTATTATATAAGGAGCGATAGATATGGCAAAAGGCGGGTTTCCCGGAGGCCGCATGGGCGGCGGGATGAACATGAATATGATAAAGCAGGCACAGAAGATGCAGCAGGAACTTCTCAAGGCCCAGCAGGAGGTGGAGGAGAAGGAGTTCTCCGCGTCTGCTGGCGGCGGCATGGTCACAGCTGTAGTAAACGGGAAGCACCAGCTTCTCAAGCTGACAATTGACGAGAGCGCCGTTGTGGAGGCCGAGGGCGCCGAGGATGTGGAGATGCTCTCCGACGCCATCGTGGCCGCTGTAAACGAGGCCATGGGCAAGGCTGACGAGGCCATGAGCTCCGGCATGTCAAAGCTTGCCGGAGGCCTGAACCTGGGTTTCTAATATAACATGTGTAAAAAGCCCCGGCGCATTGATAAAATGGCCGGGGCTGATTTATGATCTAAAAAACTGAGGAGGGATTCATAGTGGAATATGAGATAAAGGGCGGGGCTTTCCCCGTAGTAATCTGTTCACTTACGGACGGGGAACGTATGATAACCGAGAGCGGTTCCATGGTTTGGCAGACGCCGAATATAGAGATGCAGACCACCGGCGGCGGACTTGGCAGGATGTTCTCAAAGGCCTTTTCCGGCGAGAGCATGTTTCAAAATATCTACACCGCCAGAGGCAGCGGCATGATCGCATTTGGCTCCAGCTTCCCAGGGAAGATAATCCCGCTGGAGATAGGGCCCGGCAGGGAGATGATAGTCCAGAAACACGCGTTTCTTGCCTCAGAGGCTGGTGTGGAGCTGAGCATACATTTCAATAAAAAGCTCAGTTCCGGGTTCTTCGGCGGAGAGGGCTTTATCATGCAGAGGTTGTCAGGGTACGGGACGGCCTTCGTGGAGATAGACGGGGAGATTGTAAAGTACGATCTGGCTCCCGGCCAGCAGCTCCTGGTGGATACAGGCAATGTGGCCGGCTTTGATCCCAGCGTCTCGATGGAGATAAGGCAGGTTCCCGGAATAAAAAATAAGCTTCTTGGCGGCGAGGGCCTTTTCAATACCCTGCTCACAGGGCCGGGTACGGTCTGGCTCCAGACTATGCCGCTGACAAGCGTGGCGGCGGCGTTAAGGCCGTACTTCCCAGCCGGCGGCAGCAACTGACATCTCATTTCAGTTAACAAAATCAGGGAGGCGTGCCGTCGGTTGGGAGGCCTGCCTCCCTGATTTATTATCTGTGGCCGGTTTTAACCATCCGCTTCCCCGCTCACATCAATTATGACTATCTCGCTGTCAGTCCCGATCCTTACCGGTATGGTGAAGAAGCCCGTCCCGGCCGAGATTATTGACTGGGTCCTGCCTCGGATCCCGTAACCGTAAAAATTCTCCCGACCGTTAGCCAGCCTTGTCAGTATGGTGATTGGGAAGAACTGTCCCCCGTGGGTGTGGCCGCACATGACAAGGTCCGCGCCGAATTCCGCGGCCTCCCTGATGCCCTGTGGATCGTGATCCAGCACGACCACGGGCTTACGCTCGGCCGCCTTCGGCAGGATCTCTCCCAGCGGGACGCGCACCTCCCGCATATCAACAATGCCCGCTCTGCCGATAAGATACCACCCGGGCAGCTCTTTTGCCTGGTTGTATAGGAGATGAATATTGGCATTTTCCAGGAAATCGGAGAAGCTCTTGTCGTCTGTATCCGGATCGTGGTTCCCTGTGACGGCGTATACTCCCATTGGCGCGCTCAGACCGCGGAACGCCTCCACTGTATCGGCCATCTGACCGCTCCCAGGCATGCAGCCGTCGAAGATATCCCCGGTTATAACTACAACATCCGGCCCCGCACCGTTTACCTTGTCGAATACCCTTCTCAAATAGTCCCCATCTATAAAGGCGCCTATGTGCAGGTCGCTCAGGAGCACGATCCGCGTATTACCAGGCCAGTTTCCAATTCTCACACGATATGTTATAAGCTTTTGTTTTCTGGCGTGGATGCTGCCAATCACCACCAGCAGTAACGTCAGGACCGCGGCGGCCAGGATAAGCCACGCCCGTACTATTCGGCTAAAGTCAAAAACAAGCGAAATAATATCGAACACAAGCTGGATAAGGACGTCGTAAAAAAGGAAAGCGAGAAAATATCCGGACACACACCTTTGAAGACGCGGATGTTCCTTTCCATCTCCCGGCACCATAGATCCCGCCAGAGTTATGAACAGCAACGCCAAGAGTATGAATATCGGCAGATATAGGCTGAGGCCCGTCCCCCACTCCAAGGCGTTTCCTGCCCGCAGCCCCATATAGGCCGCGGCTGCCGTCAGTATCAGCAGGAACAGTACTTTAAAGCACCTGCTCTTCACAAACTTTCCAAACCTGGTGGACATATGTATACCGCCTTCGGACACCCCGCAACGGGGCGCTATATTTTTCATTATATAACACAGGACTGCCACAGAATATAACTGTGGCAGTCCTTAACGCGCTATGGCCTATGGGGCGCCGAGTCCTCTGCTTACTCAGCTGCCCGCTGGCCGCTCGACTGCTGTTGTGTTGTTGTATCCTCCTGGACAGCCTCCTGGAATGTCACCTGGAGGTCGATATACTCTCCCTCTCCAAGGGTCTGCCCCACACGGAATACCGTCACGGTGGCCTGATCTCCCGGATTATACCTTCTCAGGGTCATGGTCATCTCGTCAACGCTGGTCACCTCGTTGTCGTCAAC
>CALXAF010000120.1 GCA_944386185.1 uncultured Oscillospiraceae bacterium
TTTATATAATTTTAACTATGTAATCTCAGCCTGGGATATCACCCACGCTGTTGAGCACGAGCCGGGGCCTGTAGGGGTACTGCTCCATAACATCACGGGTAGTGACGCCGGTGAGCACCAGTATCGGGTCAAGGCCGCTCTCAACTCCGGCCACGATGTCAGTGTCCATCCTGTCGCCGATTATGGCGGCCTCCTCCGAGTGCACGCCCAGCTTTGAAAGGCCGGTGCGCATCATAAGGGGGTTGGGCTTGCCGACAAAATAGGCTACCTTGCCGGTGGCGGCCTCTATAGGGGCTACCAGGGCGCGGCAGGCGGGCATGATACCCTGCTCCGTGGGACCTGTAAGGTCCGTATTGGTGCCTATGAGCTTGGCTCCCTCAAGCACCAGCCGGCAGGCGGTGCAGATGCTGTCGTAATTATAGTTGCTGGTCTCCCCGACTACCACGTAGTCCGGATCCACATTATTTATGGTGATGCCGGCGTCATACAGGGCGTTATAGAGCCCCGGATCGCCGATGACATAGGCGCTGCAGCCGGGCTTTTGACGGCTAAGGAACTTGGCTGTGGCCAGGGCGCTTGTGTAGAAGTGGCTCTCATCCACATCCAAACCCATCCTCTGGAGCTTCTGGCGCAGCTCCTTTGGCGTTTTGGCGCTGGCGTTGGTCAGGAAAAGGAATTTCTTATCCTCCTTGTAGAGCCAGTCAACAAACTCTTTTACACCCGGTATCAGATTGTTGCCAAAATATATGACGCCGTCCATATCGCAGATGAAACCTTTTTTTGCTCTTAATTGATCCATATGTCCTCCATTTTCCGGCGGTACCAACCGCCTTTTCTTCTTGATATTATCACTTTTCGTGTTTACGGCCTCATTATAGGGGATAGAGAAGAAAAAATCCAGTCTTTTTTGTAAACAGTGTCCGGAAACGACACACCAAGGCCCGGGGGATCACATATAACGCCTGCAACTCACCTGCCCTGGGGACACGTTAAAAACAGCCAAACATGGGACACATGTTTACATGTTCCATGTTTGGCTGATCAAACGATGGGAAAACAACCCGATCTATTTCCCAAGCGTCATAGCCTCGCTTACCGCCAGGTCTATGGCCTCGGAGAGCCGGACATCACCTGTGCCGGCGATCCATATATCACAGTTCGTGACGGGTACAAGTATCTTCATGGCCCGGCTGCCGCTGACAGCCTCGGCCATTGCGGGAGTCACCTCCCCCATAATCGCATGTGGAGCGATTATGCCAACAGGACCCAGGATCACGTCCGCGTCCATGGCGGCCCGGCACACAGGATTCTCGCCGGTGGCGCCTCTGTCTGCCCCAGCCCGGAGCATGGCGCCAGTCGCGGTGCTGTTTGTACCAATAGCCGTTATACGGGCCTGGCTGCCAGAGTCCCGGAGCTTCTTAACCAGCAGCGAGCCCATCCGACCGCCCTGGCCGTCAATAACAAGGATGTTCATTTATTTTCTCCGTTCCCTTTTCCGTCTCCTTTTTCCTCGGGCTCCTTATCGCTGCCGGCGCCCCAGGTCTCCTGAGAGTCCGGAGCGTATATGATTTCGCCTGTGGACGGGTCCACGCTTTCGACGCCCATATATGACCTGGTGTTCTCTGGGAGGCCGCGCTTTCTCAGACGGCTGTTGTTAAAGCGCCTGAAGATGCTGTAGAGCACTGTCGTTATCGGCACGCCCAATATCATACCGCCTATCCCGAATATACCACCGAAGAAGAGTATGGCGAACATTATCCAGAAGCCGGATATACCTGATTTTGTGCTGTGTATGCGGGGCTTGATCACGTTGCCGTCTATCTGCTGAAGAACCAGGGTGAATATCACGAATATGAGGCACATCATGGGACTCTCAAGCAGTATGAGCAGAGCAGAGGGGATGGCACCGATGAATGGGCCGAATATCGGGATAAGATTTGTCAAGGCCATGAGAATGCTGACAAGGGCAGCGTAAGGTATGCCGACTATGGTCATAAAGATATAGTTTATAACGCCCACAATCAGCGAGTCAATTATTTCAGCCACGATATAGTCGCCAAAGGCATCGTTTATGAACTTCATCTCGCGGATCACGGCATTGCCGGCCCGGGGCTTCACAGTCGCGAACAACACCTTCTTGGCCTGGGCTGAGAAGGTCTCCTTATTGTAGAGGATATAGACGGAGATGACAACTCCAACCAGGAAATTGAAGATGGCAGAGACCACGCTCATGACCCCGCCGGTTATGCTGGCTATGAGGGTGTCCATCTGAGGCAGCAGAGACGTCTCCAGCCAGTTCACCATATAATCCGCCGCTCTGTTTATCCAGTCGATGACGATGGGCTCCAGTGTGTCGCCGCTCATGAAGCTCTCTACCCAGTTAACTACTATGTCGATGTACTGGGAGGATTTGGTTAAGAGGTTCATTATGCTGTTGTATATCTGGGGCAGCATGATCACCAGCAGGCCTGCGATTATACCGAATGTCAGCAGCTCCACGAAGATTATGGAGAAGATCCTGGCGGCCTTCCTGGCACGGACAGGTTTCGCTTTGAACATCTTTTCAGAGAGCTTTTTAAAGACGTTCCTTTCAAAAATGCCCATGGCCTTATTGAGCAGGTACGCTATGAGTATACCATAGATAAAGGGCGACAGTGCGTCCCCGATCAAACGCAGAACGCCCATCACGCCCGGCAGCCGTTCCATGAACCAGAAAAACAGTATACTGGCCAGGACAACACAGAAGGCGGTGACGCCCCAATAGAGATACTTCTTATCCCATCTGAAGTTCTTCATCTGACACCTTTCCAAACTTATACTATCTGCCTGTACATACCGGCGGCATCGTCTTTCCTCACAGTCTCGGCTACCGACAGGACCTCCACCTTAACGGAGCGCTGGCCAAAGCTCAGCTCGATAACATCGCCTGGCTTCACATCCTGGGACGGCTTGGATACTTTCCCATTCACCGATACCCTGCCTCCGTCACATGCCTCCGCTGCCACTGTCCTGCGCTTTATGAGCCGGGAGACCTTAAGATATTTATCGAGTCTCAAAACTATCACCACCTCAATGATACCAAAATTTGCCCCGGCATACAATACCGGGGCAAATTAAAAATCCTCTATTTTCTATTAGCCCGGATCAGCCGATCACTCGGAGATGGCATCCTTGAAAGCCTTGCCGGCCTTGAACTGAGGCAGCTTGGCGGCGGGGATCTTTATGGTCTCCTTAGTCCTGGGGTTGCGGCCGGTGCACTCGGCACGGCTCTTTACCTCAAAGGAGCCGAATCCGATAAGCTGCACCTTATCGCCGGATTTGAGGGCGTCGATAATGGAGTCTACAACGGCGTTAATGGCCTTCTCGCTGTCTTTCTTGGAAAGTCCGGCCTTCTCGGCCACCGCGTTGACGAGATCAGTTTTGTTCATTTGTAAATCCTCCTGAATCTGTCCCTGCCGCGGCAGGGCTTATTATAATATATTTTAAAGACCAGTAATAGGGCAGGCTGGCCTGCCTGTGTCTTTAAATGCTTTATCTCTGGGCCTTTGCGGCTTCCCAGAGCTGGTCCAATTCCTGAGGTGACATGGCATCCAGCTCCCTGCCGGAGCCCTTCGCCATCTCCTCCACGGCCCTGAACCTGCCGATGAACTTGTCACAGGCGCCTTTCAGGCTCACCTCCGGGTCGGCCTTTACAAAACGTGCCACATTTACGCAGGCGAACAGAAGATCGCCCAGCTCTTCCTGGACGTCCCCACGGCCATCCATGGCGTCCCTCAACTCAGAGAGCTCCTCAGAGACCTTATTGAGGGCACCATCAGCCGTTGGCCAGTCAAACCCGGCCTTCGCAGCCTTCTTCTGTATCTTCTCAGCCCGCCATAGTGCAGGCAGGCTCCTGGCCACAGCCTCAAGAGAACTTGTCACTGTCTCCTGGTGCTTTTCCACACGCTTTATCTTATCCCAATTCTGGAGAACCTCCCCTGAACCGGAGACAGACACGTCACCAAACACGTGCGGATGGCGGAGAATAAGCTTTTGACTTACACGGTCAGCCACCGCGTCCAGATCAAACCTGCCGGCGTCGGCCTCGATGTCAGAGTGGAACACCACCTGGAGCAGCACATCTCCCAGCTCCTCCTTCAGGTGCTCGGGACTGCCCTCATCTATGGCCTCCACAACCTCGTAGGCCTCTTCCAGCATCTCCCGGCGGATTGACTCGTGAGTCTGTTCCCTGTCCCATGGGCACCCGCCCTCGCCTCGAAGTATTTTAACTATATGGCGCAGGTCATCCACATCATAGCTGCTTTTGTATTCAAAATCTATCATATTTTTTCCTCTACTGCAAGTATAATTCAGGTATTTGAGAATATTTACCGGATTTTCAGCATATTCGCTATCTTTTCACCCTTTGGCAGGAGCAAAACATCTTCACGGGTGACTGCCCGGAGGGCTATTATCAGCACAAAATACACCAGAACCGCAAGGCCGATTGCCAGCACCAGGCACACGGTAACGCCGATCCTTCCGCCGATAATATCCAGCAGGAACCTGTCTGCCAGGCCGTAGACAGCCACAGCCAGCACACCCATTATGGCGCTGCATATGGCGGGCCTCACCGTTATTCTGAGAAGGTTCGGCTTTTCAGGCAGCTTCACTGATATAAATATGATGTTCATAGCTGTTATGGCGATGTAACAGGCCAGTGTCCCTATAGGCGCGCCGGCTATGTTTACACTCGGCGTTCCCACTAAGACCCAGTTCACAACGATCTTTATAATGCCGCCGACAGGCAGCGCCACCAGGGCCAGCTTCTCGTGCCCGCTGGCCTGAAGGATGCCGTTTGTCACGATATACGTGCAGACAAAGAACGAGGCTATGCCGAGCATTGAGAGAAGAAAGGGCCCGTTCTCGTTGGAATTTGGATAGAGCACCTGGAAGATAGGGTCAGCAAGTACGCAAAGACCGACCGCGGCCGGCATAGCGATAAGGTTCGTGAGCTTCATGCTGGATTCGATGGTGCCTTTTGTCTGGCCGCGGTGGCGGCTGGCTATGGCGGCCGCTATCACCGGCACGACAGATACGGCTATAGGCGTTATAAAGGAGGAGGGCACATTGAAGAGCGTAAGGCCCTTTGAATAGACGCCATAGAGCACGGTGGCCTCGTCGTAGGAAAAACCCGCTCCAGTTTGCAGCCTGCCCAGTACCAGCCTGGTATCGATAAGCGTTATTATATTAAGTATGGAGGAACCCAGGGTTATGGGGATACTCACCCTTATTATCCGCTGGAAGGTCTCGGAGCGGGAATGGGGAGTGTCCAGAGCCGGACCGTCGTTCTCACGGCGTATTATCCGCCGCCTGCATCCGGCCATTATTGGGACCGACAGCCCAAGGCCGATTGTGACGCCAACTATCGCCCCTGCGGCAACGTCGGCGGAACTCTTGCCCAACCTGGAAAGATACCATGCTATAGCCAGGCCAAAGACCAGCTTGCACAGCACCTCCATGATCTGGGAGATCGCTGTGGGAGTCATGTCGCTGTGGCCCTGGGAGTAACCCCTGTAGACGGAAACTATGCAGGCGAAGAACACCGCCGGAGCCAGGCACCGGACAGCGCCCGCCACCTGATGGTCGTTCATAAAGTCAGCCAGGGGCTGGGCGAATATGAACATGATGAGCATGCCAATAAGGCCCACAGCGCCGAAGGTGAGCATGCCGACCGAGTATATACGCTTCTCCTGATTATATCTTCCCACCGCCCTGGCGGAAGATATCAGCCTTGAGAGGGCCACAGGCACACCGGCCGTTGATATGGTCAGCAGCAGGTTATAGATAGAGTAGGTCACCTGGAAGTGGGCGGTACCCTCATCCCCCAGCAGATTGTAGAGAGGGATTTTGTAAATGGCGCCTATCACTTTCGTTATGGCCACTGTGGCCGCCAGGATGGCGGCACCGGTCAGATAGTTCTGTTTTCTGGAATCTGCCAATACTATCGTCCTTTCAGGGAAAAGTGAGCGGCAGCCTTTCTGAGGGCCGCGCCCCGAGGAGTCCCCCTTTTAGACTCTATTCAAAATACGGCCATTTTACACCGGAAATATTAAAAAATCAAGTGCGTCGCTGTAAAACCAGGCCAGCAGCGCGGTTTTAACCGGCTGATTGTTGTTATGTTACCCCGATATTCATCTATTCACCGGCTGTGTTTACATAATCGCTGTGGAAAACCTTGTGGAAAATGTGTAAAACCCACCGTTTCAAGCAGTTTCATCTTTCCACAGGCAGAAAATAAAATTATGGAATATTCATTTACTCTGAATATTCCATAATTTTTTCTATCTTTTTCCTTTTTTCTTCAGCCTTATATCGCTGCCATAGAACCGAAGCACATAGTATTCCCCCTGGAGCCTGGACATTATGGGGGCTGAGTATCGTGACGAGAGTTCCTTCATCGTCAGATTTGAGCTGAAGATGGTTTTCCTGCCGCTGGTGAGCCTGTTGTTAATGAGTGTGTACAGGGCGCTGGTCACAAAGGCAGTGGAAAATTCTGTGCCCAGGTCGTCCACAATCAGCAGGTCACAGTTTTCCATCCTGTGTACCTGGGAGGCAGCCTGCGCCCCCTCCTGATTTTTCGAGAATTTCTCCTCCTCATATTTGGAGAACACCGAGGCCGCGGTGTCGTATACAACGGAGAAGCCCCGCTCCGCAACAACTTTCGCTATACACGTGGAGAGAAATGTTTTACCAAGGCCGGTGCCTCCCCACATGAAAAGGTTCGCGGAATCAGCTGAAAACCTGCGGGCATACTGGAGGCAGTATTCAAAAACCGTCTCCATATAGTTCCTGGGGGATATGCCGGTGTCAGGATCCGGCTTATCGTCATAGAGATCCAGGTCAAAGCTGTCAAAAGTCTCCTCACCCAGTTTTAAAAGCCCGGAGAGTTCTTTCTTCTGTTCTTGGGAATACAGCTCCAAAAGGCACGAGCAGAGCTTCGTACCGTTGTAACCTGTGTCACGGCATTTGGGGCAGATATATCTATCGTTGAGATAATCTCCCGGCAGGCCGCAGGCGGCCAGTTTTAGAGCCCGCTCCTCCTGCAGGGAGAGGTTCCTGTCGCGTATTTCCTCCAGGGCCTGCTGAGGGTCACCTCCGCTGGAGATGGCGGCGCTTATGGCCTCCAAGGCGGAGTTGCGCAGCTGCCTGTCGATATCACGTATGTCAGGATCCCGGGCATACGCTGTCTCACGCCGCCTGGCCTGGGCCTCCTCGTTCTCACGTCGGCGCCTGTCGAGCCTGTCCTTGGCTCTCGCCAAAAGCTTGCCGTCCAGTGACATATCACTCGCCTCCCTTCATCCGGCGCAGGGCTTCCTGCATCTCCAAAAACTCCGCCTGGGTTGGCGAAGCTGTCTCGTGGTACTTTTTCACGGCTTTTTTTGGGACTCTCACCGAGTCGCCTCTGTCTATCTCATCGGGCGTGTGGAGCCCTTTGCTGTGCCAGCTTTTCATTATGGAGTCCATATACCGCCAGGCAAGGCCCCCAGTCTTCAGCACCGTCCTGTCATATGCTATGGCTATGGCCTCAGGACCAAACCCCATATCCCCCCAACTGTCCAGATACCGGCGCTCCGACGTGGACAGGGGACGGTCAACAATGCCGATTGCCTGGGCAGCGGCACGCCTGGCCTCCTGGCGCTGTCCCTGCTTCTTTATGTAATTCTCAGCCGCCTCAAGAGAGAATATGCCTTCCCTCTCCCAGGTATAGGCGGCTTTCTCTATGTAGCGCATGGTGGGAAGCCTGCCCGGCCCCCGGCTCCTGCGGCACTCCTCACGGCAATGTATCACCAGCTGGAGTATCACTTCACTGGGCAGTCCCAGGTAGTCGTATATTCCGAAGAGCTTTTTAAGATCCTCAGTAGAGAGGATCTTTCCCAAAGCCCGCTGCACCTCCTGCGCCAGGAGTTTGAAGCCCTCACCGTTATCCATCTCACGCTTTATATCCTCGGCTGTATACTCAGGCAGCTCGTCTGCCCGTTCCTGCACACGCGGAGGTTCGCTGCTGTCCTCTGAACTGACCAGCCCCAAGCGGGCCAGGACCCCCATGGCGCGCTCCACCTGCTGGATGCTGCGGCCCATTCTGGCGGCAGCCTCATCCCGGTCGTACCGGCCGGAACTTGTGAGTATATAAAGATAGAGCAGCGCCGCATCGCCGCTGCCGCAGCCAATGAGCCGTCTGGCCGCATCGCCGCTCATGGACACAGTCTCAGCCCCAGGCAGCACAAACCTGCTTTCTGACAACGCCGCGCCTCCTCTCTTTTAAAAATCTTAGGAGTTTATTATATCAAATTCTCCATGAGTATACAAGTTTCGTCAGGATTCTCACAGGCTGCACGGAATGAAAATTTTTACAATTTAATTTCCCTGCTCTCAGGTAAAAATAAGCGTGAATAAATAGGTTCCGGAGGTGCTGCCGATTGGTGAAACACAGATTCAGTGAAAAATATAGACCAAACAAAGAGACAGATAACTTAAAAGAGCCGGTATCGGCTGACGGCATCGCCCAGATATTCTCCCAGTGCGGGGACTTGGAACGCCGCCGGATACGTCTGGGCGGGGACAGCGCACATATGGCCGAACTCTTCTTTATAGACGGGCTGGTGACCGCCGCCGACGTGGGTGAGCTCGTTGTACGCCCGCTCACCAGCTCTGAGAGGCTGGGCACGGCTGCAGATAACGCGCAGGCGGCGGAGATGATGCTCCAAGGGCTTGTATATGCCTGTACCGCCAGGCGGCGGGAAACAATTTCCGACACGGTCCAGGACATGCTTCGGGGATTCTGCGCGGTGGTGCCGGATGGCTGCCAGATTGCCGTGACTTTCGAGGTCAAATCAAAGGACAACAGATCGGTCGGGCAGCCCAATGAGGAGAAAGTCATAAAAGGTTCCAAAGATGCCTTTGTCGAAACCATGCGTACAAATACCGGCCTCGCCCGGCGGAAGATAAGGGACCCACATCTTAAAGTAAAGCAGTTTACAATAGGAGAGAAAACAGGTTCCACCGCGGCTGTTATATATATCGAGGGCTTTACAAATACCGGCCTCGTGGACGAGGTATGTCGCCGCGTCTCATCAATTAAAGCCCAGGGCGCGCTGACGTCTTCCGTTATTGAGGAGAACATTGTGGATAACCCAAGGACGCCGTTTCCACAGCTAATAAACACGGAGAGGGTAGACAAGTTCTGTATGAACATTCTGGAGGGACGGGTTGGGATTATCGTAGACGGGATACCGCTGGGCTACCTTGCGCCGGGTACATTCACCCAGTTCCTGAAGGTGCCGGAGGACCACTCGGAACACTTCCTGATAGCATCGGCCTTAACCCTCCTGCGGTATTTTTCGCTGACGTTGACGCTTCTGCTGCCGGCTTTCTACGTAGCCATAGCTATGTATCACCAGGAGATGTTGCCTACCAGGCTCATGCAGTCCATGATAGAGGCAAAACAGGCGGTGCCTTTCCCTACTGCAGTGGAAGTGGTGATGATGCTGGTGGCGTTTGAACTTCTGCAGGAGGCGGGATTGCGGCTCCCAAACCCAGTCGGCCAGACGGTGTCCATAATAGGTGCGCTTATTGTTGGCCAGTCGGCAGTGGAGGCCCGGGTTGTGTCGCCTGTTGTGGTGGTGGTCATCGCCCTGGCCGGCATATCGGGTTACACCATGCCCAGCCAGGATATGGGTTCTGCTCTGAGGATCTGCCGGTTCCTGCTTGTCCTTTCGGCTATAGCGCTGGGAATGTTTGGGCTCGCCATAGGCTGTACGCTGCTCATATACCATCTGGCCAGCCTCAACAGTTTTGGCGTGCCCTATATGACCCCGTTTGCCGGGGCACAGGGCCGCTTCTTCGCAAGAGCCCTTTTCAGAATATCAATGAGGAAAAAAGAGGCCCGTGATCCGACCCTAGGAACAGGAAAGTGAGGACGGTATGCGAAAATTCACATCCCTGGCCCTGGCAGTATCCATGTGCCTGGGGCTATCAGGCTGCTCCGGCGCCTCCATTTTCTCAAACTACAGGGAGATAGAGGATCTGGAGATAATACGGACAGTGGGAATAGACTATGAGGCGGAGGGTATTTGCGTCACCGCCTGCACCGGGCTTACCGGTACGGACACCGCGCCCAGGATCTACGAAAAGAACGCCTCGTCCCTGGCAATAGCCCTGAACGAACTCCAACGGCTGCCATTGGGAAAGAGCGCGCTGCTTTCCCATGTGGAAAACCTGCTTATAGGTGAGGAGCAGGCCAGAAAGGGCATAACCATGTTCCTCGACTATCTGGAACGTTACTCGGAGACAAGGCTCGGCATAACACCATTTATAGTTAGGGGAGAGTCCCAGGAGGTTATTGTGGGGGCCACAGGGGAGGCCACTTCCTGCACGGATATCTTAGGGACAATACGGGAAAATGCGGCCTATGTAGGCGCCGGATGTCCGTATAGCTGCCTGGATGTGGCCACATCGCTGGCCCGCCGGGGATGCGCGCTTATAATGGCGGTGGAGGGTGTCCAGAGGGAAAAACTGTTTGACGAGCAGGGGGACATGGACATCCAGACCGCCGGTTTCGCAATAATAGAAGAGGGGCGGTTATCCGGCTACCTTGATGAAGACGAGACTATGGGCGTGCTTATGGTGACGGAAAACCTCAGGGCGGCGGAGCTTGACCTGGAGAGCCGGGGCGTAAAGCTTACAGTCATGCTCACCGGATGCAAGGCCGGCTTTACGCCGGTATTTGACGGAGGGGAACTGGAAAGGCTTGATGTCGAATTGACGGTAAGCGGGAATGTTGTGAATCTATCAGAAGGAGGCAGGCTCTGGGAGGACAGCTTCATAGATGACGTGGAGGACGCCATGGCGGAGAAGCTGCTTATTCCGGCTGCCGCAGCTCTGGAGCGTTCGCAGAGCCTGGGGCTTGATTTTATGGCGCTGGGTGATGCCGTTGAGATGAGATCTCCCATCGACTTTAGCCAGATGGAGAAGTCCTGGGAAGAGATTTTCCCCGGACTCGAGATAGAAGTTCAAGTGAATGGCGAACTCAAACGGACCTACGATATAAATGATCCGGTGAGAACTGACGGAGGGGAGGAGGACTCATTTTGGGACAGGGCGATAGGATCACTAACAGGCAGCTGAGCATACTCATTTTCATGTCCCTGCTGGCGCCGATGATAAGGATACTGCCGGTCTCCTCGGTTATGCTGGCCGGCCGGGCGGCCTGGCTCTCCCCGCTGCCGGCTCTGGCGGTGGGAGGCCTCTTCCTGTGGTGCATAAAGAGGCTTGTGCAGAACGCACCGGCCGGTACCGGACTTGCCGGGATATCAATAAGGTGCCTGGGCAAAGTTGGAGGGCGCATATTCTGCGTTATTTTCGCCATATGGCTCAGTTTTTACGCGGGCTTTCTCGCAAGATCAGCGTCAGAGCGGATACTATCCGCCATATTTCCAACAGGTGAGCCGCCGATCATAATAATAGTCACACTCGCTGCCGCGCTTATAGCTGCCTGGGGGAGGACGAGCAGTTTGGCACGGGCGTCGGAACTGTTTATGCCTATGATGCTGTTGGTGCTTATAGTAATAACGCTCTCTGCCACAGTTGAGATCGATATTAACAACCTGCTGCCTGTCACATATCTGGACACTGGG
>CALXAF010000121.1 GCA_944386185.1 uncultured Oscillospiraceae bacterium
GTCGCGTATAAGGGCGAGCCGCCTGTCCTGGCTGAGGGCCGGGTCGGCTATAAGCTCCAGGGCAAGGTTTATTGAGGTGAGCGGCGTCTTTATCTGGTGGGATATGTCAGCCAGGGAGTCGGCCAGATAGAGCTTGTCGGCCTGAAGCTGCTCTGCCTGTTCCCTAAGCCTTACCGTCATCTTCACAAGCTCGCTCTGGAGTATTGACAGTTCCCCCTCGGAGAATTGGTCCAGGTCATATGTCTCGCCGCCGTGGAGTACCTTGTCCACCTCATCGCTGAGCGCCGCGATTTTCCTATACCTGCCCCGGGAGATGAAAAAGGCCATAAGGTCAAAGATAAGGCACACCGCCGCGCTGGCTATGCCGATAGGGATGCTCACAATAAATCCGGCCGCAGTCACGATAACAGTGATGAGAAAATATATTACAGCGTGGCGCTTTACCTCAGGATTTCTCATGAAAGACATAAATATACCCTCTATCAGACGTCTATCTTATATCCAAGTCCCCGGACAGTTTTGATAATCTCCGGCTCCTGGGGGTTGTCCTCTATCTTGTCCCGGAGGCGCTTTATATACACGGTGAGAGTGTTGTCATTGACAAAGTCTCCGGCTATATCCCATATCTCGCTTAAAAGCTGCTGCCTTGACATAACGGCGCCCCGGTGGTTTATAAGTACCAGAAGGAGCCTGTACTCCAGGGCGGAGAGGAATATCTCCTGACCGTTTTTTGTTACCAGCGCCTTCACCGTGTCCACCTTTAAGGGGCCGACCTTCAGTATGGACTGGCTCTTTCCGCTGCGGCGGAGGACGGTGCGTATCCGTGACACCAGCTCCCGCGGCCTGAATGGCTTGCTTATATAGTCGTCTGCCCCCAGCTCAAGCCCGGCCACCACGGAGAACTCATCGCCAGAGGCGGTGAGGAAGATCACCGGTATGTCCCGCTGGCTCTTAACAGCCGAACAGACGGCAAAGCCACTGCCGTCCGGCAGGGACACATCAAGAAGTATAAGGTCGTACTGGCCGCTCCCAAATTTCTCAAGGGCCTGGGCCTGCCCGCCGGCGGCATCAACAGCAAAGCCCTCGTTTTTTAAAAATTCAGTCAGGTGTGAGACAATGCCTTTATCGTCCTCCACCAGAAGTATGCTGTACATAAGTCCCTCCAATAAAGCAGTTCAAATACAGTGTATATAATACACTATATCGGCTAAATTGGCACCTGTTTTTTGCCGTAAGACACATGCAGGCCCGGCATTTGCCGGGCCTGCATACTACTCTCAAATTATCTCAAATGGTATGGCTACATTTATCTGATTGCTGCCAAGTCCGGAAAGCGGGCCGCCGGTACTATCAAACTCTTGGGAATCGTACACCTCAATCGACTTTATTATCCTGTACCTGCCCGGTTCCAGGCTGCCGTACCAGCCCTCCCAGTCTATGCTGATACGCAGGGATTCCCCGGGCGCGGCCATGTACCCGATATCATCGACGAGAAATTCTTCAGTGACTGCCGGAGCCTTGTACCATCCTCCGTTATTATACACTTCCAGGCTGTGCCCCTCCCCGAAAAAGAGTGTCGCGTCCTGGGATGTGTTCCTAATGAGGATGTCGGCACCTCTGGAAGTCAGTGAGTTTTCGGCTATCTCAGCGCATACTACATCGCCGCCGCTGTCCACCTCCACCTCCGACCTCACAAGCTCCGGCGCATTGGAGCAGGAAGTAAGGAAGGCGGACAGCAGTAAAGTCAAAAGTACAAAAAATATTTTAATGCGCTTGTCCATATTATCACCTCAGAGCGTTGGTGGATCAATTGAAAAGCAGTCTATGTCAATATTATAGCAACATATCCCAAAACTCACAATAGAATAGCAAAAATATTTATAACTTTTACACAAAAAGACTATAAAGATTATTTCTGAACAACAGCACGTTAATATTTACACCTGGGAGAATTCGTGGTAAGATATTCTCTTGAGAAATTTGAGTAAAGGTGCTTAATATGTTCGATAAGCTGGAACAGATCGAGGAAAAGTATATAGAGACAGAGAGACGTATGCAGGAGCCGGAGGTGTACTCTGACCCCGCACTCTACGCGAAGCTTGCACGTGAGCAGAAGGAGCTTCAGCCGGTGGTGGAGGCTTACCGCCGTTGGAAGAAGCACAAAAGCGACATGGAGGGGGCCCAGGAGCTGCTCTCCGATCCTGAGATGCGGGATATGGCCCAGGAGGAGCTTGACTCGGCCAGGGCAGCGCTTGAAAAGACTGAGCAGGAGATAAAGCTGCTGCTTCTACCGAAGGACCCCAACGACGAGAGAAACGTGATATTTGAGATCCGCGGCGGCGTCGGAGGGGAGGAGTCGGCGCTCTTTGCCCACGACCTGTACCGGATGTATTCAATGTACGCCGAGGCTAAAAACTGGAAGACGGATATAGTGAACCTGAATGAGACGGAGCTTGGAGGCATAAAGGAGATAAGCTTTGTTATAGAGGGGCACGGCGCGTACTCGAGGCTCAAGTTTGAGTCCGGGGTACACCGTGTGCAGCGGGTCCCGGATA
>CALXAF010000122.1 GCA_944386185.1 uncultured Oscillospiraceae bacterium
CCCAGAGCGGCTCTACGATGAGTCCGTTTATCTCCAGTGGCTGGCGGGCTATATAGGCGGCGCCAAGGAGATAGAGGTGCCCTTTGTGGACTTGACACATGAGAACATAGACTCAATAACATGAAGAGAAATATCGCAGATTTTACCAACGGCAGATATTCAATCTGCCGTTGGTCATTTTCTATCCCATCCACGGAGAAAAATTCAATAAATTTGTTAAAAGAGATATTTTTTCCACAAACACAGGAAAAGAGTTGACTTTTTTACAATAGAGATGATATTATTCACGTGAGTTAGCTATAGCTAACATTTTTAAAATGGACAAGTTAGCTATAACTAATTTTATAATGTTCTGTTCAGTTTTGAGCAGAAAGGGGGCTAAAGTGAAAAAATATGCGGTGACGCTAGTTCTGGTTTTTATACTTATTGTCTTGTCTCTGCTGTCCCTGTTTATAGGGGTCATAGACATCGATCTCAAAGCTCTCGCAGGCGGGGACAGCGAGGCCTGGTGGATATTCCTGGCGTCAAGGCTGTCGCGCCTGCTGGCGATACTCTGCACTGGCGTAGGGATGAGTGTGGCGGGGCTTATAATGCAGCAGCTCTGCATGAACAAATTTGTGTCTCCGACAACGGGGGCGACCATATCCTCGGCACAGTTCGGCATACTGTTGGCGCTGCTTTTTATGCCTGCCTCCACATTGTGGGGGAGGGCTATTTTCGCCTTCGTGATGGCCATACTTGGAACGTGGACATTTGTGTGGTTCATACAGAGGATAAAATTCAAGGATGTGGTAATGGTACCACTCGTGGGGATAATGTTTGGCAACGTGATAGGCGGGGTCACAAATTACCTGGCCTACAAATATGAGATGACCCAGGCGCTGTCCACATGGCTGGTGGGCCACTTCTCGCTGGTCATACGTGGGAGGTATGAGATAGTTTACCTCACAGTCC
Source organism: uncultured Oscillospiraceae bacterium (assembly GCA_944386185.1). Lineage (GTDB taxonomy): Bacteria > Bacillota > Clostridia > Oscillospirales > Oscillospiraceae > RUG626. The sequence goes on from CALXAF010000122.1 coordinate 955, forward strand.
CGCTGGTTATCCTGGCCTTCATATTTGCCAACCATTTCAACATAGTGGGGATGGGCAAGGACTTCTCAAAAAACCTTGGAGTCCACTATAACGCGGTGCTCTTTATGGGACTGACTATCGCGGCCATGATAACGGCGAGCATAGTGGTGGTTGTGGGCTCAATCTCGTACATAGGGCTCATAGTGCCGAATGTTGTGGCAATGTTCAAGGGTGATAAGATCCGTGGCACGATCATTGACACGGCTCTGTTCGGTGCGATATTCGTGCTGGTGTGCGATATGATAGGCCGGGTGGTAATAGCCCCATATGAGCTGCCCATTGAGCTTATCGTGGGTATTCTGGGGAGCCTGATATTCATCGGGCTTCTGATGTACAGGCTCAAAAACGGGCGAAAAGCGATACGGCTGGGCGCCGCCGGCTCGTCGGCCTGCGCGGCAGCTGCCGGAGCCGCAGCGGAAAGGGGCGAGGGCGCATGAGGACACCAGCCTACAGGGCAAACGTGAGGAAGCTCGTTATAATGGCGGCTATAGTTCTTGCTTCTGCGGCGGCCTACATGCTGGTGGAGGTGAATTTCTCAAGCTCTAAGCTTATGAACTATGCCCTCTCTCTCAGGGCGCCAAAGCTCATAGTTATGCTCATAACAGCCTTTGCCATTGGCGGGGCGTCCATTGTGTTCCAATCCATAATCAACAACACCATCGTGACGCCGTGCCTTTTGGGTATGAATTCCCTGTACACGCTTATCCATACGGCGGTGGTGTTTGTGGCCGGGACTGGCAGCGTAATCGCCGTAAACGCGAACCTGGCCTTTGCGGTGGATGTGGCGATAATGGGAATTGCCGCCACAGTGATATACAGCTACTTTTTTAAAAAGACAAATCACAATGTGCTCTATGTGCTCCTTATCGGGACGGTCCTCACATCGCTTTTCTCAAGCATACAGACCACCCTCACAAGGGTTATGGATCCCAATGAGTACGACACGCTGCTAAACTCCCTGGTTGCCAGCTTCAGCAACGTAAACTCTGAGATAATAGTCCTGTCGCTGGTGCTGCTGGCCGCCATAATATTCGTACTCCGCCGTGAGCTGGCGCTGCTGGATGTACTGACGCTTGGGAAGGAACAGGCGATAAGCCTGGGTGTGGATTACGACAAATGTATAAGGAAGCTGCTGCTGGGGGTGACGCTTTGCATCGCCGTGGCGACGGCGATGGTGGGCCCGATATCGTTCCTGGGGCTCATAATCGCGAACCTGTCGAGACAGCTTTTAAAGACATACAGGCACAGCCTGCTGATACTGGGCTCGGCCTTCTTTGGGATGATCGTCCTGGTGATAGGCCAGCTTATAGTCGAGCACGTGTACAGCTACGCGGTGCCGGTGAGCGTATTTATAACGGTGGGCGGGGGGATATATTTCCTCTATCTCCTGCTCACTGAGAAGAAGGTGTAGCTATGGAAGTAAGGGAGCTTACAAAGAAATATGACGGGAAGACCGTGGTGGATTCGGTGTCCTTCACTATACCAAAGGGGAAGGTCATATCACTGATCGGCCCCAACGGCGCCGGAAAGTCCACCGTAATGGGCATTATATCCCGCCTTATAGCCAGGGACAGCGGCCTTGTGGCTTTCGAAGGGCAGGATATATCAAAGTGGAAGAGCAAGGAACTCTCAAAGCGCCTGGCGATACTAACCCAGACAAACAATATACAGATGAAGCTTACTGTGAGGGAGCTGGTGACATTTGGCCGATTCCCTTACTCAGGCGGGCATAACACGCCGGAGGACGAGGAGATAATCTCCCGGGCGATAGAGTACATGGAGCTCCAGGAGTTTGAGGACAGATTCATAGATGAGCTCTCAGGAGGGCAGAGGCAGCGGGCCATGATCGCCATGGTCATCGCCCAGGACACAGAGCATGTGCTGTTGGACGAGCCCACAAATAACCTGGATATATACCACGCCACAAATATGATGAAGATAGTCCGCAGGCTCTGCGACGAGTTGGGAAAAACTGTGATCCTGGTGCTCCACGAGATAAACTACGCCGCGTTTTACTCAGATTATATCTGTGCCTTTAAGGACGGCAGGATAGCCCACTTCGGGCCAGTAAAGGAGGTGATGACAAAAGAAGTGCTGGGAGACATATATAATGTGGACTTTGAGATTATGGAGATCTCGGGCAAGCCCCTGTCCATATACTATTGAGACAGCGGGAGCGTATCAAAAATAAACTATAAGGAGACAAGAATGAAAAGGTTTCTCGCGCTGATTTTGGCGCTTATGATGGTGTTTGCATTGGCCGCCTGTTCCAGCAGTGATGCTGGCGGGGAGGACGTATCCGGCGGAAATGATAACGCACAGGACGATGGGAGCGCGGACAGCGGCTCCGGCGGGGAGGACGGGGAAGAGGTTCCCACAGAGGTCACGATAGCGTCCCTTGACGGCACTGGCGCCGAGATAGAGCTCACAGTGCCCTATGACCCGCAGAGGATAGCCATCCTTGATATGGCCTCTCTGGATATACTAGACGCCCTGGGCGTTGGGGACCGGGTAGTGGGTACGGCTGACACATCGCTTGAGTATCTGCAGGACTACATAAATGAGGATATAGAGAATCTGGGGACCATCAAAGAGGCTGACCTTGAGGCTGTCATGGCCGTTGAGCCTGACATAATATTCATAGGCGGCCGCCTCTCGGCTTCCTATGACGCGCTCAGTGAGATAGCGCCGGTGGTATACCTGTCCACTGACACTGAGCTTGGTGTTGTGGAGAGCGTCAGGAAGAACGCCAATACGATTGCCTCCATATTTGGGCTGGAGAGTGAAGTCGAGGAGTTGATGGGGGGCTTTGACACCAGGATCGAGGCACTAGTAGCCGTGGCAGAGGGCCAGACAGCCATTGTGGGGATGTGTACCTCCGGCAGCTTCAACGTTCTGGGTAACGACGGGCGGTGCTCCATTATAGGCAGAGAGATCGGATTTGAAAACATAGGTGTTGACGCAGATATTGACACATCCACCCATGGAAATGAGGCTTCCTTTGAGTTTATAGTTGAGAAGGACCCTGACTGGATATTCGTCATGGACAGGGACGCCGCCATCCAGACAGATGGGGCGCAGCTGGCCCAGGAGATTATGGAAAATGAACTGACCATGTCCACCAGGGCGTATAATGATGGCCATATCGTATATCTGGCAAATCCGGCTGTCTGGTATACAGCTGAGGGCGGGATACAGGCTCTTGACATCATGCTCTCAGATCTGGAGAGTGCGGTGCTCTAATTGATAAAATAAGAATAAATTTACAAGAGGCGCGTTTTAAACGTGCCTCT
>CALXAF010000123.1 GCA_944386185.1 uncultured Oscillospiraceae bacterium
CTCTCGGCCATGCAGGCCGGGGAGGAGGTGGAGGCCGCCTCTCAGAGCTGGAGCTTTGAGGAGCTCACTGAGGAGAGCTTCAAGCTCATACTGCCTGCCGAGCGCTACCAGTATGACAGCGCCTCCGGCAGATATGTGGATCTGTCCCAGACACAGGCGGGCCTTGAGCTGCTGTACGGAAGCGATGAGACCGGCATAACGCTGAATGTGGTGGGCATAGCCCGTCCAAGCGAGGGCTCCGGCATGACGATGACCACCGGCGCCGTTGGGTACTTAAGCTCCCTCACCGACTACGCCATAGAGACCTGCAACAATACCGACATAGTCAAGGCGCAGCTTGAAGACCCGGACACCGACGTGATAACCGGCCTGCCCTTCCCCACCGAGGAGGACACGGAGCCCACGGCGGAGGAGAAGGCCCAGGAGATAACCGGGTACCTATCGTCCCAGGACGACGCCACCCTGGCCCAGGCGTATGTGGCGGCCATGGGACAGCCGGAGGACTCATATGTGGAGCAGACGGTGTCCGCACAGATGGAGGGGGTCACCAGGGAGCAGATAGAGGAGATGATAGCCCAGCAGTACGCAGGGCAGATGAACGTGAGCGCGGACACCATAATGGGTTATATCGCCGAGATGAGCGACGAGGAGCTTTTCACCCAGGTGGAGGAGGCTATGGCCCAGGAGGTGCGGAGCCAGTACGCCGCCGCCGTGGAGCAGGAGCTCTCCGACGTACCGGCCAGCAGCCTGGCCGCCATGATGCGCTCGGCCCTGACTGAGGGCAGCTTTACATCCGAGCAGTACGAGTACCTCTATGAGAACTATATGCCCCCCACAGTCTCCGACTCCACATATCAGGAGAACCTGGATGAGTTGGGTTATGTGGATCTTGCCAACCCGTCCACTATAAGCATCTACGCCTCCACCTTCGCCGACAAGGACAGGATAGCCGACCTTATAACCGAGTATAACGAGGGCGTGGAGGACGAGGAGGACCAGATTACCTACACCGACTATATAGCCCTGCTCATGAGCTCCATAACGGACATCATAAACGCCATAAGCTACCTGCTCATAGGCTTTGTTGCAATATCCCTGATAGTGTCGTCCATAATGATTGGCATAATCACGTATATATCCGTGCTGGAGCGCACAAAGGAGATCGGCATACTCAGGGCCGTGGGCGCCTCCAAACGGGATATATCCCGGGTGTTCAACGCCGAGACACTCATCGTGGGCCTTGGCGCCGGGATTATCGGCATCGTGGTGACGCTGCTGCTGATAATACCCATCAACATTATCGTGCACAATCTTACCGGCATACAGGATTTGAGCGCCGTACTGCCTGGCGGCGGCGCCGTGATCCTGGTGGCCATCAGCACTGTCCTCACCATGATCTCAGGGCTGATACCATCCCGCATAGCGGCCAGGAAGGACCCGGTGGAGGCCCTCAGAAGCGAGTGACGCGCCGGCCAAACAGAAATAGGAGGGCGGCGGGAGAGATTCTCCCGCCGCCCACAGGCTATATAAGGGCTGATGTTCAGGAAAAGCCGCCGCTCTCATTTTTGAAGAGCGGCGGCAGCGGCGTCATGACATCCTGGACAGGTACTGGCAGTAGACGTACACATTCTGTATCTTTTTCGCCTCCACGCCGTCGGCGTGTATGATGGGCTGTGTCTCGGAGGGGGTTATGTAGAGCTTGAACACTATGGCGTCCTGTCCGGGGCGCATATTGCGTATCTTTTTGTACTCAAAGTCCCTGTCCTCTATGCTCAGATAGTTATAGATGACATTCTCCAGTTCCTTATCGTTAAAGCATAGGAGTATACTTGAGGCGTCGTACGTCTCGATTATACCCTTCGCCTCGGCGAAGGTCAGGTTATGGCACTTGAACTCTCCCTCGTTTATGACGGTATTGGCACTGCTGTTGTCAAGCAGCAGAAGAGGCTTCATATCTGGCATAGGCGCATCTCCTTTCAATTTGTTTCATTATATTTTAACATAGAAATGACAAATTAAAAAGAGAAAATTGTATACTGTGCATAAAAAATTCCGCTGGAAGCCATTGGCCGGAAGCCGGAAATACGCCGCGGAGGGGAGAAAAGAGAGAGCGCGCCCGGTAAAGGCGGTCAAATGCTCCCGCGGCGCACTATCGGCGAGGTGGTCACAACAAAGCAGTATTCGCTGCCGCTGACGGCCAGCTTACAGGAGCCGGGCACATTGTAGACAGGCTCGCCGGGGTCGGAGAGCGCTGTAAGCTGCCCGCCGCTGAGCAGCGCGGCGGCGGTATAGGTGACATCCCCGCTCTGCCAGCCGGTGACACAGGCAAGCCCGTACTCCGAGGGGGCTATGGCGAGCACTTTAGCGTCCGTTTGGATGACCTCAGGCTCCTGGATACCTTCCTCCAGAAGGGAGACAGCCCGGATCTTCCCGTCGAAGCGGACATAGTACAGGGTATCCCCAACGATGCACCCGGATACCACCGTGTCATCCGTCTCCTCGAAAGCTATCTGGCGTATGAGGCCCGTCCCAAGCTCAATAATAAATATCTGATATTCGTATGATACGAACGCGCTGTACTCCTCATTCTGACATATCTGGTTGTTTACAGGCTCCGATACCTCAGTCACAGCGCCCCCGTCCATTGTGAGCCTATACACATGGGAGTTGTGATGGAGATATATAAAGTCCTCAGAGGCCAGGATAACATAGCAGCGGTCACCCTTCCTGACGTCTATATCCACGTCCAAAATGCGCGTCTGGGTCCCAGACGCCGCATCATAGGAATATATGCCGCCATTATCAAAATACACCAGGGCGTCAAGGGCGCCGCTCCACTGGACTGTTGATGTGGGAAACCTGTGCACCGGGCCGCTGCCGGCATCGTCTGCCCTGTAGAGTTCCCCGTCGTTTCTGATATAGTAAAACTCCCCGCCTATAGAGAACACCTCCACGGCGTTCTCGTCCCTGCCGCCAAAGTCCGCCAGCTCTCTCTCGTCTGTGTCATGGGACAGACAGAACCATGCCGCCAGGAGGCATATGGCAAGCCCGGCAGATATGAGCGCTGTTTTCCGGCGTTTATTCATGGACTTGCTCCTTTCAGGCCAGGGTCCCGTCTATTGAAGCGCACCCACCAGATATAATTATTATAGGTTGAGAGCGTACCTTTGCGATGGTATATCAAAAATAAGAGAGAGCAGGGCACCGGTGGGTGATGTGGAACGGTTTTATTATATTCTAACATAGAAGCGACAAATTGAAAAGAGAAAATTATGTATTATGCACAAAAAAGTAAAGGCTTCCGCTGGCCGCGCAGGCAATATAAAAAGGCGCCCGGTCATTGGGCGCCTTTCCTGGATGAAGTATGTCAATCACTTTTTGAAGCTGTCCTTCAGCGCAACGGAGCGGTTGAACACCAGGCGCTCCGGCGTGGAGTCCCGGCTGTCCGGGGTGAAATACCCCACCCGCATGAACTGATAGCCCTCGCCAGGGCGGGCGCCCTCAAGGGCGCGCTCTATTTTGCAGCCGTCGATGGTGACAAGGGAATCTGGGTTTAAGCAGGCGATAAAGTCCTTGTCGCCCGCGT
>CALXAF010000124.1 GCA_944386185.1 uncultured Oscillospiraceae bacterium
GAGGTGTCAATCTCTGTATACATTGGCTTTACCTGTATACAGCTGGGATCGATAAGATAACCTATACAAGTTGAGTCGTGGACAGGGCCGCCAGCCCATCCATATTTCTCTTTCTGCCTGGCGGAGAAAAAGCGCATGAGCTCTACAAAAAGTTTCGAAGCGCTTGAGCCTATCTTTTCCATCCTGTCAATCACTTCCGGTGTGCACTGGGCCTGACGGGTAAGGTCAAGTCCCATCATTGTGAGCTTTACTCCACTGCTTACCACAATCTTCGCCGCCTCTGCGTCAGCCCAGATATTAAATTCAGCGGCCGGTGTCACATTACCATAACCCCAGGAGCCTCCCATGAACACAATCTCACGTATAAGAGGTATAATCTTAGGCTCTTTACGCATAGCCAGAGCGACGTTTGTCATCGGCCCAGTGATAACTATCGTTACCTCACCTGGATATTGAAGCACCTGTTCAATAATAAAGTCCACCGCGTGCTTATCCTCAGTCTTCTTCACAAGAGGCGGAAACTCTGGGCCGTCCAACCCGGATTTTCCATGCGTAGTCTTTATATTTGGTACATCCCTAACCAGCGGCCTGGTACACCCTCTGTAGACTGGCGTGTCAAGCCCTAGCCACTGACAGACATTCAGCACATTCCTCGTCGTTTTCTCCAGTTCGGTGTTGCCGCAAACAGAGCATATGCCCAGAAGATCAAATCCAGGATATCCCCCCGCCATTAGTATGGCTATTGCGTCATCATGACCCGGATCACAGTCCAAAATCAGTTTTCTCTTCTCCATCTTTTTCTCCTCTCCATTATTTTATTTGTCAGCACTATTTTTCAATATATTTTCCATCCACTCAAAGAACATCTCTCTGTCTGCCTTGAGAGCAAACTTGCAATTTTTGGGTTCGCCATTTTTCAGTTCTCTTCTGTCCAGTATTGTCTGCCCATATGCATATCCGCCAGATATATCCACATGGCAGTTGCACTCTATTACTTCCGTTAAAACCTCGGGATGCAACACAGCGCACACGGCCAGAGCATCGTGAATGGGAGCACCATCATATTGACTCATGTCTCTGTCCCGGTTCACATATCCCTTAATTCTGCCTAGAATAGTTGATGCCACAAACTCTGCCTCTTTTGTTCCTATTGCCCTTATCTTCTCCGCCTGCTCTGTGGTAATATAGGCCGAGTGGGTTGCATCCAGAGGAACAAATGTGATATCACATCCGCTCTGAAGCACTATCTCCGCTGCCTCCGGGTCTGCCCATATATTAAACTCAGCGGCTGGTGTGCGGCTGTTTACCAAATATCCACCGCCCATCAAAACTATCCTTTTTATTTTCTTTGTTATTCGTGGATCTGCCCTCATGGCAACCGCTATATTTGTCAGCGGTCCTACCGGAATGAGAGTTATACTGTGATCTTCAGCTTCCAGGAGTGTCTCCACCAGCCATATTACCGCGCTCTTCTCTATAGGCTTAAGTGTTGTCTCCGGCAGAGGCAGATGGTCTCCATGCATTTCAGCGCCTGTTCTCATTCCCTCCCTTCTGGGTATACAACGGATATCATTTTTTGTGTATGCAGTCATTATCCCTGTTGACTGAGGCGTCCATGGGAGGAGGGTGGATACTAGCGGCAGATCACATCCCTGAACCACCTTTACTTTATCTCCCATGCCGCAGTAATCTACGACTCTCAGGGTATTATCAGTTGTGAGCTTCAACTCCACATTCCCGTTTACTGTGGTGATTCCCAAGAGATCAAAATCCTGGCACAGCATCGCCATGATGATCGCTACAGCGTCATCAGTCCCTGTGTCTACATCAAGGATGATCTTTTCTTTTTCCATATTCTCCTCCTATACTCTTTATTTTTACTCATTTTCGGCTTTAGCAAGTCTACGTACCGTCTCCACCCTGTTTTTTACAGGTATCAAATCCCAGCTCTCCACTTCCTGAATAGTTGGTATAGACGGGGCTGCTCCCTCCCGTGAAATACAGATTGAGCTGGCCTTTGAAGCCGTTTCAAGGGCCTTTGGTATTGGGACCCCTCGGCTCATGCATGCAATGAAAAAACCACAGAAAGTATCACCGGCGCCGGTGGTATCCACTACTGGCATATCGTATATGCCGTGGGTGTATATATTCTCCTTATCCACATAACACACACCCCGGCTGCCCAGAGTGAGTATTATTGAGCAGTTCGGGTACTTATTCATCAACACAGCTAGTATCTTATCCAGATCCTTTTCACCGCTCAGGGTCGCACCTTCCGATTTATTTATGAAAAGGTAATCTACAAGTTCGAAGGGTATCTGCTTTAAATCTTCTGGAATCGGAGATGGGTTAAAAAATATTACCATCTCTTTTTCATATGCTTTCCTGAGCAACACCGGAATATTGGAGGTCTCATTCTGCAGGGTGATGTAGTCCCCCGGCGAGAAGTGCTCAAGAACCCTGTCAATCATATCCTCTGAGATGAGCCCATTGGCCCCCGAGAATACTATTATCCCATTCTGTCCCTGATTATCCACCTGGATAAGTGCGTGCCCGCTGGCCTCTTCAAGTATTGATATATATCCTGTATCAACTCCACAGGACTTCAGATAATCTACAAGATCGCGTCCATCCTGACCAATAGCACCAGCCTGATAGACCTGTGCGCCTGCTCTGGCTATCGCTATTGATTGGTTCAACCCCTTGCCACCAAAATGGCGGCAGTATCTGTCTGCGCTTACAGTCTCCCCTTCCTGGACCATCTTATCCACCTGATATACATGGTCAAAATTCAATGACCCAAAATTCAGTATCTTCACATCAACACTCCTCAAGCTCTGCCTGGATAGCTGCGATATTCTGCTTATATAATACATGCCAGGGGCCGTTAATTTAGTCATTTATAGGTTAACGTTGTAGGTTAACGTTAACCTAAGCTGGTTTAATTATTGCATGTTTCTTGTGAAATTGCAATATGGCAAATTCTAAAAATAATCTCATTCGTTTTTGTGCAATATCACTATTTATTTGAGTTTGATAAACATATCAATACAGGTATAAACATTTACA
>CALXAF010000125.1 GCA_944386185.1 uncultured Oscillospiraceae bacterium
GTATTACCGGCGCTGCCAACAATCACGAAGAGATAATCCGCCTGTATCTGAGGGAGAATCTCAATGGATATCTGTGCGTTTTCAAGATCGGGTTCCGACTGCTGAAGCTGGCTCAGGTAGTCCTCAAGGCCAAATCCAAGATCTTCATAGAGAGTCGTGACATACCCCTGCCTGAGCTGGGCACTGAGAACCCGAGGGAAATAGACTCTCAGAGTCTTGCTGGCTGAGCGGACTACCGCGGCAGTGGGCTCGTCATCAAGTATTCCGGAGAGCTCTTCCCGGGCATCCTCTATGAATTGGGCATGATCGGCAAGAAATTGCTCGGCCTCATCCTCCAGACCCAATGCGGCGCCCAGCTTTGGGAGGGAATCCTGCCAGGAACGGCGGCTGAAAGCGATAGTGGGGGCGATCTTGTTAAGCTGATCATACTGCTCTTGGGTTATGACATCCATGGTCACTATAAGATCAGGCTCATGTTCAAGGATCATTTCATAATTTATCGCGTCACCGGCGGCGGCTGTGGAAATGTCCCGCTCCTGCATGAGATCAGACAGATAATTTTCCTCGCCGACCGTTACCGCCAGTTCCAGCGGGACATCCAGAGCCATAAGCATATCCTCAAGATAGACCGATACGATGCGCTGGGGATCGGTGGGGATCTCAGTAGTGCCAAAAGCGTGTTCCACAGACTTTGTACTCCCGGAAGCATCATCAGGGGCTGGAACTTCCTGAGTGGAACCATCAGAACTGTTTTCCTCGGCATCTGGTTGCTCCTGCGCGGTTGGCGCGCCGCAGGCGGTCAATGTGAGCATGACAACAGCCATGCACAACAACAGTAATTTACGCAATTTGATCATCCTCTCTGTTTGATTGACAATAAAAGTTAGTCAGCGCAAACGATTTTAGCAACGCCATGTGGGAAAGTCCATGGACATATGTGCTGAATCACGGATGGAGCGGAGTGTCAAGATCGAAACATATGGAGTGATCGCTGAAGTATATCCGCGTGGGCTGGTGCACAGTAATCTATCCAGGGCTGCTCCTGGAGGATAAATGACTGGCCCCACCTGACAGCATCTAATTGCTTCCATACTGAACTGGTGAGAAGCTTTTGTGACAGGGCAGAGGACGACTCATCGGGGTCCACAGACAGAAGCACAAAGTCTCCGGCATACTGCTTAATATCCGGTATATCCAGCACCTTGTATACTTCTATAGCATCAAGATCGTAGGCTGGCTTTATTTTAAGGTCTCGAAAGAGTACAGATCCGCCGTTACGGTCACCATAGGCTACCAGTTGGCCACGTAAGATGTGGAATACAGAGAGCGTACCGCCTCCAATTCGATTTCTGATACTGGACCTAACCTGTTCTACATTGCTCTGATAGCGCTCAAGCCATTTTTCAGCCTCATGCCTGCGCCCCGTGTATTCTGCCAGGCACTGCAGATGCTCCTGCCACGTCATATCCGACCAGGGAATAACTATGGTGGGGGCAATCCTCTGAAGGAGCTTATAGTCGTAAAATTTGAGTTCATATGGTGTGCAGAAGATGATGTCAGGACGCGATTGGGCCAGATGGCGCATGTTACTGCTTACAATATCAGGATTTAACCGCATACTGCGCATGGGCAGCATATTATTACATGACCCCACCCGAAGACACTGCCACTCGCGCTCTACGTCAGCGACAGCCCCCTCATGGGGAAGGCCCAATGCCATCATATCACCGCCGAAGAGGTAATTCAGGCTGGCAAAGCGAGGGGTGTGCTTACGTATAAATACTGACGGGGACATGCCAAAATGCTTTTTGAATTTCCGGCTGAAATAAAAAGCGTCCTCAAAGCCGGTCTGATTAGCAGCCTCCTGCACTGTCAACCTGTCGCGAGTCAACAACAGTTTTGCACGGCGCATACGGACCTCGTTTAAATAGTCCATTGGGGCCACTCCGTATATCCTTTTAAATTGATGCGCATAGTATGAGAGACTCATATTGGCCATTTTTGCCAGGGAATCTCGGCTTATGGGCAGGGAGTAGTTGCGCTCCATATATGATGCAGTTCTCTCAATTCCGCTGGGATCCGGTGAGATTTCGGAGGTCCGGTACTTGATCAGCGCCTCAACAATCTGGGCCATCAAAGACTGGGCCTGCCAATAGGAAGCGGTATCTCCGCCGTCCGCTTTTATTTGGCAGAGCCTGCGGGCGAGAGAGGAGAAAACGGGAAAACATGATTCCCCATAGATGTTCATGGGGAGATATTCCTGGCGGCCCTCCTGCATACTGAGCAGCCCATTGCTATTTCCCTTGTGAATGCTGGAATAGATACAAAAACGTATTTGATACCAGGAGGAACTCTGGCCGGCGATTTCAAATTCCGCATTGACGCCGGGAGGGATAAGTGCAGATTGACAGGATGCTATGGAGTGAGCTTTACCCTCGATAACTAGGGAACCTTCCCCGCTCACCATAGTCAAAAGAAGGAAACCAGAAGAGTTTTCAAATGAGAAAGTCTGTCTGCCGCCATAACAGTACCGGCAAGAACACAGTTCTATGAGTTGAATTGGAATCATCTCTATTTCTATATGACACATAAGTTAGTTATAACTAATTTACATATAGCATACCACGTCATTGCCTTTGTGACAACAGCTATTCTTACAGAAAAAATCGCTGTTTTCACATATATCTATGAATACATCGCCGGAAACAAGTAGCTTATGAGATTATATCTCCATAAGAAACAGTCTGTCCGAACAACTTCAAATGCCATTCGTCAGGAGTGAGGCGCAGGGCACCGGGTTCCCGTTCAGGCGATATGGCCATTGCGGTTTTACTGCTGAAGGGTAGAGCGGCTATTAAAATAAGCTTAGCCATAGATAGCCTCTTCAACTTATCCTGTAGTGGCCGATGATATCGTCACGGCCCTCAAGTATATCCTGCTCGTAGAATATCTGGCCGGGCCCCGAGTGGTGGATCACAAACGGGACACCGTGCTTGTTCCTGTTGTTGGACACTA
>CALXAF010000126.1 GCA_944386185.1 uncultured Oscillospiraceae bacterium
CCACGCCCATATACGACATCATGGATGGGCTGAATAAGGTGGTGCAGGCCGGAAAGGTCAGGTACATCGGCATATCCAACTGCTTCGCCTATCAGCTTGCCAAGGCGAACGCCCTGGCGGAAAGGGAGGGCTTTGCCAAGTTTGTATCGATACAGGGCCACTATAACCTTATCTTCCGGGAGGAGGAGAGGGAGATGGCGAAGATGTGCGCGGAGGACAACATAGCCATGACGCCCTACAGCGCCCTGGCGGGAGGAAGGCTCTCAAAGCACCCGGGAGAGACGTCAAAGCGTCTCAAGGAGGACAGCTACGCCAGGCTCAAGTACGACGCCACAGCGGGGCAGGACGCGGTCATAATAGGCCGTGTCGCCGGGTTAGCGGAGAGGCGCGGCGTATCCATGACGGAGATATCACTGGCCTGGCTCCTGACAAAAGTGACCGCGCCTGTGGTGGGAGCTACGAAACTCAGTCACATAGATGGGGCGGCCAGGGCGGCGGAACTCACACTGACGGAAGAGGAGACGGCGTATCTGGAGGAACCATATGTGCCCCACGCCCTGGTTGGGGTCATGGCACAGAACACGCCTGCGGCGGCCAAGAGCCAGCATGTGTGGTCCATTGGCAGCCAGAAGATAGAAGAAGCGTAAATACATTAACACTGAGACCCCTCCGGATCAAAATCCGGAGGGGTCTCTATATTGAACGTTATATTGAGTGTCACATGGGACTCATGGCGTATACACCAGCAGGGCGGAGTCCGAGCGGTCATTGCAGTAATCTATCTCATAGGACCCTGTTTCCTCCAGAGCGGTGAACTCGGCCAGGGTTATCTGTATTCCCACGGAGCCGTCGGCAAAGTCCAATGTGAGCCTGGAATCGTTAACTTCCAATGACGTGGGCACAACAGAGGCGTACACAACCGCGTAGTACCCCTGTGCCACATCTTCAAGCGTGGGCAGCGCCTGGCTGCCGGTCTCCTGTTCGTCGGCGGAGGCGTCATCCGTGGATGAGGTGTACTCCTTGACTTCAGGTGAAAAACCGTCGGCGGTATTGAAATCCTCTGAACCGGCAGAGGCCTCGTCCGCGCTGCCGGCCCTGTTAAGCAGCAGCCTGGAGGCGGGTATTATCATTATAACGGCGCAGGCAGCAGCCGCAAGCCAGACTGCCGCACGGCGGTGACGCTGGCGGGACGCTTTGCGGCGCTTTTCGTTTATCTCCCTCACACCGGACATGACGCCGGACAGAAGCTCTTCTGGGGGTTCCGCGTCGTCTGCCATTGTCCTGGATATGTCAGAATAGATCTCAAGAAGCTGGGCGCAGTCCTCACAGCTCTCGATATGCTTGAAAAGCCGCTGCCGGTCCTCCTCACTGATAGTACCGTCAATGTAACAGCTTATCAGATCCTGATATTTATCACATTCAGCCATTCAACGCCCTCCCTTCACAATGTTAGACTGGAGGCCGCAGGAAAATGTTCCGCTTTTTTTGATTATTTCCGCCAAAGCCAGTCTGGAACGGGAGAGGCGCGACTTGACAGTGCCCTCTTCGATTTTCAGGGCGGAGGCTATCTCAGCGTATGTCATGCCGGAGATCTCCCGCATTATCAGGACTTCCCGCTTATCCTCCGGCAGCTTGCCTATCGCCTCCCACACCTGCCGGCTCACCTCACGGCGCTCCACCGTGTCGGAGGGGAGCGGCGAGGGGTCGGGCACCTCAAAGGCCTCCTGCCCGCTGTCGCCCTCCTGATCCAGGGATATTACATTACCCCGGCGCGTCCTTTTCATGTGATCCATACAGGCGTTGTGGGTGAGCCTGTAGAGCCAGACGGACAGACGGCTGTCCTCCCGGAAGGAGTCCAGATTGAGATAGGCTTTTAAAAATACGTCCTGGGAGACGTCAAGGGCGTCGTCCCTGCTGCCCGTGATTTTAAGGGCAAGGTTATATACCAGCTTCTGGTGCTCAAGCACAAGCTTTTCATAAGCGCCCTCGTCGCCGCGGCGGGCGGCCTTGATAAGGCGTGATTCCTCATCCTTTGTCAAGCTCAGACCTCCTTTCGGCGTCGCTGAGACAGTCCAGGATGTCCCGGGACACATTGTATATGTCCTCCAGCGTTGAGACAGACATTATCCTCTCTTTGAAATAAGAGGCGTAGGGCATGCCCTTCACATACCAGGCGAAGTGCTTCCTGGCCTCAAGGCAGGCCACCTTCTCTCCCCGGTCCTCAGCCGCCAGCTGGAACTGCCGTATCGCCAGGGTGATCCTGTCCCTGTAGGGCGGGGCGGGGGGCGCCTGCCGGCCCTCGATGGCGGCCAGCGCCTGGGTGAATATCCAGGGTGAGCCCATGGCGCCGCGGCCGATCATGGCCATATCGGCGCCTGTATACATTAATATATGCCTTGCGTCCTCTCCGGAGAAGATGTCGCCATTGGCTATTACAGGGATGGTCAGGGCCTCTTTTACCCTGGCTATTATGTCCCAGTCGGCACGGCCCGAGTACATTTGTGCCCGGGTTCTGCCGTGGACAGCCACGGCGGCGGCGCCACAGCTCTCACACATAAGGCCGAACTCCACCGCGTTGACGCTGCCCCCGTCAAACCCCTTGCGGAATTTTACCGTGACCGGCCGGCCGGCAGCCTTGACCACCGCCTCGATTATCCTGGCGGCTCTCTCAGGCGAACGCATAAGCGCCGAGCCGTCGCCGGATTTGACCACCTTGCCAACGGGGCAGCCCATATTGATATCTATCATATCGGCACCGGAAATCTCCGCCGCCATTCCCGCGGCCTGGGCCATGCACTCCGGGTCAGATCCGAAGATCTGGGCGGCGCACGGGTGCTCGTCTGGGCCAAGCTTCAGAAGCGCCCGGGATTTTTTGTCCTGGTAGCACAGTGCCTTTGAGCTGACCATCTCGGTGTAGGTGAGCCCCGCGCCGGCTTCACGGCATATCTGCCGGAAAGCCAGGTCCGTAACTCCAGCCATGGGTGCCAGCGCCAGACGGGAGGATATATTCACGCTTCCGATGAGCAAGGGCACACCCCTCCCTTGGAAAGTTAGATGTATAATGACTATGATATTTTACGCAATTTAGGAGCTTTTGTCAAATCGTCGAGCAAATTTGACAAAAATATTAAAAATAATGGGCAATTCGACGGTGAGGGGCCGGATATACAGCCCGGGGCACAAGTGGTACTTGCATGCCCTGGGCGGAAAAATAGTATAATCCATAATATAAATTGATATTACGATTGGAAATTGGGCGCGCCCAATTTCTCTGTGGGTACCCACAGAGAAAAATTCCTGCGGTCGCCCGTTGAACTTTTTGGGAGGTGTCTATTTATAATGTATAGATACAGATCGCGCTTGAGGTGCGCCGCCTGGGCGCTTATGCTCCTGGCCCTTACTCTGGCCCTGCTGGCGGGGCTACTGCCCATGTCGGCGTTTGCGGCAAATAATGTTTCGTACATAGACGCAACCGGCGCTACACAGACGTGTACAAGCGCGATAGATGTTACAGCCAGCACCACCACCTGGAACG
>CALXAF010000127.1 GCA_944386185.1 uncultured Oscillospiraceae bacterium
CTCAGCGAATTCCATGGCGTCGTAGTTCTGAACACTTTCAGCGCTAATATCAGAAAGAAGCATATCCCATACTACACTGTCATCCAGATCAACGAACTCAACTGTCGCGTATTCCCCGTTATCTTTCAGATAGCTGTACCAGGCTGAACCAGAATTTAAGTTCTCCTGTAAATTAAGATCCTGGATAAACTGTCCCAGAGTATCGGGCCTGTAGCTGGGGTTCACATACGCATATCTGCCAGTGTCGCCAAGCTCATAAAATTCAACTGCCACCGCGCAGTCACTTGAGATACCAGCTATCTGATAAACCCTTATCTCAGTGGTATATAACTTATCCGCGTACCCATCTATACCCTGTGCCCATGCTTCCACATCAATTATACCGCCAATATATTCTGGCGTTATGCTAGTCCCGCATGAGGAATACTCTATTCCTCCTATATTTGCCGCGGTGTACTGCTGGCTGACAGTAAGATCCTGCCAGTGCGGTATCTCAGCTGTTTCGCCGCTGTTTTCCTCAACATGTATTTCCTTTACAGGCCATGGGCTTTGGTCGTCTCCTCCCGGAAAAGCCAAGTATATCCCTATTATTACAACTACTACCGCAGCTGCATATGCCCAGCCCAGCCGCCTCCTGTGATGTTTTGCCGTTTTTTCACAATCAGCAAGATACTCATCTTTAACTCTGCCTATGGCCTCAAATAGTTGAAACTCAGTCACGGCCATACCCCTCCTTCAGAAGATGCTTTTTCAGTTTTTGCCGTGTACGCGACAGTATCACCGGTATGGTATTACCTTTCAATCCATATCTCTCACTTATTTCTTTAATGCTCTCAGCGAAAAAATATCTACAAAGGAACACTTTTCTCTCTTTCTCACTGATCGTACTTAAAAAGTTGTTTATAACCATGTCCAATTCCATTCTCTCGATAGTTGAATGGACATCCTCGCTGGATGGAATGCACTCTGCCAGTTCGTCTATGACAGCAGCCACCTCTCCGCCGCCTCTCTTTGCGGCGAATTTCTGTCTTAGCTTATCAACTGACAGCGCTCTCGTTATTTTAGCCAGGAACATCTTCAAATGAATTGGACGATCAGGCGGTATGGCATTCCATGCTCTAAGCCATGTGTCGTTGACGCACTCCTCTGAGTCCTGCCTGTCTCTCAGGATATTCTCCGAGACAGACAGGCAATATAACCTATATTTCCTATCGGTCTCATGAATAGCCTGTTCGTTTCGTGACCAGTACAAATCAATTATATCAGCGTCCTCCACAGTATCACCTCTTTTCACCTATAATGACGTAAAATATGATCCCAATATAACAAACCAATATAATTAAAAACCAGCAGGCCATTTGGCCTGCTGGAAATCTTATTAAGAATCAGCCTTCAGCTGCTGACCCTCTGTTTATAAAGACATAAATCAAATTAAGGCCGTAGTATCTCTCAAGGCTGCCGTGGCTCATACTCATGAGGCTCTCAAATGTTCCGTCTCCACGAAGTATACGCTGTTGGAAGCTCCAGCGCAAGGCAGTCAACTCCTCTCTGCTGAATTCAGGATAGTCCTTCATATCCTCTTCAATCTGGACAGGATCCACAGACACGTCCTCTCCCAGATATGCCGCATAGTTATAGAGGATAATAGCTGCCTCAAGCCTTGTGACGCCTCGATCCATCGGCAGTTCTTCGCCCTCGTAGGGCAGAAAGCCGTTTTCATACGCCCACTGTACGGAAGCGTAATATTTATGATCCTCCGCTATATTGTCAAATGCTCTAACATCACCACTGTAGTCCGGCTTACCATCCACGCGGTACAGCGTCTCAACAAATTCTCCAGGAGTACATGACATCATCAGTCCGAATTCCGTACTCGACACTGGGTCCACATATCCCTGGTCGTATAGCGCCATTATCACAGGCTTATAAAAACCATTTAGCTGAGAGAGATCGTCAAATGGACACTCTTCAATGTCCGGAGCTTCCGGCTGTACAAAGTCAGGAAATACATGGCGGTAGTAGTCTGAATTGAGTATATCAGTCGATATCATAAACATATTTTGTACCTTGGCCTGGCACTCTGCCAGATACTCCTCATCCTCCTGGCCATTGGTATATGTTACTGTATTCGTCGACGCGTCAAAACGGAAACTGTCAGTTATTATGCTCTGGTCGGACAGCACAGCCATATTCTTCACACCTGACAGGACGTCCTGTCCCATCAGGAGCCTTGAATCATACGGCAGGCCAAATAGGTTCAACAGTGTTGGGAGGATATCTACTGTACTGCAGTATTCGTCAACAACTACATTCTCCTCCATATCTGGCACATAGCATATGAATGAGTTGTGATACCTTTCAAAAACAGTATCTATCTCTTCTCCAGCAAGTTCGTTATACTGTTCCTCAGTCAGTCCATATGGATAATGATCATTCGTCAAAACAATAACAGTGTTGTCAGCGATCCCCGCCTCATCCAGGCGATCGAGAAGATACTCCAACGCCAGCTCTAACTCTTGGTTTGCGGCAATATAGGCCTGTACAGTTTCACTATAAGGCAGGTCATCGGCCATATCCTTATTTTTTGCACTCATTGGGTTGTCCCACGTATACTGATAGTGGCCGCTGAAAGTCATATAGTAAGCATGGAACTGCTCCCCAGAATCTATATAATCATCTACAGAGGCTTTCATCATATCAAGATCAGAAGAGGGCCACTCCACCTCTATGTCAAGCCCTCTGCCCGGCGTCTTGAAGTCATAGCCCATGTTCACATGGGTGTACTCACGGCCGTAATACTCCCCATAGTAGTTGTGATACGCCCAGGTACTGATCCCCTGAGATCTAAAAGCGTTGCCAAGGCAGAAAGGTAAGGCATTGTTCCGTGAGGCAAGAAAACTCGCCTGGGATTTATCCCTAGTTGTATCCGGAAAAATCCCCATACACATCGCATACTCGCCGTCAGTCGTCACACTCCCAAAAGTCCCATAGTAATTCTCAAATATAAATCCATTCGTGCTTAACTCATATAGCGCCGGCGTACGTTCTTTATCAATCAGATAATGAGAAAAAGACTCAGCACATATAGTGATAAGGTTATAGTCCTTGAGCATACCGGTGTACTGGTTATGCGGTGTGGGCTGAGCGTCAGCCATATATTCGTCCAAACGCTTCAAAGTCTCATCATCTGTCGAAGATGCCAGCTCTTGGAAATCTATGTCAAGCACATTATATCCGTATTCAGAATCTCCCCCAACGATAATAGCATCTTCAGCATCTATCTCAATATATTCATTCTCACTGCTTCCGCCAAAAAGCATAAACCGGACTTCACGCATCATACTCGCAATAAGGCCCACACTCTTAACGCTGGTATCTACAGAGGCTGAGGAACCCGTGTAAATATTCAGGACGGAATAGGCATCATTGTCGGTCATCCACATAGCAAGGAAAGAACCGGCGTTCAAAATACAAAATGCCAAAATTACAGCCAAACCGTTCTTGATAGATATTTTTGGAAGCACAAGTACCCCCTTGAAAAGCAGGACACTCGTCAGCACCAGTGGGAATATTATTACTAACAGAGCCAGTGCCGCCTGCCATATGCCATACAACACCTGCGTATAGAAGTTTGTTAGTACCTGGCCTCCCATTCCAAGCTGCCATAGAGACATGAAATTGCCAAATATTGAATTATATACATATTGAACGCCGAAAACCAGAGTAACGACGAACATACCTGCGATCGATATTATCCTGCCAGGTTTTTCTCCAAAAAGCGACGAGATCAGCCATAAAATCATACCTGCTGCAGCTCCGAAGACCACTGCATACAGTGTCCGTAGAGTAAATCCACCGAAAACCATAAGCTGAAGTGCCAGCTCTTCAAATACAAAGCAGCAAACAAAATATACAAGCGCCGAGATCCCCGTCAACCTTACGCGGCGAAGCCGCGTAAGGTAACGGGACAGTGTCCCGTTGTTCTCTTTCTTACACATTTGAAAGTTTCCTCTGGAAATATTATATCTTGTAAACAATAATATGAAAATTATATCCGCAAGCTTCAAAGACCCGATACGACGCCACAGCATCGTATCGGGTCCCAGAATTCAATAAACAGTACTTACTCGGCGTCGCCGTTGTTCTTAGACTCCTCAATAATCTTCTGCTGGACCGTTGCTGGAGCCTCATCATATCTCACGAACTCAAAGGTGAAAGATCCACGTCCCTGTGTCATGGAGCGGAGATCTATAGCGTAAGTACCCATCTCGGCCATTGGAACCTCTGCCTCAACCACCTGGTTGCCATCCCTATCCACGCTCATACCCATTGGGTTGCCGCGCCTCTTTGAGAGGTCGGACATAATATCACCCATATTTGCGTCGGGAATAGTCACCTTCAAAAGTCCGATAGGCTCCAGGATGCAGGGACTGGCGTTAACCAACTCCTTATAAGCCAAATTGGCGGCGGTCTTAAACGCCATTTCAGATGAGTCTACCGGGTGGTATGAGCCGTCGTAGAGCGTGGCCTTGAGATAAACCATCGGATACCCGGCCAGGACACCCTTTTGAGTGGACTCCCTCAAGCCCTTTTCAACAGCTGGGAAGAAGTTCTTTGGCACGCTGCCGCCGAACACTTCCTCGGCGAAGATCATATCCTCGCTTTCATCCTGTGGCTCAAAACGGATCCACACATCGCCAAACTGCCCATGTCCACCAGACTGCTTCTTATGGCGGCCGTGTGCCTCAATCTTTTTACGTATTTTCTCTCTGTATGGCACTTTAGCAGGAGACAGGTCAACATCCACACCATAACGGCTCTTCAGCTTGGCGCACACAACATCAAGCTGCATATCGCCCATGCCGGAAATCACCATCTGGTGAGTCTCTTTATCGTTGCGGACATCAAGTGTCTTATCCTCTTCCCTGATCTTTGTAAGACCTTGGGCTACTTTATCCTCCTGCCCTTTGGTCTTGGGGGCAATAGCTCTGGAGTAGCAGGTTGGTTCAAAATCAATTCCCGGAGCGGCCTCGACAGCCTTGGCGTCACACAGCGTATCGCCGGTGGCAGTATTGGAAAGTTTTGAGACTGCGCCAATATCGCCAGGCCCGATCTCCTTGACCTCGACAGTCTTTTTGCCCTGCATCTGATATATATGTCCAAGCTTCTCCTGTGCGCCCGTACGTGCGTTTACAAGTGTCATATCAGAGGTGACTTTTCCGGAAATGACCTTAAACTGGCTGTACTTTCCAAATTGATCGGAGATGGTCTTGTAAACAATCGCCTTTGACGCGCCATTCGGATCCACGGGCTCACCCTGCTCCATCGGAGCTGGGAACATACTGATAACAGCATCCATAAATGCCTCAGTACCAAGATTTGAGACGGCACTTCCAAAGAACACCGGGCAGATCTCACCGGTGGCGATACCCGTGCCAAGGGCAGTGCTAATCTCCTGCGCTGAGATGGATCCCTCGTCAAAGTACTTCTCCATCAGCTCCTCGCTGGTTCCTGCCGCGCTCTCCATAAGGTCATTATACTGCTGCTCAACCCTGTCGGCGATATCAGCGGGTATTGGAATCTCCGTCGGTTTCCCGCTGCCGAATTTATATGCCTTTTTATTAATAACCTCAACCAAGCCAACGACTTTGTCGTTCTCAATTATGGGTTCTGTCAAAGCGCAGACGCTCTTCCCGAACTTATCCCTAAGCCCCTCGTACGTCTTGTTGAAATTAGCGTGATCTTCGTCAGTCTTTGATACATAAAATGCCCTTGGAAGATTTCTCTGCGTAAGATATTTCCAAGCCTTCTCCGCACCGACATTCATCATTTCCTTGGCTGAAACGACAATGACACCTATATCAGCTACGCGCAGCGCTTCAAATACCTCGCCAACAAAATCAAAATAACCCGGCGTATCAATAATATTTATTTTATGCTTTTTGTATTCCGCATACATAGTTGAAGCGGAAATACTGATCTTACGTCGGATCTCCTGCTCATCATAGTCGGACACTGTATTTCCATCAATTACACTCCCCAGCCTGTCTGTGGCACCTGCCACATAGAGCATACTCTCAGCAAGAGAGGTCTTGCCATTTCCACCGTGTCCCAGCAGAGCAATATTGCGAATATTTTCAGCGGCGTAGCCCATAAGTTTCTTTCCCTTTCTCCAAATAAATTGTTCGGCACTAACCTGTCCGACACACCATTAGATTATATAACATAATGCTGTGGAATACAATATTTTTTTCCGGTGATTTGTGCAGATTACGAAAATTTTATATTACAGTCGCTTTCTGACAGTTTGAGAAAGCAGTATCACGCAAAATTCTATCACAAGCATGAAAATAAAAACGTTTGTGACAGAGGCGGCGCTGAATGAGGCGTTCCAGCATAAAAACAGCATAATCAACAGTCCGATCACAGTCCCCGCGACTGAGACAAGCGTATTAAGCTCAGTAACTGTTTTCAGAAGCCGGCCTCTTGTTATTACCTCCGCGAATGGAGCAAGTCCGCCCCTGCACAGTATTGAGGAGGCACCGGCATTATCTGGAACGGCCGTATCGGAGAGTTTATACACAGTATCCACCGGTACAAATTCTACTCCCTCCATCGATACTTTGAATTTCTGTTGTATAGCATTTGGCGTCACATTAAAGTCACGCGCGGCAAGCAGGATATTAGTCTTTGTATTCAACAGAGACACCAAGGATGCCTGAACGGAATTCGCAGGTACATAGTTTATAGTGAAAACCGCGGCCAGCTCACCATTTATCGCGGTAAACACATTGCTTTTGTCATTCACACTCTCAGGTACGCGTATACCCATGAGGTTCATAAACGCGCCTGTGCCGACAAGCACCCGCTCTCCATCTATAACAGCACCCAATCCACCACCGTCATAGCATGCAAAGTCCTTTGTGGGCCTCTCAGAAAATCCCTGGCTTTTTAATAACTCTTGAAATACCCGCTTAAGGTCTGAATCAGAAGCTATTATTAAACTGGATGTATATACGATGGCCTTTCTCTGGGATACCCCTTCAAATAGCTTGAGCCCGCTCAGCGACACGGAACCTACAGGAAATATGTCATCATCAGTGAGAAGAGCCCCATCAGAATAATATATGTCGCTGGCGCCGCCCCAACCGGCAATAGCGCTGCCAATACGCTTTGCGCGCACGGACGCATACCTGAACGGCAGTGTGAACGCCGCAGCTGCCGGGAATGCGGCGGATATCGCGGACATTATGGAAACAGTGTGCGCTATATCGCCGCCGCGGCCTCTTCCTACCGATGTTATGAATCCAAAAACTAGCGACAGCAGTATAAATAATGGCGCTGCGTAGTTATACACACTCTCGCTGAAATCTGCTTCAATCAGTCGGCTATAGAACCCATGTGTAGCTCCTGGAAGCTTTTTTAATACAATGCGTCCTTCGATGCTTGAGGAATCAGATACTACACCATATGGAGATGAAGAGGCGAGAGACGACTTGATTGAGTCGCACATGGCCATGTAGTATGACTTCCTGGCCCACAATGTAAAAAACAGGGAGCAAGCGGATATAAGTGAAAATGGAAGGCCGTTACTGTAATTGCCAGTTATAAGCATAACGAACCCATCCAAAATTGACAAAACATTTGAGATGAGCACAAGGCTCTCTACTCCAGGCTTCGCTTTGGCTATATCTGTCACTCCACTAATCAGGACATCCATGCAGGCAATCATCACCAGCATCTGAAGTATCAGCAGAACCCCGGTCGTAAGTGCGGCGCTGGTGCCAATACCAAAGGGGATATTTTTTCCTGACGCAAAAAGCTGCGACACGATCAGCATAAGTATGCAAAGTATTGCCGATACAAGTGACTTGAACCTGAGTGGACGCACCTGAGACGCAAATCTAGATGCCTCCGGACGCAGATCTCCAGGCTCCTGTGACTCGTCTATCTCTTCCTCATGCCGTATGTATACATTGCCGGTCTCAGAAATTTCTTCATCAACGTCACGCTGTCTGTTGAAAAGTCTTCCAAAGAATGAGCCTCCAGACTCGCTATCATCACTATCTAGATCTTCCCCGCGGCGGACGGTCTCACTCACCTGTGGTTCAAACCTGCTCGTATCACTGTCTGAAAATTGATATTCTTCAAAAAAATCTAGACCGTCATTCTCTTTGACGTCATTCTTTCTATCACCAGTCTTCGGAGGCTTTTCATCCGCAGCTCCGCGTCTGGCCTTCGGGCTCTCCAATATCTGCTGATCTTTTACATCAGCAGCTGAGTCAGTTCTGTCAGGGCTCCGGCCAATACTATGGTGCAGCAGTTCACCAAAGTCACCTTTCTGAGACCGCTCTACAGGCTGTTCTATAGGCCGCTCTACAGGCTGTTCCTTATGGTTTACCTCTGGTATTTTAGGTTCTTCTGCCTCTTTAGCCTCTTTCTCTATGATGGGCGCCTTAGCGGCTTCTTTCTTGATTTTTTGGGAAAACGTACTCTTCACATCTGTATGAGCATCAGGTATTTCCCTATGCCCGCCACCAGATTGTTTTTCTTTTCCTGCCGAAACGTCCTCTGTATGTGCCGGCCGTTTTTCGATACTTGATTTGACTTCATTTAATATCTGATCAGTCTGTCTCTGAAGCACGTCTTTAGGGGTTCTCTTATCCCCGTCCATGTATGCCTGACTCTTAAACTCCGCCAGAATGGACTCGAGGGTAAAGCTTTCATCAGAGTCATAGTTATCATTCAGTATCTCTTCCAGGCTGTACTGGTTCTCCTGATTATTCTTTCTTTCTTCTGCCATAGAGTCTACCCCCCAGGTAAACTTATTTCTTTAGACTCTTCTGTCTGAGAGCCTCATATATAACTATCGCCGCCGAGGCCGACGCGTTTAGTGAGGATATATTCCCCTCCATAGGTATTGATACACAAACATCGCAATTTTCAGCTACAAGCCTGCGCATCCCTTCTCCCTCAGATCCTATTACTATGGCTATAGGTCCAGTTAAATCCGTATGCCATATATCCGAGTCTCCGTCAGCCGCTGTACCATATACCCAAACGCCATTATCCTTGAGTTCCTGGATAGCTGATGGGAGATTTGCTACCCTGGCAACAGCCATATACTCTATTGCTCCCGCCGATGTCTTTGATACCACAGCTGAGAGGCCGGCGCTCCGACGTTTTGGTATTATTATCCCATGTACGCCCGCGGCCTCAGAAGTCCTGATGACAGCACCCAAGTTATGGGCATCTGATATCTCGTCACATATGACTATAAATGGCGGCTCGCCACGTTTTTCAGCTATATCAAGGATATCCTGCACTGTGCAGTATTCCTTTACAGCTACATCTGCGATAACCCCCTGGTGAGAATGAGTCTCACTCATGGCATCAAGCTTGCGTCTGTCTGTTTCAACAACAACTGCGCCTGATTCCTTTGCCATCGCCACAATCATTCTCAGCGAATTATCAACTTCTCCTTTAGCTACAAATAGCTTATTGAGCGGTCTCCCCGCGCGCAGCGCTTCTAAAACGGCGTTGCGTCCCTCAATATATTCACCAGGCATACTATTCGCCGTCGCATTTTCGCTTGGATAAGTTCCAACTGGCCGCTGAGAAGCTCTACGGTCACGTTCTTTAGGAACACGGGTGTTCCTTTTTCCTCTGTCCTTTTTAAAATCACTCATGTCGAAAATTCTCACATATACTCTCTAAGCTTTTCCGCCATATCGAGCCTCTCCCAAGGGAGATCAAGATCCGGCCTGCCAAAGTGGCCATATGAAGCCACCTGAAGGTAGATTGGTTCAAGAAGGCCCAATTTGGATATTATAGCTGAGGGACGCAGATCAAAGTTTGCGGTTATGATTTCCGACAGCTTATCATCAGGCATAACGCCGGTTCCCATCGTATCCGCCAGAACAGATACCGGCCGGGCAACACCGATAGCATACGCAAGCTCGATCTGACACCTGCTGGCAAGCCCGGCGGCAACAATATTCTTAGCCACGTATCTCGCCATATATGCGGCTGATCTATCAACCTTGCTTGGATCTTTACCGGAGAAGCATCCTCCTCCATGTCCACCTATCCCGCCATATGTGTCAACAATTATCTTCCGCCCTGTTAGCCCAGAATCTCCCATAGGACCGCCGACCACAAATCTTCCTGTTGGATTGACAAAAAACTTTGTTTCGGCAGTTAGATAATCAGCTGGTATCACAGGCTTTATGACCGTCTCTATAATCGCCTCGCGGAGAGTATCAATATCTACCTCCGGTGAGTGCTGGGCGGATACCACAATAGCAGGACAGGATACAACTCTGCCCTCACTGTCATAACGTACAGTTACCTGGCTCTTGCCGTCTGGCCGCAGAAATGGAAGCTCACCGTTTTTACGGACTTGAGCCAGTCGGCGGCTCAGCGCATGCGCGAGAGATATTGGGGCTGGCATCAGCTCCGGTGTCTCGTCACAGGCGTATCCAAACATCATTCCCTGGTCTCCAGCGCCCTCCTCGTTAGCATCATCGTAGGCATTGTTCACACCCATAGCTATATCAGGGCTCTGTTCATCTATTGATGTTATAACTGCACATGAGTTACCGTCAAACCCCATCTCGGGTCTGTCATACCCAATGTTCTTTATGGTCTGCCTGGCTATGGAAGGTATATCAACATAGCATGAAGTGCTTATCTCTCCCATGACCAGCACCATGCCAGTGGTACACACAGTCTCGCAGGCCACCCTCGCGCTTTTATCCTTGGATAAAATGTAATCCAGAACAGCATCAGATATCTGGTCACACACCTTATCAGGATGCCCTTCAGTCACAGACTCTGATGTAAAAAGCCTATCATTCATAAAAAATACCTCCATGGGTAAAAAATTGCCACTCTCTGTGATAGATTCGGGAACATTTTATCACACTCTGTTGAAAACGAAAAGAGTTAAATCAGTTTATACTCAAAATGTTTACAGTTAACATATAGACTTTTTCCCTCGCGGGCAGTATTATATATCCATCTTTTTAATGGGGTGATGTCGTTGAAAGCTCTGGACCGGGCAGTGGCCCGATTCTGCTATAAGCATCCTAGGTTCGGCATAAGGAATCTTATGCTGTATGTCATTGCAGGAAATGCAGTTGTCTATCTGCTGAGTATGATGGACCGCACCAATCAACTGCTTGGGTATCTTGTTTTTGAGCCGTACCTTATACTTCACGGTCAGATATGGCGACTTGTGACATTTATATTCATTCCTACCGGCTCTAATATTTTTCTCTACGCCCTCACCTTGTATTTTTACTATTTCATCGGTTCTTCCTTGGAAAACCAGTGGGGATCAGGACGTTTCACCATATTTTACTTCAGCGGGATCCTCCTAAATATAATTTTTGGTTTTGTATGTTACCTTTGCGGTATACCAAGTATTTTCCTGATAGTTCTTTCTTCTTACTATATAAACATGTCCCTATTTTTCGCTTTTGCGGCGATGTGGCCTGAGCAGCGAGTGCTGTTTATGTTTTTTATACCGATCAAAATAAAGTGGCTCGCTTATCTGGACGCCGCGCTGTTCATATACGATATCGCCACCGGCTTTTCTATATTCCCTCTTAATATGGAACCGCTCGTGGCATTTCTGAACTTTCTCCTCTTCTGCGGGCATGATTTGTTTTCCCATATATTCTACCGCCGGCCTCACAGGTCATCGACAGTAATAAATTTCAAAAAGGCGGCAAAGCAGGCTTCCAATAACCAGAGCAGCAAGGCTTACCGCCATAAGTGCGAGGTCTGCGGCAGGACTGACGCCGATTATCCAGATCTGGAGTTCCGTTACTGTTCCAGATGCGAGGGCTTCCACTGCTTCTGTCAGGACCATATAAATAACCATGTGCATTTTAAGGAATGATCATTGGAAAAAGAATTGGCACTCAAAAGAGCGCCAATTCTTTTTTATTTATCCGACTGTCAGCCAGTATTCATTTCCATTGATTATAACATAATCGTGTGGGTTAGAAGCCTCAACAATCTGATAGTACGCCCAGTGTGTTGTTGTAAGGTCATCGAACATCAGCACATTGTCAGTATTGTTGATAAATCCTCTATCAGCTTCCCTGTTGAGCATCCTGTTGACTATAGCTGCCGCCTGCGCGCGGTTTGTCGGGTCATCCGGGTGAAAATTCCCGTCCATATAACCATTTATCCATCCATATGAGGCAGCTCCTATCACCGCCTCATAATACCAGGAATCCTCCGAAATGTCGCCAAATACGTTATCACCAGTAATCTCACCGTCAGTAAAACGCATAGCTATTGCGGCAAACTCAGCCCGCGTTATATTTCTGTCCGGCTGAAAATATCCGTCTCCAACGCCGTTTATAATGCCTATTGAAGCTAAAGTATTCACCGCTTTTGAATACCAAGCGTCTTTTGGAACATCGTCGAATCCTACCGTCACTTCCATATCGGTATCAATCAACAGATTGTAAAACATCTGTGCCGCCTGCGCTCTGGTCATTGTATCGTCAGGGCCAAAAAGGCCTCCCGGATAGCCGCTAAGATACGCAAAATGGTATTCAGTATTTAGCCAGTCGGAAACTCCCGTATCTTCTGGATCATCAGGTGAATCATCCGCATCAAATACAACGCTTATTGTATGGTCTTTTGATACCATATCAAATGTATAGCTCGACACTGGGCCGACACTCACGCCACAAACAGTTACATCGGCTATCTTGAAGCCATCTTCAGGAATAATATTAAATGTGGCGCTGCCACCACGTACTACAGTTATCGTGCCGTAAGGGTTTATTGTGCCGCCCTCTCCCGCAAATGAATCGATCGTGTGTACAGGAACAGGTATCGTACTGACGCTCCAATGGGCCTCATATGACCTGTCACCAGTGGAGCCCTTTCCGATAGTGACAGTCATTGACACACCATCTATCCCTGTCCCCGACCAGCCGGTAAAGGTATATCCAGGGCGAACAGGATTATTCAGCGTAAATGTCTCGCTCTCCACTGTATACGCCGACGGGTTTGCCGGGTCTGCCTCCGCGTTCTCCATGCCCTCATACGTTATACTGTATTTGATCGGTGTATAAACCGCTGTGACTACAGTATTCTCATAAACAGTGTCCAGAGCAGACGGTTCCCACTCCGCCTTGTACCCGTTCTTCTCCGGAAGCTGTGGAAACTTTTCAGAATCGACGCCGTCTCCATATTTCACATACAGCGTATCTACAATGTTCCCATCAGCTACAAATTTGACCTCATTGGGATTTTTGAACGTTACCTCGCCTGTAAGCTCCAGATTGTCCTCCACACTCCAGTTTTCCTCTTCCAGCACGGAGGTGTCAATGCTCCAGACAAAAGTGTTCTCTGCCCCAGGTGCCGGGTCATAGGAAGTGTCATCTTTAATCGACCAGGTGAGAGGCAGGGTTATTTCAGCCCCTTGGGCGTCCACGCCATAAGTTGAACGGTACTTTTGAGAGAGGAAACTTAGCATCTCGCCCTCAGCATCAAATATTTCTTCTAAATTTGCATTATAGTTCCAGGGCTTTGAAATCCACTCCAGCACACGGTAGGCGTCAATATGAAGTATTAGTTCGTCCTCAAAGAACTGTGATGATGTCCATCCATCCTCAGAATACAACCCTGTAACTTTAAGATACACTGCATCATTTCCAATACGGCTATGTTCTGTTTGCCTAATCTGTAATTGTCCGCCTATTCCGTCATACCTGAACTCGTCTTCAAAATACTTGTTCTTGGCGAGATTATTTGCTCCAGTACTATCTACCCAAAGCAAGTCGAAATACGTTCCTGGCTCCCTAATTGAAGAACTAGTTTTGAGCAGTTCATGTTCAATAATAATGAATACTCTCGCATCAGTATCTTGCGATAAGTTAATTTCAAATGTATCTCCGCTATATAAAACAACTGAAATGTCTTCTATATCAGTACTGTTTATAGCTGCTCCAAAACTCACTTTGGGTACATCTAGATTATCGCATTTTAAAAATTTTGCTGTGTGATTATGCTCTGGGACTTCCGGCAGCTCATAGCCCTCATCGAGATACCACCCAGTGTCTTCATCATAGGTATACTGTATACTCCAGCCCATGAGCTTCCACTCGCTATGCCTCCAATCATCGTCGGTTATATCATCCGGGTCCGCAGTAAACTCCACTTCTACTGGATATGTGAAGTTATCCCTGAT
>CALXAF010000128.1 GCA_944386185.1 uncultured Oscillospiraceae bacterium
GTAACCCACTGGAACCTAAATCCAGCGCGTCTGCCAATTCCGCCATACCCGCATACACTTCACTGAAAAGTGAACGGGGATATTATACTACTTTTCACCCTGGTTAGTAAAGAGAAAATACGGAAAAGTGACAGTAAAAATCATCCCCCCCTCTTCTCTCCTCTGGGCAGCGACCTGTCCACCGTGTTTCTCAACTGTGGACTTCACTATGGAAAGGCCGAGACCCGTTCCTCCGCCTTCCCTGCCGCGGGACTTGTCAACCCTGTAGAATCTGTCAAAGATATACGGCAGATCCTGCGCAGGGACTCCGATTCCGGTATCTTCAACCTCTATTTCTACCTGTCCATCCACTTTATCAACAGAAACAGTCACGCTGCCGCCGTCGGTATTATATTTAACCGCATTTTCGGCCAAGTTGAAAATTATCTGGTACAGTTCATCCTCGGTCGCCAAAATAGTACAGTCCTTCTTCAAGTCACAGTCCAATTTCACATTTTTCGTATCTGCTATCGGTTTTAAGGCCCTGACGACCCGTTCGGCTACATTCGCGCAGTCGACGGCGCTTCTGACTGTAACTATATTATTGTCAAGTTTTGTGAGGTCAAGGAGCTGTGCCGTTGTTCTCGCCAGGCGTTCTGTCTCGTCCCTTATGTCGCTCACAAACTCTTTAACTGTTCCTATGTCTATGTTGTCACTCTCAAGAATGCTGTCACTTAAAAGCCTTATAGCTGCCAAAGGCGTTTTTAACTCATGTGATGCGTCAGCAACAAACCGCCGCCGTATCTCCTCTGTGCTCTGAAGGCGTCCTGTCAGGCTGTTAAATTCGTCGCTGAGCCTTGCCAGTTCGTCATGTCCTTTGACATTGATTCTATAGCTGTATTCCCCTTCTCTGACGCTCTCGATCGCATTCAATATTTTTGTTATCCTGCTTGTGAATGTACCGCTGTAGATAAAACTGAGTATGATAGCCATAAGCCCAAGTCCACAGGATATCTGAAAGAGATCCCTCTGAAGGCCAATTATTATGTTACCCTCAACGTTGTCATATTCATATACACATACGTATCCGTTGATACTCTCTTCGCTCATGATAGGGACAACGCTGTAACTCATAAATGCACCATCAGCAAATTTTGACAAAAACTCGTTATCGCCGGACATTGCCAGGGCAACCAGATTCTCAACGATAGAGTCATCATACCCCTCTGCATTTCTTCCTATCCGGTACAGCTCATCCAAGTCAGAGTTCAGCACAACTATTGTAGAGAGCCCTCCCACTTCCAGCATATTCATTACGCGCGAAACTGTATCTGGCGTCATCATATCCAACGCCTCCAGGGAGGTGCATATCTGGACAGCCTGAGACGCAACCGTATTTCTTTTTGACAGGAACACCAAATCTCTGGAAATTATTACAGGATAGGTGTTCAGTATAAGAATGACGACGGCTATAAGAGAGAGATATGTCATGAGAAATTTGGCCTTTATACTGACAAATCTCCCTGTACCGCGAGAACTATCCTTTGAAATAGTATCCAACTCCCCATTTGGTAATTATATGTTCGGGCTCGGCCGGGTTTGTCTCAAGCTTCTCTCTAAGTCTGTGGATATGTACATCGACCGTACGGATATCCCCTTGGAAATCATATCCCCATATAATATTTAGAAGATTCTCGCGGCTGTACACACGGCCGGGATTCCTCATAAGAAGCTCTATAACTTCAAATTCACGGCTTGTGAGCTCTACGTCCTTACCGCTTTTTGTTGCCGAGTGGCGGACACAATCTATAGTTACATCCCCGCAGGTCAACACTTGCTGCCCCTCTGCCTGATTTGTTAATGAAGCTCTTCTCAATAGTGCACGTATTCTGGCTTTGAGCTCAAGTATATTGAACGGCTTTGTAAGATAGTCATCCGCCCCATACTCAAATCCCATTATCTTGTCAACATCCTCGGATCTTGCTGTTAACATGATAATTGGTACTGTTGAAAATTCCCTTATTCGCATACACGCATCAAGCCCGCTCAGCTTTGGCATCATAACATCTAGTATGATCAAATCAAAGTTGCCACTTTTTGCAAGTGACACTCCCTCTTCGCCATCGTAAGCTGTCTCGACTTGGTATCCTTCATTCTCAAGATTGAATTTTATACCTTTGACAAGTAATTTTTCATCATCTACTACAAGTATCTTCATGCAAACGCTCCCTTTAAAAGGCTTAAGGCCTATACCCTTATGTATTCTTCCATACCATCGTAAAGTTTGTCTCCAATGCCTTTTACAGACAGTAGCTCCTCAGTATAGGTGAACGGTCCATTCATTTCCCTATACTCTATTATCCTGCCAGCAAGCACCTCTCCAATACCTGGCAGTTCCATTAGTTCCTCCTTGCTTGCCGTATTTATATTTATGCTGCCATTCTCAGCCGGCTCGTCATTGGTATCCAGTGCCTGTGCCTGGTCGTAATCTTCCTCATTGTCAGATGGAGAAAATACCTTCGCTTCCTCCGGCTGGACATTCACCACAACTTGCCGTCCGTGCCCTCTGCCTAAATAAAATCCAGCGCAAAAAACCAAAGAGGCGGCAGTCACGGCGATAACTCCAATTTCAAAAGTTTTTAACTTCATACTCTTAACCATAAAAAATATAGAAAACATAATATTCCACAAGGATATTGATTTTATCGACAAAAAACTTTAAAATAGATGTTATGCTGGTATCAGGGCGATTTGTTCACAGTGTTTTTGTATGCCAGCATACGTTCTATTTAAGCTTTTTAGTAATTATAACATATTTTTCGGAGATTTAAATGAAAATTTTTGTCCGCAAAGCGATAATCAGCGTTACAGCGCTTGCCATTGCCTTTTCTGTAATTCTTGTAGGTGCTCCAAAGGCTCTGGCCCTAGATGATCCAGATATCAAATCACAGGCAGCCCTGCTGGTGGAATCTACAACTGGACAGATCCTATACTCAAAAAACGCGGATGCCCAGCGCGCACCTGCCAGCCTTACCAAAGTCATGACAGTTATGCTGGCTATCGAGGCCTATAATGCAGGCCAGGTCGAACTTAACGATATAGTGACAATAAGCAATACCGCTTATGCAGATATTTCCTCTGATGGCAGTACAGCTGGTCTCTTAGCTGGTGAGCAGATAGAATTTCACGATCTTCTATACTGTGCCATGCTCGCTTCAGCAAATGAAGCCTGCAACGCGTTGGCAGAGTACATATCCGGAGATAGGGACTCTTTTGTAGAACTTATGAACCAGCGGGCACAGGAGCTTGGGTGTAAAAATACACATTTCACAAATACTCACGGCATGCCGGACGATAACCATTACTCTACGGCATATGACCTATACCTAATAACCGCCAACGCCCTTTCCTATCCCCTTTTTAATGAGATAGTTTCTGCTGCCTCATATACAGTGCCCGCAACTAATCTCTCCGAACCACGGGAACTTACCAGCACAAACTTTCTCATACGTCCCGAGAGTCGGTATTATTATGAATATGCTTCAGGTGTCAAGACAGGACACACAGAGGCCGCAGGTTACTGCCTTATAAGTACCGCCTCAAATGAAGACAGGCATATGATTTCCGTAGTCCTCGGAGCTGAATCTGTTGTAATTGAGGATGGAACCACTCAAGTGCAGAGTTTCTCTGAGACGGTCAGGCTTTTTAACTGGGGCTTTGATAATTTCAGCTACAGAGAAGTCCTAAGTACCACTGACCTGGTGACAGAAGTGCCTGTTGATTTGGCGAAAGGCCGAAGCAGCTTAGTCCTATGCCCTGAAAATAGCATATCAGTGCTTTTGAGCAATGATGCCGACCTCAGCCAGGTGGAGCTAAGCTATACTGTCAACAGTACTGAAAACGGGACATCACTTATGGCGCCTATCGATCAGGGCACTGTTTTGGGTTCCGTATCAGTTTCCCTTGACGGTGTAGAATATGGTTCTGCGGCTCTTGTTGCAAATACAGCGGTGGAATTAGACAGGTTTGCGTATATAAAGTATGAGATTGGCAGAACTCTATCAAACACTTTCGTAAGAATAATCATCTTTCTTCTGTTTCTTCTCCTGGCCGCTTATATTGCGTTTATAATCATATATAATAAAAATAGGCGCAAACGTAAAACCGCCGCCGACGCATACGCGAGAAAGCGGGTTGAGGAATTGCGCCGTGGAGAGGGCGCTACAACGGGCAGTACCTTCGAGGAGATAGAGGCTATGCGTAGAGAAAAAGATGAGAAGACGTCAAAAATTTTTGATCTTATTCGCAGACACACAACTTCATCCAACAAAAAAAATTCTGGCAATGTCGACCATGATACCGAAGATATGAGCAAGAGGTAAAATATGAAACAGTGTATGGATTCTGATAATCTGCACCGCAGATTAAAAAAGATCATTGGACAAGTTCAGGCTATTGACCGCATGGTGGATGAAGATGTACCCTGTGAGGATATATTGTCCCAAATAAACGCAGCAAAATCCGCACTGCATCGGGTGGGGCAGGTCGTCCTGGAGGGACATATTAAGCATTGTGTCCGCGATGGTATTGAACATGGAGACGCAGATCGCACTATTGAAAACTTCACCAAAGCCGTAGAACGTTTTGCAAATATAACATAACAGTCAATATACAGAAAGTACCGGAGAAATCTCCGGTACTTTTTGTATTCATACTCCTTGACACAGTATACCCATACGGGTATACTGTAAACATATACCCCCATAGGTATTTGAAAGGAGTGCCCTTATGGAAAAGCTTGAAAAAATACTCGATGCCGGCGGCATAAAAAAGGATATCGCACTGCTTATCATATCAGGCATAGCACTTATCATCAGTATTTTTGACCTGATCCCTCTCCCCTTTGACGCCGCCTGGGTAGCTATCCTGCTCTGTGGTATTCCAATTATCCTGGAGGCTTTTATAGGCCTTGTAACTGCTTTCGATATAAAGGCTGACGTCCTGGTATCACTGGCACTCATCGCTTCTGTAGCTACGCATGAGGACTTCGCTGCAGGAGAAGTAGCCTTCATAATGCAGCTGGGTGCCCTTCTGGAGGACATGACAGTCGCCAAGGCACGTGCGGGCATCGAGAAGCTTGTACACCTCACTCCACAGACAGCACGCGTAATTAGAGACGGCCAAGAAACTATAATACCAGCACAGGATGTGCTGGTCGGGGATATAGTACGTATACTTCCCGGTGAGAGCATCCCTGTAGACGGGCAGATAGTTTCCGGCGAGACATCGATTAATCAGGCTGTCATGACAGGTGAATCCCTCCCAGTGGACAAGGGGCCGGGCGATGTGGTTTCCAGCGGCACTGTGAATCAATTTGGAGCTTTTACTATGCGCGCTGAAAAGGTCGGTGAGGACAGCTCTATACAACGTATGATAAGGCTCGTCCAATCCGCTGACGCCGGAAAAGCCAAAATTGTCGGCATGGCGGATAAGTGGGCGACCTGGATTGTAGTCATAGCTCTAAGCGCCGCAGCAATCACCTGGGCCGTGACCCATGAGATCATACGTGCCGTTACGATCCTCGTTGTGTTTTGCCCGTGTGCCCTGGTATTGGCCACCCCAACCGCAATCATGGCGGCCATCGGCAACGCCACAAAGCACGGTTTTCTAGTCCGTCAGGGTGACGCCCTTGAACGGCTTGCCACAGTAAGCAAAGTGACATTTGACAAGACTGGGACACTAACGCTGGGTACGCCGCAGGTCATATCAGTCGCAAGCCTTGACAACAGTCTCGGTGAGGACGATTTATTCTCTCTTACCGCTTCAGCCGAACTGAGCTCTGAACACCCTCTCGGCAGAGCGATCGTCTATAGCTTTAAAAGCAAGTATGGGCATGCCCCCATCGCTCCAGACGGATTTCGTATGCTGCCGGGGCTCGGCGTCACCGCAGATGTTGCAGGACACCGCGTCATAGCAGGCAATGTTCAGCTTCTCCGGGAACACAGCATCCCCACCCCGGACGACGGCTTGAGGCAGATTCGTGACCTGATGGACAGCGGGTGCACAATAATTTACATATCGGTTGATGGGCGCCTGTCAGGTTATCTGGCCCTGTCCGACGTCATCCGGCCCGAGAGCCGTCAGATGATATCTGAAGTGTCAGCTCTCGGAATAGAGCCTGTGCTGCTCACCGGCGACAATGAGAACTCGGCAGTCACCATCGCCAGGAGCCTCGGAATAAGAGAGGTCCATTCAAGCTGCCTTCCGGAAGACAAACTCAAGGTTATTGATAAATTCCAGCTGAATGGTCAAAAAGTTTGCATGATCGGTGACGGCATTAACGACGCCCCGGCACTGAAAAAAGCAGATGTCGGTATCGCTATGGGTGGTATCGGCAGTGACATTGCCATTGACTCCGCAGATATAGTTTTGGTTGACGATGAAATTAAAGAACTTCCCCATCTTCTCTCACTTGCAAAAAGGATGATGACGACCATAAAGTGCAATATCACTTTCTCCATGGCTCTCAATTTTCTGGCAATTGGCCTGGCCATACCCGGAGTGCTCAATCCGGTTATCGGAGCCCTTGTTCACAACGCGGGATCCGTCCTTGTCATTATCAATTCAGCGCTCCTTTTAAAGTGGAGAAAAAGCACCCATAAATAGCTTTGTATTATAAATATATATGTGAGGGTCCATATCATTTAGATCTCAGCTGCCAGAAGATTACAGCACCAGCGGCTGCCACATTCAGGGAATCCACCCCGTGCCGCATCGGTATATTAGCAGAAAAGTCACATTCCGCTATCGTCTCCGGCGCAAGGCCATCGCCCTCAGATCCGAGTACAACAGCCAGCTTGTCCTGGGATAGAAGCGCCGGGTCGTCGATTGGTATTGAATTGCGGCTCAAAGTCATGGCCACTGTCTTAAAACCAAATTCTCTGAGCTTCGTTATACCGGGCTCCGGCCACTCTCCCCTATCTATCCATGTCCACGGGATCTGCAGCACCGTCCCCATACTGACACGCATTGCGCGCCTGTAGAACGGGTCGCAGCAGGATGACGTGACAAGCACAGCGTCCATCTCCAGGGCCGCAGCCGAACGGAATATGGCTCCCACATTTGTAGCGTCTACAATATTCTCAAGTACTGCCATCCTCTTTGCCGAGGCACAGACCTCCTCAAGGCTTGGAAGTTTAGGCCTCACCATCGCTGACAGCATGCCACGTGTCAACTTATAGCCTGTCAGCTCCTGGAGCACACTGTCATCAGCTGTATATATAGGCACATTTGACCACTTCTCAGGCACTTGCTCTTTGAATGTGGCAATGTGCCTTTTTGATATTAAAAACGATCTGGGTATGCATCCGGTCTCAAGCGCTGTCCCTATCACTTTCCCTCCCTCAGCGATAAATATTCCTCCTTCCGCCTCGCATACCAATCTCAATTGTGGGTTGGTTAGACTTGTATACACTTGCAGATCCGGTTCTTTTATGCTCGATATCTCAATAACATTTTCTATTATTATCATCCCCCTGCAGTCATGCTTCATACTGCTTCAGACAATCCTGAACCGAGTCTCCGTCATGACTATGGATTTAATCTGGTAGCACATGTCTTCTTTATAGTGGTCTCTTCGCTGTATACAAAACATAGGTGTCAATAAATGTTATCCTATCCCCGGCCTCCAGGACCGCTTTGCGAAGCCCATCAAAAAATTGGCTGTAATATGGCTCGGGAATCACCATATGGTCGCTGTGCGTCTTGCGAAATGCTACGAATTCATCGGCAGTATATTCACGCCTGCCTCGGAATTCACGCCTCATAAAATCAACAAATCCATAATCAGTCGCACGAGAGTATCTGAAATCCCCATGCTCATACTTCACATCCGGTTTAAAAAAATCTGAGTACACCTGCTGTATCCTGTTGTATAAATCTTCATTGGGAGTTTTATAATCGCCTTCCAACGTGATCATCGCCAGTGTCCCGCCTGGCTTTAATAGTTCAAACGTCTTTTTGAATGCGATATCCTCAGGTATCCACTGGATGGTTAAGGCGGAGTATACCATGTCAAATTTTTGCACACCGAAATCGTACGTGATAAAGTCACCGTTCACAATCTTAAAATTCGGATACCGGCTGTATTTACGCACCATCATTTCACACAGGTGTTCCCCCAGCTCAATGGCGTTGTAGTCACATCCCGTATCCAATATAGGGTCTGTCGCCTGGCCTGTCCCCGGGCCAATCTCAAGGACAGTGCTTGAGTGGGAGATTTTGGAATAGTCGATAAGGCTTTCAAAAAGTTCCGTCCCATAGCGCGGCCTGTGCTTATCAAATTCCTCTGGTATCGTATCAAATATCTTTCTAATTTCCATCAGGCTTCACTCCCCTTCTCTATGCTTTATAACGCAGTTCTTACGGCTTTAATATTCTATGTATCTCAAGCAGGCTACTAAAATAAGGTCAAACATAGCTGAAGCTGCTGCAGAAAAAGAATTATATATGAATAAAAAGAACGTTAACCTTGATATGCTCAAAATCAAAGTTAACGTTCTTCAATGGCAGCGGGAGAAGGATTCGAACCCTCACATACGGAGTCAGAGTCCGCTGTGCTACCTTTACACAATCCCGCTAAGCGCAAAAATTATTATATCCATCTAGGCCACTGTTGTCAAGGATTTTCCATAAAATATTTTTGTTCCCGTCCCACATATAAGCATATAATGGCTCAGAGGCCCGCAACCAATTCAATGTAAGGACGATTAAAGTGCACAGCTACAAAGTACTGCCCGGGGAGAGCCTGGGG
>CALXAF010000129.1 GCA_944386185.1 uncultured Oscillospiraceae bacterium
CCTGCCGAACATCCCGCTGCCGGAGCTCTCCGGTAGTTTAAATGATGCCGCCAGGATCAGTCCCACCAATGCCACGGCGGCACAGAACACGTACATAGCGCTGTAGTCCCGGCCCTCCAGAATCGCCCCTCCAGCATTAATTATTACGACTCCTCCAAGGCACTTCATCATCTGGCAGACCGACAGGGCGGTTATCTGATGTTCCTGTCCCACAAGTGACGCCACTATCTTCATATTCGTCATTATCATCAGCATATACGAGGTATTCTTGGTGAGGCATATAACCACAAGCTTCACTGGCAGTGGCATATTTAGCGCACATGCCGAAACGTTGATCAGGAGCCCGGCAAACACCGCCGTAAGAAGTGTCTTGCTGCTGACCTTGTCCATAAACTTCTGTGATAGGAATATCACCGGCGACTCCGCCAGGCATGCCAGCAGCAAGACCGTTGACACACGTGTCACCGTCATCCCCTCAAGCTGCAGCATAGGTGAGCAGTATGTGGTAGCCAGATCTGCAGCCCCGTAGAAGAGCGTCAGGATAACCAGGTATAGAAGGTATTTCCTGTTGCGCGCAAGTTCCCTTACGCCGGAGCTTTCACGAGGACGCGCCCGTACATCCCCTCCGCCCGCTCCGGCAGTACCGGCAAGGCATGCAATGTAAACCACCATGGCGGCAACAGCCGCGATAAACATAGATCTCGGGGATACATTATCATATAATACTCCAGAAAGCTGCATTCCAACTGAGGCGCCCAGCGTACCAAACACCCTGATCCTCCCATATGCAACAGGAGCCTTGGTACCGATGTTCTCCAATCCCGGCTGGGCGGCGCACAGTGTGGCCATTGCCATCCCATAACCCAGGAGGATAAGCAGGTAGTTTGAGGCCAGGAATAGTATCAGCATCCCCGACACTGTGACGAAAAATATACCGTAGTTCACTTTCCTTATCCCCAACCTGGCCTGGAGTACGCCTACAAATGGATTAACAATAACCATCAGGATGGATGATGTGGTCACTGCCAGTGAGACCTGGCTCGGGGAGTAACCTCTGCCCAGAAGGTATACGGATATAAGTGTATACGTAAGCGAATACGCAAGGAAGAAAAAAGCGAACATCCCTCCATAAAATATGTAGGGATTGGGGACAGTCCTGTTTTTCTGATTCAAATGTGAAACACTCCTTACATATTTTGAAAATGATTTAAATTTTACATAATTTACAAAAAATATTGTAACAAATTTTCAAATCTGGCGCCACGCTGAATCTTAATATTATATGTGGTAAAATCTCATATAAAGTGCTATAATTTTTTTAAGGGAGGGAGAGTTTTATGGGTAATCACAACCTTCGTGCCGCTATAGGGAAACTGCAGGACGAGTTCCCAACGCTGGGCTTTGTTTATCACGATATTCCGGTGGGCGGACGCATTGAAAAAATGTACAAATGGCCCGGGCCGGAGGATGAGGATATACTAATCACCGTACACAAGAGCAGTGGTGTGCAGGAACTTTTCCACCGCCATGATTTTTTCTACTTCAATTACACCTATAGGGGGCAGTATGAGTCCCTGAGTTACAAATACGACCACAAGATAACCATAAGGGAGAATGAACTCTACGCCGGGCAGCCGTTCGCCGGCCACGCCCTCTTTGTGCACGACAATCAGGAGACCATAATTTTCGGCGTTCTGATAAAGCGTGACACCTTTTTCCACTCCTTTCTTCCCATGCTCTCCACAAGTTCATCCCTGTTCCGTTTTTTCATCGACCCTGCCACCGACCATTATTCAGAGGAGTTTATCCACTTCAAGGTTGAGAATAACTGCACAGTCCGTACGCTGCTTGAAATGATGGTCATTGAGTACGCTTTCAGGAAAGAGGACACGCAGGATATTCTCAAACCGCTGGTGTTGGCATTTTTGATGCAGATTACCCGACGTTACAGCAGTGTGTATCTTGACTCATCCGGCCAGAGATTGTCGGAGCGGATAGTTCACTACATGAGCGAACATATGGACACCGTCACTCTC
Organism: uncultured Oscillospiraceae bacterium; assembly: GCA_944386185.1. Lineage (GTDB taxonomy): Bacteria > Bacillota > Clostridia > Oscillospirales > Oscillospiraceae > RUG626. The sequence continues at coordinate 2,037 of CALXAF010000129.1, forward strand.
AAGGAATTGGCCCTGCGCTTTTCATACCATCCCAACTATATATCAACGCTCATGCGTCGGGAGACTGGTAAAACCTTTTCTGAAATACTTCTTGAACTCAGGATGGACAGGGCCGTTACCTTGCTCAAATGCACAACTCTCCCCATCGATGAGATATCATCGATGCTTGGGTACAGCAACAGCAGCAACTTTCACAAGGCGTTCAGGGAGTATTACCACTGTTCCCCGAGGGCCTACGTCCACAGCACACTTTTAAACACTTCGGCATAATAAAAAGAAGCAGCCTTGCGGCTGCTTCTTTTTATCTTAAGTTTATCTTATTGTGCCAGATTATTTTCCTTTAAAAACCGATAGAACAGCTTTGCGGAGGAATCCAGCGTGGCTATCGCAAAACGCTCGTCCGCGCAGCCTTCATCTCCCTTCTATCCAAGCGCGCTGCAGGCTCCTATCTGTGTACTCCATAAGCTCCACCTCGTTCCCGGCGGGATCCTCCAGGAAACAAGTGTAACTTCCGCAGGCTCCTGGAGAGTGAGGCTCACCAAGATCGTAGGGCTTACCCAGACTCTTCGGACCCTCCCAGACCTCCACGCCTCTGTCCAGAAGCTCTTCTATGGCCGTCCGTATATCCTCCACAGTGTAACAGACATGTTTTACACTGTTATCCCCTTGGAACGGACCTCCCATATTGAAAAGCTCAACAAACTGTCCCGGGCATATCTCCACATATGCTATCCATGTATCGCCGGGAGCCGCCTCTACTGCATACCCCGCCTGCCTGTAGTTATCTATTACACCCACGTCAAAGTCCAATGTGAATTTAGGGGCAAATCCCAGCTTATCCACATAGAAGTCAAGCATCTCCTTAAACTTGTCAGGCGTTCCGCAAAAATATGAGACATGTGTGAGACCTTTAATCGGTTCAGACATGGAATTTGCCCCCCTTTATCTGTTTGCTGTTCTCTGTAAACTGCATAAGCTCCACATCGTTGCCCTCAGGATCTGTGACGAAAGCGCACAGGCTTCCGCACCGGTCTGGGGTTCTCTCCTCAAACGGCTCCTCCAGCAGCGGTGAACCATCTCCTCCCGACGTAACTTTGACCCCATTTGCCTGAAGCTGCCGCACCGCCTTGGCAAAGTCCTCTACCTCCAGGCAGATATGGACAAAGGAACGTTTCTGGGGTTTGTTGTCGCCGGTGTAGTTTTCATGAAACAGTTCCACGAACTGTCCACCCGGCATTGCAATATAGGTTAGGTATGGGACTCCATCCTCATCACACAGCTCAAAAGCTTTCTCTCCACCAAGTCCCTTTGTGTAGAACTCAAAAGTTTCCTCCAAACTATTACACCGTATACCTATATGTCCGATCCCTGTAATGTTCATATTTCCTCCTCATTTTCACCACATATCGGCGTTTTTTGCAGTACTCCCTGTAGTAACGTCATCGATTTTCCCGAATTTTCAACGTGCCTATGTTAATATTCATATTTATTCTCCTTGTTATAACTATAGTAACAGCAATTTTTCCCGTCAACAAAAAACTTATCATGTTTTTTAACAATTTTATGAAAAACCGGCATATATATCGGAGTTTTACTATATGATCAGCTAAAACGCACAAGCTGCAAAAACAATAGGGATGGCGGAGCTTGGCTCCGCCATCCCTATTGTGTCTACAGATCTATAAGATTATCTATACAGGGCGTTCTTCAATATTCCATCATCCGCCATGGATACAAAGTCATCTTCAGCAACCACTATGTGATCCAGAAGTTTCACATCGACAGCCTCCAGTGCTTTTGCAGCCTTCTCAGTTGTATTTATATCCTCCTGGGAGATCAGTGCAAGCCCACTGGGGTGGTTGTGCGCCAATATGGCGTACGCTGCGTTCATGTTCAGGACTATCTCAACTATTTTCCTTATGCTTACGCTTGCTGAATTTATACTGCCTCTGCCCACCAGCTTACAGCCCAGCACCTTGCACTTGGCGTCCAGGCAGGCGATATACACCACCTCGTCCCGTTCCCCAAAGAACAGTGGCTTCATATAATTCCCTGCCCGCTGAGGGCTGTTGATTATCCCCTCGGCCCTGGCCTTTGAGATAAGGTACCTTCTGGCCGCCTGTGGTATGTACTTTATGAGAGTCGCCGTATTCTCTCCCACGCCCTCAACCTCCAGAAGTTCCTCATACCTGGCGTCCATCACCCCGGCAAATGACCCGAACCTGTCCACCAGCCTGTGTGCCAGCGGATTTACGTCGCCCCTAGGTATGGAGAAATAGAGCAGCAGCTCCAAGGCCTCGTGGTCGCTCAGTATATCCAGGCCAAAGTCCCGGAATTTCTCTTTCTCCCTGCCCCTGTGGCCATCATGGATCCCCACGCTACCCCTCCTTTGATCTGGTGATAACATTCTGTAATCAAAAATTCAATTGAGTCTTTTTCATTCAATATTTCTCGTATAAACTGCCAATGGCTTCATTTTCCAAGTTATCCAAACGCGGTGATTTATCTCCCTTTACATCAATTTTTCACAATCTTTGACTTTAGATTTCTCACAATTATGGCAGCAGGAAAGTTGACGTAAATTTTACTTTTATGCGCATTTACAGAAAGTTATTCACATTGTCCACATAGTTTTCCACAGCCATGTGAGCTTACTGTCCCTAGGCACAGCAGGATTATTCCCATTTAATTCAATCTCCGCTGTCTCAATATGTCGAAAAAGCAAAACTCATATATACTTTACATAACACCACTTTCCCGGCATATTCTGACCTGAAAAAGCCTTAAATGAATTATTGCCACATCAAACCCTGCAAGCCTCAGAACACCACATGGTCTATGTCCATATTCGCGTAGGCGTTCAACTCCATACCGGCAGAAGCTCCCGCCAGATACTCGTAGTATCCCTGGCATCCGATCATAGCGGCGTTATCGCCGCACAGCCTCAACGGCGGCACGAAAAGCCTCCTGCCGCTCTCACTGCAGGCACGCTCGAAGTCCGCCCGTATGCGAGTGTTTGCAGCGACGCCGCCGGCCACCACTACGGTGTCGTACCCCAGCTCTTCCGCCGCCGCCATTGTCCTTGGCACCAGCGTCTCGCTGACTGCCCGCTGGAAAGAGGCAGCAAGCCCTGCCCTGTCCAGTTCCTCCCCCTTCTGCTGGGCGTTATGTACGATGTTCACGACTGCCGTTTTAAGGCCCGAGAAGGACATGTCGTAGGGGTGTCCCTGTATCTTCCCGTGGGGAAGCGCAAATGCCGAGTCGTCCCCGCCCTCTGCCAGCCTCTGCAGCGGGAGCCCTCCCGGGTAGGGAAGCCCCAGCACCCGGGCCGCTTTGTCAAAGCACTCGCCTGCGGCATCATCGTGGGTGGAGCCTATTATACTCATATCGGTGTAGCCTCGCACATCGACTATAGCTGTATTGCCACCTGAGATGGCCAGGCACACAAAAGGCGGCTCCAGCTCCGGGAAGGCGATATAATTTGCCGCTATATGGCCCCGCACATGGTGCACCGGTATAAGCGGCACACCCATGGCCATGGCGGCCCCCTTGGCAAAGTTCACCCCCACCAGCAGGGCGCCTATCAGGCCAGGGGCATATGTGACGGCTATGGCGTCAATGTCCTTTTTTGTTATGCCGGCCTCATCCAGTGCCGCCTGTGCAAGGCGTGATATCACCATAATGTGATTCCTGGAGGCTATCTCCGGCACCACTCCGCCATATATGGCGTGCATATCCGCCTGGGACAGCACCTGGCTGGACAGCACCGTCCTTCCGTTCTCTGTGACAGCCGCCGCTGTCTCGTCGCAGGATGACTCAATCGACAGTATCTTCACTATATAAACCTCACATTCCATACCCGTGCTCGAACTCAATATCCATGAGCATTGCGTCCTCCCGGGGTGCCTCATAATAGTTCTTCCTAATTCCGCAGACGGCAAACCCGCATCTCCTATAGAGCCTGATCGCTGTCCCGTTCGATTTGCGCACCTCCAGGAATATCTTCCTTACGCCCGAGCCCGCGGCAGTGCGCAGAAGTGCTGAGAGCAGCTCCCCGCCCACTCCGCGGCCCCGCAGATCGCTTCTGACGGCGATGTTGAAAAGCTCCCCCTCGCCCTCGATAACGTGCAGCAGGGCAAAGCCTGCCACCTGTCCCTCCACAAGAGCCGCCAAACATATAGCGTCCGGGCTATCAAGTTCGAACCTCACGGAGTTTTCCGACCAGGGGATTGAAAAGCTCTCCCGCTCAATCTCCATTATCTCCGGCAGATGTCTCTCTCCGGCTTTTACTATCTCTATCATTTTGCCTCAAACCAGTTGTGCCCGATGTGAGCGTCCACAGTGAGCGGTATGGTGAGCTCCGCGGCGCCCTCCATCTCCCGCTTCAATATGTCCCGTACCTGTTCTGCCACATCCTGATGACACTCGGCTATCAGCTCGTCGTGGACCTGCAGCAGGAGCCTGGCATCAAGCCCGGACTTCTCAAGCGCCCTCTGGACCCTTATCATGGCGATCTTCATTATGTCCGCTGCTGTACCCTGGATGGGCATGTTCCTGGCGACACGCTCGCCGAAGGCTCTCACGTTCCTGTTTGCCGCCCGCAGTTCCGGCATCGGCCTGCGGCGGCCGTATATTGTGGAAACATACCCCTTCTCCTTGGCCTCCTCCACAACCCGCTCCATATAGTCTCGGACACCGTGGTATCTGGCCAGGTAAGTGTTTATATAGTCCCGCGCCACGCTCACCGGCACGCCGATGTCCTCAGACAGCGAGAAAGCGGATATCCCATACACTATCCCAAAATTCACCGCCTTGGCGTGGCTGCGTTGCTCCGGTGTCACCTCCTCCGGCGGTATCCCCAGCACCTGGGCCGCCGTTATGCGGTGTATATCCTGCCCGTCTATAAACGCCCGCTTCATTGTCTCATCGCCGGATATATGGGCCAGGATCCGCAGCTCTATCTGGCTGTAGTCGGCATCCACAAGCGCGTACCCCTCCGGGGCGACAAACATCTTCCGTATCTCTCCACCCAGGGCCCTCCGTATGGGTATATTCTGCAGGTTCGGCTCTGTGGACGAGAGGCGCCCGGTGGCCGTCACCGTCATCTGGAAGTTTGTGTGTATCCTGCCGTCCGGCGCTATAACGCGGGTGAGGCCGTCGGCATAAGTTGATTTGAGCTTTGCAAGCTCCCTGTACTCCAAAACAAGCCCCACTATCGGGTGCTTGGGCTTCAGCTTCTCCAATACGTCGGCGTTTGTGGAGTAACCGGTCTTTGTCTTTTTCGGCGCCGGGAGCATCAGCTTTGTGAACAATATCTCCCCCAGCTGCTTTGGCGAGTTTATATTGAACTCTTCCCCAGCAAGGGTGTATATCGCCTCCTCAAGGCGCCCTATCTCCTCAGAGAGGAGCTTGCCGAAGTTCTCCAACGCCTCCCTGTCCACCAGGAACCCCGCTCGCTCCATCTTTGCCAGCACAGGACAGAGCGGAAGCTCTATATCCGTGAGCACTCCCGTAAGCCCCAAAGCCTCCAGCTCCGGCTCCAGACGCTCTCTCAGGGCCAGCGCCGCCGCTCCTGAACTCATCAGGCGGGCGATCTCACGGGTGTCCTCCTGCAGGAGGGACAGCTGCTCGCTGTCCCCGTCTTCCATTATTGTAAAGCCGCAGTACTGCCTGGTTAGCCTATCCATATCGTATCCGCTGGCCGTGGGGTCGATAAGGTAGGCCGCCAGGGCTGTGTCAAAGCACCAGCCCTCTGTATTAAAGCCCCTCTCCAGGAGCTTTCCCATAATATCTTTTATATTGTGTCCAGTCTTTTTGACCCTGTCAGAGCACAAAAACTCCATGCCCCTCCTATATAGAGGTGAGCTCTCCCTGAGGATATACGCCCTGGTCCCGTTCTCCTCCTGAGCCACGGCGATACCCATATCTTCGGAGAAGGCCACTGCCGCCTGCCTCCCATCAAGCTCATCCTCCATCGTCTGAAGCTCAGTCTCACCCGCTATCTCCAGGCTCTCACAGGTGCCTGTAAACTCAATGGTCTGCTGCTCCTCACAGGCGCCACCCTCCGGCGGTGTTAGTCCGAATGTCTCTGTAAGGCGGCGGAACCCCAGGCGCTCGAACACCTCCCACAGCCTGTCATTGTCCACCGGCTCCACCCGGGCCTCCTCAGGGGTGAACTCCACCGGCGCGTCGGTGTGGATGGTGGCAAGCTCGTAGCTCATCTCGGCTGACTCACGCCCGGCCTCCAGCTTATTTTTAACAGCCGGCTTTATGTCAAGGCTATCCAAATCCCTGTATATATCCTGGAGCGTGCCAAACCTGCGCACCAGGTCCATGGCGGTCTTTTCGCCCACGCCGGGGACTCCGGGGATATTGTCCGAAGCGTCTCCCATCAGGGCCTTCAGGTCGATTATCTTCTTCGGCTCAAAGCCGTACTCCTCATAAAAAGTCTCCGTGTCGTAGAGCTTTGTCTCAGTCTTTCCCATACGGCTCTTCACGTGCTTCACGCTGGTGTGGCCATCTATCAGCTGGAAGCTGTCCTTGTCGCCGGTCACTATCACGCAGTCCCAGCCGTCCCTGCCGCAAATGGAGGCGATGGTGCCAATGAGGTCGTCGGCCTCCCAGCCGGCAAGCTCGTACCGGCGCACGTTCATCGCGTCAAGGGTCTCCTTCAAAACCGGCATCTGGGCCGCCAGCTCGTCGGGCATACCTTTCCGCTGGGCCTTGTAACCGTCAAACTGCTGGTGACGGAATGTGGGAGCGGGCAGGTCAAATGTGACGCACACGGCATCCGGCGCCTCCTCGCCCATCAGCTTGTTGAATATATTTAGAAAGCCGTAGACACCGTTTGTAGGGGTGCCGTCCGGAGCGTTGAGCATCCGCACCCCGTAGAACGCCCTGTTAACTATACTGTTGCCGTCAAGTACCATCAGCTTCATATGGGAACTCCTTAAATATCCGGAAAAATAGCCCCGCAACTGCAAATAGCGGGTATTCAAGCCTATCACGGTTAAAAATACCGCCCCTGCGCGTCATAATTTATCATACATATTATAACACGCAAAGGCGGTATGTCCACATGACTTTCCGCGAAAAACATCGCATCAGCGATGTGCTATGCACATTAAATTATAACTCAATTGCAATTCAGTTCTCTGCTCTGCTCAATAATCAGAGCAAAATCCATATCCACGTACTGTTCTGTAATCTGTGTCACGCCTTTTTCCACTTGACGCCCTGTGGCGTATCCATCAGCTCTATGCCCTGGGCACGCAGCTCGTCGCGGATCCTGTCGGCCTCGGCAAAGTTCCTGGCCTTGCGGGCCTCCTGCCGGCGCATAATGAGCTCTTCAACCTGTGCCGCCAGCGTATCCTCTGCGGCATCGCCTTTCTTATACAGTATACCCAGCACCTGCTCCAGCTCGTCGAATGCGCCCATGCACTCTCTGGCCAGCGCCTTTGTGGGGTTCCTGTCGGCTCCTGTGGCGATGTTCATCTCCCGGGCCATTTCAAAGAGCACTGAAACACCGTCTGCAGTGTTGAAGTCGTCGTCCATGACCTCGACAAACTTCTCTTTATACTTTGAAAGCCCATCCACAAAGGCCCTCTCCTCAGGAGTAATGTCTCCGTCGGCACCGTTTTGAGCGATGAACTCCAGATTCTCACGGGCCGTCTTCAGCCTCTCAAGGCCCGCCGCGGCCTGCTTTAGTATCTCCCCTGAGTAATTGAGGGGGCTCCTGTAGTGGCTCATCAGCATGAACATGCGGATAGTCTCGTAGCCGTACGCCTCCGCCGCCTCCCTCACTGTGAAGAAGTTGCCCAGTGACTTGCTCATCTTCTTGTTGTCTATGGAGATGAAGCCGTTGTGCACCCAGTAATTTACGAATTTACAGCCATTCGCCGCCTCAGACTGGGCTATCTCGTTCTCGTGGTGGGGGAACATAAGGTCGGCGCCGCCGGCGTGTATGTCTATGGTCTTGCCCAGATACTTATTGGACATGGCAGAGCACTCTATATGCCATCCTGGCCGACCCTGGCCCCAGGGCGAATCCCAGCTGGGCTCACCGGGCTTTGCGGCTTTCCAGAGGGCAAAGTCCAGAGGGTTCTCCTTTATGTCGTTAACCTCGATCCTAGCCCCGCTCATAAGGTCGT